>CAZEPS010000257.1:0-5942 GCA_964514165.1 uncultured Leptospirales bacterium
ACCCCTAACCTGGAACTGGTGAAATCTCTCGGCGCTGACAGGGTCATCGATTACACGAAAGAGGACTATACCGGGACCGGCGAAAAGTACGACGTTGTGTTCGACATCCCGGGAAAAAGTTCTTATTCCCGGTGCAAAAAACTGCTTTCAGAGAAGGGGATCTTTCTCGCGAACCAGATTGAATTCCCGGAGCTTGTACAAATCCTCTGGTCCGGGATAACCGGCTCCCGGAGGGTCAGGGGGGGGATGGCAGTTGTAAATAAAGAAAACCTGTTGTTCATGAAAAAACTCCTCGAAGAGAGAAAGGTAAAGACGGTAATCGGGAAAACCTGTCCCTTTAGAGACATACCGGAGGCCTTCAGGTATGTCGAGACCGGCCACAAGAGGGGGAACGTGGTCATTACTGTCAGCTGAACTGATCTATTCTACAATTGATTTATCCGGTTTAAAAATCAAATAACAATTGCCTGATGGCTCTGACCCCTGCCTGGTCGCTCTGAACCCAGGCCTGGACCGAATAATCCTCATTTTTTAATAAAAGATATTGACAGAAACCTGTCCGTGTTTTATAAATGAACAAATTAAAAAATAATTCAATTGTTCATTTAAATGAAGCAGAAAAAAGATACAAGCGAAATATTTGACGCGGCCCTGCGGGTCTTCGCCCGGTTCGGATATAAAAAAACCACCCTGGACGACATCGCCGCGGAACTCTCAATGACCAAGAGCAACATCTACCTCTACGCGAAAAACAAGGAACACCTTTACGAAGAGGCTGTCCGCCACGGCTTACTCAAGTGGCAGGGGAAGGTGGTGAGCGAGATAAACGGCATCGATGACGCGGTGGAGCAGTTCCGGGTTCTGTGCGGCAGCGCCTACCGCTACCTGGCCCATGATGAGCACCTCCGTACCGTGCTCCTGAACGATCCCGCCATCTTTCCCATATCCCCGGCTGAGGACCGTTTTTCCGATATTAACAACGCATCCATCAATATGCTGAAGAATATCATCACCAGGGGCATGAAGGAGAAAAAATTCCGAAAGGTCAACGTTGACCATGCCGCTGAATTCATCTTCTCGGTGTATGTCATGTTCATCGTGAAGACCTATGTGAAAAAGGAGGGGAGATCCATTGAGGAACTGTTCGATGACGCGGTGGACATGGTTCTTAACGGGCTCCTTATCCATAAATGAGGGGCAGCACCGCGCTGTGGCGGGCGCCCCCGTAATCCGGAAGGAGGAGCGCATGACAGAATCAATCGTGTATCTCAGCGACCAGTGGCGGGACGAGGCGGAGAAGCGGCTGAAGGCCGGCCTTTCCCCGGAGAAGATGAACAACATCACTTCGTCCATGTCGAACATTTACACCGGGTGTCCCGGCGGCTGTGACCGGTACCTGTTTATTAAATTTAAAGACGGGGCACTGGACCAGATTTCCGTGGGGGAGGGGGAGCCCCCGAAAGCGGAGTTCCGGATAACCGGCTCCTACGAGATCTTTTCGCGAATCTCCCGGGCCGAGCTCGGGGCCCAGAAGGCACTCATGACCGGGAAGCTCAAGCTCAGGGGGAACATGGTGAAGGCACTGAAACTCGCCTCCATCGCGGATCGTGTTAATAAAATCTTCGCCACCATCCCGGCGAAATACTGAGGGGGTGCGATTATGACAGCACAGAAAAATAATCCCTACTTTATCGATTTCCCGAAACGGATTGAGCAGATCCAGGAAAAAATGGCAGAGGAAAAAATCGACGTCTACCTGGGCTCGCGCCTCAGGACCCTCTCCTGGACCCTGGACGCCTTCTGCCCCTGGCGGAGCTTCGTGGTTATTCCCCCCGAGGGCCTTCCCACGGCCTTCACCTTTGTCATCGACGCGGCCCGGGTCGCCGACGACTCCTGGCTCGACGATGACCATGTCCTCGGGTTCGCCCCCATGGGGGGCCAGGACCAGATCGAGCAGATCGCGGATTTCATCAGCGACATCCTCGGTAATGGCCGGGGAAGGGTAGGCATCGAGAGCGGCATGTCCAACTACCTCCCCGAGGGGTTTCTCACCCACTACGAGTACGAGCAGTACCGGGCCGCCCTTCCGGACGCAGAACTCGTGAACGCCCACACTATTGTCGATCGTCTCGCCCTCATCAAAGACCAGGGGACCATTAACCGCTTCCGTGAAGCCTCCCGCATCGTTGACGAGGGCCACAAAGCGGTCAATGAGGCGTTGTCGAACGGCGGGTACAAGGGACTCACCGAGACCGAAATAGCCGGCATGGCAGCCCTGGCCATGCGGAAAGAAGGGAGCGAGTGGGAGTGGTCATTCACCGGGGGAAACGAGATCGCCTCCGGGTACCGGACCGGCCTGGCCGGCGGGGCCTGCACGCCCCCGACACGCCGCGAAATAAAGGAAGGTGAGCCCCTCATGGTGGATATCCACGCCATGTTCAAGCTCGGCCTCGGGGACCATTCCCACAACTACTTTATCGGGAAGGCCACGGACCGGCAGTGGTGGCACGCGAACAATTTCGTCGACATCGTGGCTCTGACCCTCAAGAGCTACCGGGCCGGCATCACCCCCTCGTCCCTGGCCGAGGAAATGATGGGTTTCGCCGAGGAGCGGGGGTTCGCCGACTTCATGGTCCCCGGCTTCGAGCACGGCATCGGCCTCATGGGGGACGAGTGGCGCATCGGCCTAAACGACGGCCCTTTCCCCTACTGGACCAACCCGGACCACCTGTACAGCGAGAACGAGGTGCTGATATGCGCCATGCAGTACGCCTGTCCGGAAGAGGGGATCGGTTTCCGGTACGAGAACCCGATTGTTATCGGTAAAGAGGGGTGCGAGGAGCTGTCAAAGTACCCACTCGGCATCGAGGAGATCAGCTAGAAATTATTGTACCGGTTTCGTTTCGACAACAGAGGTGAGGTTCCAGATGAGCGACTGAAGGTTTTCGAGGCACGCAAGGAGGCCCCCGGTGTTTCGCATAACACCCTCCATGATGGTATTCAGGTATTCGAGGGATTTCGTTACTTCTTCGGTCGTGGTCTTCTGTTCTTCGATCGCCATGGCAATCTATCCTGATCCTTTATTTCATAAATTATATCCGCGATTTCGCCAATGGCCCCGGATGAATTCTTGATTCGCTCCATGCCCCCGACGATGTCCCCGAGAAAATTTCTTCCGGTTTCGGTCTGGCTTATGCTCTGGGAGCTCATCTCACCGGCGTTCCGGGCGGCATCGCTGATTTTTTTCAGGCCGTCGATATAACTTTTGATGATGTCTCCTCCAGGCTCCCTCCCTGGTCTTCCATCTCCCTTTGCAGCTGTTCAGCGGTGTTTTTGATCGTGGCAAAAAACGTCTCCAGTTCGCCTATTGATTCCCTGACCTTGTCTAAAATGTCAGAGAGGTTTTCATTCTGGCACTCAAATTCCCTGGTGGTGGATTCGAGGTTGACCGCGATGATGCCCATCCTTCGCGCCATTACTGTTCCGAACGTAAGCAGTATGATGATGTACCCGAAATTTATCCAGTAGAGGTCGGTGGTGATAACGTGGAAGAGTACGAAAATATCGTGGACCAGGCACCCCATGAAACCAGCGTAAGCGGCAGCAAGGAGAAATGCCTCGATGTTTTTTTTCCTGAGGGCCCGGATGATTAAAACCGACCATAGCAGCTGCGACACGATGCCGAGGCTTCCCACGGCCAGGATTCGCCACCCCATGGTTACCGGGTTCTCACCGGAAGAACTCAGGGAGACGCCGATTCCCGCGGCACCGACCAGCAATATACAGATTTTCAGAATCCTGGTTTTATTCCCGATTCCATTATATAGTATATGGGTTCGGGATGTACACAAGAAACTTCAAAACCATGGTTTTTAGAAGTCCCCACAATTTGAAGAAGGGGGCCATAAAAAAAAGCATGTAGAAATTTTGGTTTATTGTGATGGCCGTACTAGAAAAAACCTTGATTTAGCAGTGAGATGATGATATATTGTCACAAAAATGCAGGTAATTTTGTTAGCGGATCCCGGGAACTTTCAATTGTATCAGTATAAAGCGCGTCCGTAAACAAATTTAACTAAATTGCGTATAACGGACAATCTGGTTTTAATTCTGGAAATAGTCAATCCTTTGTACAATCATCTATTTCACAATTCAACGTTTCCCTGCAGTATTATCCCGGGGTCAATCCCATAATCATGATAAGAATTCAATGAAGGAGTTTTTTATGAGTAAAGCAGAAAACGGCAATACGGTAAAGGTACATTACACGGGAACCCTCAACGACGGTACCGAGTTTGATACTTCAAGCGGCAGGGAGCCCCTGGAATTCACCATCGGTTCAGGCCAGATAATCCCCGGCTTTGACCAGGGCGTCATCGGCATGGAGGTCAACGAGAAGAAGTCGATAAAAATAGCCGCATCAGAGGCATACGGTGACGTGAGGGATGAACTTATCGTGAATGTTCCGAAAGGTGATCTCCCGGATGACATCAATCCCGAGGTGGGGATGACCCTGGAGGTTCATACCGATGACGGGCAGAAACTCCCGGTTTTTGTTGCCGAGGTCGATGATGATACAATCACCATTGACGGGAACCATCCCCTGGCCGGACAGGAGCTGAATTTTGAAATAGAACTGATGGAAATAGAGGAATAACCAGACGGTAAGCTATTTTATAGCATCCATCGTGCCGATTTCAACCCTGTTTCTTCCATTGTCCTTGGCCCGGTACAGGGCCTTATCAGCCGCGTCAATAAGATCGTCAGGTGTTGCCTCATCGGTCCCGTCGTAGAGGACAATTCCCTGGCTCGTTGTCAGGGACACGATACCCCGGGGTGTTTGCACCGGGGTCTTTTCAATTACGGCCCTGATCCGTTCAGTTACGAGCAAGGCCCTTTCCAGGTTGCATTCAATGAGGACAATCATGAATTCCTCGCCGCCGTAGCGGCCAACCGCGTCAAAGGGCCGCACTACTGACCGTATATGGTCAACGGTTTTTCGAAGAACCACGTCCCCCGCCTGGTGGCCGCAGGTGTCGTTTATTGACTTGAACCGGTCCAGGTCGAGCATGACCAGGGCGAAGGTGAGGCGGTCCCGTTTCGTCCGTGATATTTCCCTCTTGAGTATGTCAATCATGAAATCCCTGTTCCAGGCCCTGGTGAGGGAATCTATCGACGCCTTGCGCTCTGCCTCGTCCCGGGCCCTGATAAGGTCCGCCTGGGACCGGCTCAGGCGGACGATGTGCAGTTCGCTCTCAACCAGGGCGGCGAGATCGCGGAGTATTTCAATTTCAACGGTGGTCATCTTTCTCGGTTTACGGTCCATGGCGCAGAGTGTGCCAACCAGGTGCCCCTCGGGAGAACGGAGGGGGTGCCCTGCGTAGAACCGAATCTCCGGGTCACCGGTAACAAGCGGGTTGTCCAGAAACCGCTCATCCTCCAGGGTATCATGAACAACAAGGGTTTTATCGTCATTTATGGCATGGCCGCAGAACGAGACCTCCCGGGGGGTTTCGCTCATTCCCATTCCCTGCTCCGACTTGAACCACTGCCTCTCCCTGTCAACCAGGGTCACCAGGGCGATGGGTACGCCGAATATTTTTGTCGCCAGCCGGGTTATGCGGTCAAAACGCTCCTCGGCAGGGGTGTCCAGGATTTGTAGCCGGTCAAGGCCGGCCTGGCGTTTTTCTTCAGATTCGGGAACCGGTGGGGCAATCATACTTTTGTCCTCGGGGCGCGAATTCCGCCGGGTATTCGGCCTTGAAGGTCGTCGCTTTCATGAAAACCTCCTGTTTACCGCTGTCTTTACAAGCAGGAATATGGATAACCTGACGGTAAACCGCTAAGCCCTGTTTACAAGTACTATTTATAAGAATGAAATATACAGGGGACTTCTAAAAACTATGTTTTTGAAGTCCACTTGTGGGCACAAAGTCTGATAA
>CAZEPS010000258.1:0-726 GCA_964514165.1 uncultured Leptospirales bacterium
TGTTTTTGAAGTCCCCTTGTGTGCACAAAGTCTGATAAAACCAGCATTTACAATTCTAAGCATAATTGTAAATGCTGGTTTTTAGATGTGCCCTATACATAAAATTAAAATTCCACCATACGCACGTGGCGCTCGTATTCCTCTTCCCATGCCGGTGCCGTGATGCAGACCTGCTGTAACCCTCCCCTGTAAAAGAAACGTTTCATCTTCGGCACTATCACCAGGTTTCCCTCTTTCACAGGATAGGCCACGTCCTCGATGTACCAGGTGCCGCTCCCCTCGATGATGTAGAAAAGGAAGGCGCTTTTTTCGTGAAAGAACTCCTCGCCGTGGCCGGTGTCGGTCTCCTGGTAGACGACCGCCGCCTCCTCGCAGTCTTTTTTACCGTTGTAAATCAACATCTTGACGCCGTGCTTTTCTGTTTGAAAGGCCTCTTCCTTTTTATATACCATTTGTGCCTCCTTTCTCCTTTGTTAATGACTGCCTGATGTTTTCAGTATCATCTTTTTTGCACAGTGACAAGTTAAGGGTACCTCTATAAATCGGTCCGTACCATATTTATGGAAAAAGGTGCGGCCTACCCAGAGGGAACTTCTTTGTTTTAAATATTAGAGGTACCCTTAAACAGGCAAACATGGTTCAGAATTATAATTCAGAACCTGCCTCCGGTTTTTTATCTTGTAGTGAATGTTCCCGGTTGCCACTATATAGACTCGAGACAGGAGT
>CAZEPS010000258.1:736-5874 GCA_964514165.1 uncultured Leptospirales bacterium
AACCTGTCATCCTTTCAGAAAAGGGTGACCGCACTCTATCCTCTCCGGTATGCCGCCCGGGCTGTGCTGGAGAGGTTTCTTCCCCTGGCTGACGGAAAAATGACCTCGAAGGAGCGGGTCGCCCGGGCCATCGAGTTTACCGGCCCTGACCGGGTCCCCCACCGCCATTTTGACGCCTATTTTCTCGGGTCGACACCCCCGGTGGCGTGGCAGCCCCCGGAGCCGTACTATCCCTACGTGAAGGAGCTCATCGGCAAGCTCGCCTGCCCTGACGGGGGCTTCGTGGCCTGGCCCTACACCGAACCCTGCGATATCGGTGTGGCCATGAAGACGGTGAGGGCGGAGCAGGGGTTCGTCAAAAAATACGGAAGGTACCCCCTGGGACTATAAGACCGGGGGAGGGGACTGGGGGAACGGATGTATTTTTACCACGCATGCTCCATATTTGAATATAATAGAGGGGAAGGATTATTATAATGGCGATGTTTTGTTTCCTGTGATAAAATTTTACTGAAAAGGTGAGCTTTTAGCATTGCCTGGAATTTTTTTTCTTGTAATCCCTTTTGCCACCGTCTATACTATGTGAAATCACGCATAACTTTGATCTAAGTACATACAACTCAATTGCCAGATACAGGGCTCGCGATTGTTCATCATGCCTGATGTTTCACCATGTCTGGAATGGCAGTTATCAGGGATCGACTGTCTGTAATTGACCGGCCAGGGTTATGGGTGTGCGGAAAAGGTTCAGCGCGGAGAAACAGAGAATGAACGGCAGAGAACGGATGTTGACGGCCCTTTCACTTGGAGTGCCTGATCGTGTCCCCCACTTTGAAACGGCCTATAACGAGTCATCTATCATCAATATCGCGCGAAATTTTACCGATGATCTTCCCCCGGTGGACTACATCCAGCGTATGAATCTGGAACACAAGGTGAAACTCTTCAACGCGGTACTCCTTCTCGTTGAGGAACTCGACGTTGACGGTATAACCCTGCGGGTGTTTCCCGCGTCGGAGATGGTGGACAGCGAGCACGTGAAGGACGACTGGGGTGTTACCTTGCAGCTCAGTGAAGTTGGCGAGGCCACGGTCATGGACGGCCCCATAAAGAGCGAATCCGACCTTGACGGCTTTGTCCCTCCGACGGTAAAGGAGTCGGACCTCCTGGCGCTCCGATACTGCGCCGGCCGGTTCAAGGGTGAGCGGGCCCTGGTTTTGAGCTTCCAGTGCCCCTTTCGCAAAAGCTGGAACCTGGTTGGCGGGATGGACAGGCTCTTTATCGCCTACATTGAAAATCCCGCCATGGTACACCGCATCGCGAGGCTGGTGACCGACTATACCATCGAGGCCGTGGAGATGGGCAGTGAGATGGGGGCAGATATTATCTCCCTGGACGGAGACCTGTCCCACAATACCGGTACCATCATGTCGCCGCAGCATTTTCGTGAGTACGTAATGCCGTATTATAAAGAAATAGTGGATCATGTCCACGGTCTTGGTCTCAAGGTTTTCAAGCATACCGACGGGAACCACATGACCATATTCGATGACCTGGTTGAGGCCGGATTTAACGGGATACACCCGATCCAGCCCCAGTGCATGGACCTGGCCCATGTCAAGGAAACATACGGAAAGAAGATCTGCCTCTTTGGCAACATCGACTGCATGGAGACCCTGGTGAACGGATCCGTGGAAGACGTGGACCGTGAAGTGAAACAGGCAATTGAAACCGCCGCCCCCGGGGGCGGGTACATACTGACTTCTTCTAACACGATACATCCCGGGGTGAAGGCTGAGAATTACATCGCCATGGTAAAGGCGGCGCACAGGTACGGCATATACGATGGGAACGGAATGCCGGCAGCGCTTAAACAAACAAATAAATAACGGAGGGTTTTATGAATACTCCCTTTCCCTTTGAGTCTCTTCTTCTTTTTGGGTTTATGGCCGCAATGCTGGTCGCTGGTATGATCCTGCGGGCCAGGATTAAACTGTTTCAGCAATTTCTCATACCGAGCTGTTTTCTCGGGGGACTTATCGGTCTTGTGCTGATCAGCACCGGCCTTGTCAAGGCCTCGACGTCCCTCCTGGAAAATTACGCCTATCACCTGTTTAACATCTCGTTCATATCCCTGGGCCTGACAGCCCCTGAAAAGGAGGGCGGACGGGTTACCGAAAAAAATCCCGTCAAGGGGCCGGTGTGGATGGCCCTGGTTTCCGGGGTCACCATGTCGATGCAGGGTATCGTTGGCGGGCTCTTCATCCTGTTTTTTAACGCCGTAGGGTGGTTTAACCTTTTCCCCACCTTCGGTTTTTTCGCCCCCCTGGGGTTCACCCAGGGCCCGGGGCAGGCCCTTTCAATCGGCAAGGTCTGGGAGGGGTTCGGCTTCCACCACGCCGCCACCATTGGCCTTACCTTCGCGTCCATCGGGTTCGCGTTCGCGTTTTTCGTGGGGGTCCCCCTGGTCAACTGGGGCATCCGGAAGGGTTTCGCGACCCAGGCGCCGAAAAGCCTGTCAAAGGATATTTTACAGGGTGTCATGGGGAAGGAGAGCGAGAAGGAGTCAGCCGGTGATTTGACCATACACTCCGGCAATGCTGACACCCTTGCCTTTCACACGGCCCTGATCGGTATCGTGTATATTATCACCTACTTGCTGGTACAGGGAATGGAACTCCTGGTACCGGCAGACGTTGCCAAGAGCCTCTGGGCATTCTTCTTCTTTTTCGGTATTCTCGTGGCCCTGCCGATACGAATTCTAGTCGTTAAGGCCGGGTTCGGGCACATACTCAGTTCCGGTGTTCAGAGAAGGATAACGGGATGGTCGGTGGATTTCCTGATAATTTCCACTATCATGGCAATCCAGGCCGTCATAGTCTGGCAGTATATCGTCCCGATTTTCTCTATCGCTTTGGTGTGCGGCGTGCTGACCATTTTCCTGGTTATGTTTCTCGGGCGGAGGATCTGGTCCTACAACCTGGAGCGTACAATCGGTATCTACGGTCTGACCACCGGCAACGCATCATCCGGGCTTCTGCTTCTCAGGATTGCCGATCCGGAATTCAGGACCCCGGTCGCGCTGGAGCTGGGTTTACAGGCGGTTTTCGCCTCACCCATCGTGCTGAGCTACATGATCCTGATCCACGCCCCGATCTGGTGGAACTGGAGCGTGGAGCTGGTTATTGCGATATTTGCCGGGGCCTTTATCCTGTCATTTTTTCTGCTCTGGATCTTCAGGCTGCTGGGCCCGCGGAAGTTCTGAGGTACCTTTATGCGGAAATCATTTTTTTCGCGCAGTTCATTCGGATGAGCGTACTGAATTATGAAAAGGGGGGGCTCCGGTTGTCCCTAACGCCAGAGCCGTTCCCGCCGCCGGACAATCAGCCGTGACGCGATGACCGACATCTCGTAGAAGAACATGAGGGGCACGGCCACGAAAGACTGGTTCAGCGGGTCCGGCGTCGGCGTTATGAGGGCCGCCAGTATCCAGATGATGACGATCGCGTACTTCCGGTTTTTCGAGAGTAACTGCGGGGTGAGAATCCCGAGCTGGGTGAGGATCATCGAGAGAATCGGGAGCTCAAAGAGCACGCCCATGGCCATGCTGAAGATGAGAGTGAACCTGAGGTAGTCGTCGGCCCCGATGGTGCTGAGCATCTCGGCGCCTATGAACCGGATCAGTATGGTCACGGCCGATGGCAGGATGATAAAATATACGAACGCGATTCCCCCGTAGAAGAGGAGCACTGCCAGAAAAACGAGAAACCGGGAAAGCTTGAGGGACGCCTTCGGCATAATGGGCCGTATAACGCGCCAGAGCTGATAGACGATGACCGGCACTGTCACGAGGACGGCAGCCCCGAAAGCGGCCCTGAGGCGGATCATGAATCCCCCGGTGAGGGTGAATATGTTCAGTTTCTGGCCCGATTCGACGAAGGGCCTGGTGATGAAACCGAGGATGTAATCTGACAGGAAGAATCCCGCGATTGTGAAAGTTGCCAGAAGCCCCAGGACAATGAGGAACCCACCCCGGAACCGGTCCAGGTGGTCAAGCACCGGCCCCGTTTTCACTTCGCCGAGAAGTCCGCCCATTCTCTCCACGATGGGGTATTCGGCATCTGGTTCATCATGGGGGGCTTCCTTCTCCAGCTCTTCCATGAAGGTATTGACGTAGGGATTGTCGCCCCAGGCCCCCTTTCCTTCGGCGGGGGGCGCCGTCTTTTTTTTCCGGGCCGGCACGCTTATGGTATCGCCCCCCGATTTTTTCAGGGGTGTCTTTTTCTTCCCGGGATTGCCCTTACCGGTCCCGCCGGTTTTTTTCGCTGCCATGGATTCGTCCAGTTGTTCCTGTCCGGGATTCCGGAACAGATCTGCATGCAAAATTCGATTCTGGAAAAACTACAGCGTATCAGGCTGGTAGGCGGGGCCCCCTCAACGGCGGACGCGGCGTGGTCCGCGGCAAGTTCGACATCACGGACGCGACCGGGGCGACCGCGACGATCGACCTTACGCAAGGCAACGAAGTCACGCTGAAGGATGTGATCAACGAGATCAACAACCGGGTCGACATCCAGGTCACGGCCTCGATCAACGAGACGGGCGACGGTCTGCTGCTGACGGATACCTCCGGGGGGGGCGGACAGCTCACGGTGACGGAGAACGGCGGCAGCATCGCGAAAGGGCTCGGCATCCTCGGACAGGCGGAGGAAGGCGAGACCACCATCGACGGATCCTTCGAGATCCGGGTGGATATCGACGCCGACGACACGCTGCAAGACGTGGCCCAGAAGATCAATGCCTCCGGGGCCGGCGCCCGGGCGTCCATCCTGAACGACGGGTCGGCCTTGAATCCCTACCGGCTCGTGCTCACCTCCGAACGAAGCGGCGTGAGCGGCGCGATGGCGTTGGACACCGGGGATACCCGCTTGAATCTCTCGACCTTCGTGGAGGCCAGGGATGCGGTGGTGTTCCTGGGCGAGTCGGATTCGCCCACGAGCCTGATGCTCACCAGCAGCACCAATACGCTCGACGAGGTGATCCCGGGCGTGACGGTCGATCTGCTCGCCACCAGCGAGACGCCGAATTCCGCCCGTAACCGTCGATGTTATTCTGCGCCGCCTCGCCCTCCCGATACA
>CAZEPS010000259.1:0-5872 GCA_964514165.1 uncultured Leptospirales bacterium
TGAAGAGGCCTATCGTAAGCGGCTGCCGGTGTATTTTTGGTAGGGGGTCAGAGCCTTTTATTTCAGAGCCTCTTATTTCCAGGACTCGTGGGCCGGACTGGCCACCAGTTCCTCATCGGCAACCACGGCGCAGGGAGAGGTAAAGGCAAGGGCGTCGTTCAGGATTTCCTCCGGGGGTTCGTCCCCGCGGTAGGGGGCGACGAGGATCGTGAACCTCTGCTCCCTGCCGTTATACGACGGGGCGTACGGGTCGAGGTGATCAGAGGCAACGAGGGCGATTGCTTTGCCGATTCCGGTCCGGGATGTGATATAGTCCATCTGCTTCCCAAAATAGCTCCCGAAAGGGTTAAGTAACACCCGGGTATTCCCCTCATGAAACCGGGTACGGAGGTTCAGGAACGCCAGGGAGGTGAGGCAATCGGCAGTCTGGGCAAGGAGGAGCCCCCGGTCACCGTTCGATACAGCCGCCCATGACCAGGTCACCTGGTTGTTGAGGGAGTCGGCCTGACGGTTTTTCGAAAAGCTCCCGTAATCGAGATCGTACCGTGACACGAAACCGGCATGGTTCTGCTTCCAGACCCGCACCGGCTCTTCGGCCGTTCCGTAAACAGCCGGGGAAATCTCGCAGGGCATCACCTCGTGCCAGTTCCCGTCCCACTCCTGTTCGAGCCTGAGGGCCCTCCCCTTCTTGAACTTCCGCGACGGGGTCTCGGGATACGCGATTTTAACCGTGAGAAAAAGGAAGGGGAGCCCGGCCGCGAGAAGGTACTCCCGCTCGACCTTCACAACACGCTCCCCCCCTGACCGGAACCGTATCTCCCCGGAGAACCGCCGGTAGCCGACAAGCCCGTTCCCTGCGACGCCGGAACCGGTTTCGGACCAGGATTCCACTTCGCGTCGCTTCCCTCCGTAGGTAACAGCGGTTGAGGTAAACCTCCCGGGCGAGAGTTCTGCGCCTTCATGGGCAAACCCGGCGAGGTGGTTCCCTTCGTCGAACTCAAGGGTGAGAATCCCGTTCGAGAGGGACCGGTCGTTTATCGCCACGGGCATCTCCGGTGCCCGGCCGGGGGTCTCTTCCAGTTTCAGCAGCTTCTCGCCGCCGGCAGCCATGTCGGCGACGAAAAGGAGTTCCCTCCCACCGTCCAGAGATTGGATGACCGCCCCGGGGATTGTCGCGCCCCCGGTTTTGAGGGAGCAGTCCCCCCCGGGAAGGCCGCCCTTCAGCGTCAGGCGCACCAGCGACCGTGACGGCTTCGCTTCATATTGCACCGCTTTGGTCGATATCCCCCGGGCGTAATCAACAAGGAGGATCTCACCTGCGCCGACCCGGTCCCGGTACGGTACTGCCGCCAGATCTCTTGCCCGGGCTGCCTTTTCCACCGCGGAGGCAACCAGCCGGTAGGCGGTGTTGAGCCTGGTCACGTTCATCACCGGGGACGCCATGCCGAAGTGGGTCGTGGAGAAACTCTTCAGCCGATCCTCGAAGGACTCGTCGAGGAGTTCAGCGATCTTGCGATTGTTATCGGTGTTTTCCATGAGGCGCCGCGCCTGGAGCTCAAGCACCCGGGAACGGTCTATCCCGGTCCAGAGCCGCTGGTTCGACCATTTCTCCGCCCAGGAGGAGAGGCCGTCGAAGCTCCCGTCCGCCGTGTCCTGGCCGATAACAATCGACCCCTTCGGATCATGGCCTTTCATGTAACGGTACGGGGTGGTGAAGGTCACGTAATCCAGGGAAGCGACGCTCTCCACCAGCCCGGTGATCCCATCAAGTGAACGGTTCAGCTTCGAAATCACCGGCACCTCGTATCCCCACCAGAAATCGTCGTCCGCGTCCACGTCGATGAGGAGAAGAAGGTCCGCCGGCTCGTCGAGCCCCAGCTGTTCCCTTCTTAACCGTTTTATCCACCTTTTCAGGGAAATGTTGTCGAGGATGTCCCCGTTGTTGTATGCCGGCAGCAGGGTCAGGGTTTCGTCCACGCCCGGGTACGAGAGAACCAGGGGGTTGTGCCGCTCCACGAGTGACAGGCGGGGCACGAAATTGCTGAATGTGTTAAAGGGGATGGAGCTGTAATAGAGGCTCACCGCCTCGAACCCGTAACGGCTGAAAAGCTTCAAAAACGACGGTGTGTACATCATCTCCTGGGGGCGCACAACCGGGGCGTACCGCCCGAAGATGTCCTTCACCCCGGAGCCGCGATCGTTCGTGACCGCCCTGGTCATGGCCTCCTCGAACTCCCGGGCGGTGTGGGCGCTCACCAGACCGTTGTTATACGACATCACCTCGATCTCGTCATAGCCGTCCGCGACCCGCCGCTTTATTCCCTCGATGAGATCAGGGCAGTGCCCGGGCATGATGGTCTCGAGGGAGAAGTAATTCTCCAGGTCCCAGGTGCCGCACACCGGGATTCCGCGCCCGTTGCAATCGTCGAGGCCATCGACGATGCGGCGGATTATGCGTATGTCCTTGCCGAAGCCGAGCTCGTCCGGGGTGTCCCCCCGGTAGGAGTGATAGAAGTTGCCGTGAAACCTGAGTGCCAGGTGTATGGACGGGGATTTGCCGGTCATGTTTCCTCTTCACTCACTTCGATATTTATTGTACCCTGTTTTTGAAATCAGGGTACATCCAAAAACCAGTATTCATATTTTTCTAAATAATTGCAACACTGATTCTATCAGATTTTGTAAATCCAAAGGGATTTCTAGAACTGGCTTATACCAGCCCCACCGGGAGGGGACATTTACAATACACGGAGCGATTTTTTTCAGCAGATTATATGAAACACGTTAAAAAAAACAATCTATTTATACGATACATTTTATTCCGATGAACATGACCTCGCCCCGCCGGGGGGCTGTGGACGCGCTCAAGCTACACTTGAAACATAAAATAGACGGGGAACTCATCGAGCAGTTGTCGGTGCTCGATTACCTGACCGAGGAAGACACCCAGTCCATCAAGCACATCATTAATTCATTTGTCGCGAAAAACCAGGTGAAGAATTTCATATCAGAGGTGAATTATGAAACCTCAGTTTTACACATTTGAGTAATGAGTTCGACAGCTGAAAAAAACTAAGGGGGTAAACTGGCAGTGAAAGGGTTCAGATGAATAATAATTACAGGTCGGTTATTTCACGTAAAATATCTGAGGCTCCATGAATGGCCGCAAGAACGTCTATTTGATCCGGTTTAATGTAATACACAATTCGGTAGGGGTCTTCAATTACCTCCCGTATCTGTTCAATACTAAATCCCGGAACGATTCTACCTGATAGAGGAAACGTGCCTACTTGAACGGATCTCTTCAACAGTTTATCTATTGTCCGTTTCGCGCAAAAAAGCAGAATTCCGGGAAATATATCGTTCAATTTCTTTTAAGTGAGTTTTTGCTAAATCCGTCCAGTATACTTTCAATCTGTTAATCCAAATTCTTTCCGCACATCATGTACTTCGGTAACTCTGCCTGCCTTGCTGTCTTCAAGACCCGCCTCAATAGTCTGCCGGACATATATTGAATACATGAGATCTTCCCAGGTCGCTTCTTCTGGGAGATTCTCAATCAATGCCTTTACTTCCTTTTCTATTGTTGCTTTATTCATAGGTATTTTTACTCCTCTGTATTTCAGAACAATAGTACTACAAAATATGTTATCCGACAAATACTTTTTCTATTACTGCGCCTGAACGGCGCGAGAGAGGATTGACCAGGAGCTGGTCATAACCCCTGGTGGTTCCCCGCGCTGAACGCGCGGAGGGGTTTCTACACTGAGAGTGTAACCCCCAATGCCCCATTTTTTGACCGGCCAAAAAACGGGGCGCAAAAAAGCCGCTGCCTCAGTCGCCGGCAGAGGCTATACGGCCGAACTCGCCTCGCCCGCTATCGCGGGACATCGGCTCATATGTCAAGCGCGTTTTGTCATCCATGACCGCGCTCAAAACAAATACATCCTGTATTTGCTAGCGGCCGTATTGGTGTCAGCCTCCGGCTGACATTTTAAGGGCTTTTTCTATTACTTTACATAACATCAGTGAACGATTAACGCGCTTGCTGAGCGGAGTCGAAGCAAGCGCAGCTAAACTCCCTCCGGGTATATGAACGGAACCGGTCCCGTTCATATACCCCTCTCCCCTCCAGGAGAGGGGAGAGGGGTGAGGACATATAACCGTATAGCCGGGGGCTGTAGCAAAATATAGCGCATAACGTCAGATCGAGAAAAGTGCGAAAGATTATTGACACTATCAGTTGAGTGAACGGCCTCTATTTATTTCAAATAATAATCAAAGCACCAACCAATTTCATTTTTTTCAGTTAGAACTTTTACCCATTCTCCTTCAGCATCTCCAATTTTTTCATTCTTCCCTTTCATTAAAAATAATAATTTTTCACCCTTTTTTAATAAACGAATTACCTTGCTTTTAAGAATTGGATCATTTCTTAATCGAAGATTTTCAGTATTGGATTTATAATATTTAATTTCTGGACCACTTATTTTGTAATATATTTTTTCTTTTCCATAATTATTTAACAATAAAGGAATTTCCTTAAACCATTTCATATTATGGAAATAAATTCTACTATGATCGATAACTGATAATTTTAGCTTGTATTCTTTTTTATTTCGAAACCTAATTGTTATAATATATATATTATTTTCTTTACCAACTTTAATAATATCTGATCTTCCCATTGGTCCAGCAAAAAAAAATGGAGAATTATCACCCAAGTCAATTGATATTGATACATTAATTTGTTCTTTTGCCTTCCCCCATGAATATATTGATTCTGTATTGTGACCTTTATTTATAGCCCAAATTCCGCATAATTTTATATATATTTCTTGAGTCAATCCTATATCATTTGCGTAAACATTGTTTTTCAGAAAAATTATGAATATAAATATTATAAAAATAGATGTGATTACTTTAAAATTTTTCATGATAATATCCTTTTAATTATTATTTTGATGTATAAATACATCTAAGATAATGTTATTTGTTGTTTCGATATTTCCACCTTGATCCCATTCAACATTGCCATCTGCATCACCACCTCTATAGTGCCAATCATCTGGACTTGTAGTATTACCTAGGATTATTGTTGAATCTCTAGGTTCCCCTTGGCCACCCCAGTTAATTGTTCCAGTTAAATCATCTCTACCCAATCTCTGAAATGCATCATTAATTACTGCTTCAGGATTGCTTACTCGCATTCGACTATTAACAGCAGGATTATCACCTGATTGCAACGCTTCTTTTGCAGCATTTATTTGTTCTGCAGTTAAATTTTGACCTACATATTCCTCTGCTCTCGACTGAATAGACCTAAAGTAACAACCTCGTGCAGCCATTTCATTATCAGTTTGGTTTATTGAAGGATCAGCTTGCATAATCCTCGAATTGTTTAAATTATTGCTCGAATTATTATTACATAATCTATCAATTGCACCTTTTGCTTTTTGTAAACCGTTCTCTACAGTTTTCTTAGCACTTTCTGCAGTATTGGATACTTTATTAGCTATACTATTAGCCGCATTACTTATGGCATCCTTATTTCTATTAATAATATCAGCAATTGGTGAAGTCGAACCATCAAGAAAATGCCCCGTCGGGTCCTTATATACAATAGGATTCCCATGCACATACATATACCTATTCCACCCGGCAGCAGTGCCCTCTCCGTCAATAACCGTATCGGCAGTAACGAATCGTGCAATCTCCGGGTCGTAGTGTCGTGCATTGTAAAAATAAAAATTCGTCTCTTTATCCAACTCCTGTGAGTTATATTTCGGCGTATTCTCCCCCTCAAAACCGGTCATGTCTTCCTGTATCCAGGTTTCTCCATAGGGGAGATATTCGAACCGTGTCAACGGTA
>CAZEPS010000260.1:0-5863 GCA_964514165.1 uncultured Leptospirales bacterium
TGTTTCCGTGATGATGTCGTGGCCCAGCAGTTCTCTGCAGAGGAGTGTCCCCCTTTTTTCCCTGAAACTGGAAAGGAACCGGCCGGTAATCTCCCTCGCTTTCAATTTCCCTCCCGTGTCGTTGCGGTCGAGAATCCCGTACCTGAGACCGATGACCATGACCGCTCCCGACACGGCCCCGCACACGTGCCCTGAACGCGCTAAACCACCGCCGAATTCGGACGCGAGTTTGACCGCCAGGTTCTCGTCAAGGCCCAGTTCTTCGGCACAGGTTTTCAAAACCGACTGGGCGCAGTTGAATCCTGATCTGAAATGCTTTACCGCTGTTTCTTTTTTATTCACTGCCTTTACCCCTCTCTGCAAGGTAATTGCAGCACATCTCGTGGACGCTGGTGGCCCGGTTATACAGGTTTTCTGCAACGAGGTCATCCGGGTTCCGGGAGTAGATCCCGAGGAGCTTCATGGCCGCGGTTCCGAGCAGTGATTCAAGCTCATGACCGTACCGCGTCAGGGTCCCGGCGGATTGATCAGCCCCGGTGACGATCTCCCCGGTAAGGATCTCGATCCTCTCCATGAGAGGTACCAGGTCCCGGTACCTCTCACCATTTTCTATAATGTCGCCGCAGTAGATGGCGATGGTCTTCAGATAGTCTCCCGTGTCGGCCATGTCCCATTATCTTAATTTTA
The DNA here is from genome assembly GCA_964514165.1 of uncultured Leptospirales bacterium. GTDB lineage: Bacteria > Spirochaetota > UBA4802 > UBA4802 > UBA5550 > CAZEPS01. The sequence continues at coordinate 688 of CAZEPS010000260.1, forward strand.
TCCCGACAGGGTACCCGGTTAACGATCAGACGGTCAAGCCGAATATTTGTGCCGCGTTTTCCGTGGTACGCTCAGACACCTCTTCTTCAGCAACGCCCAGTATTTCGGCCGCACCTGCGAGGTTAAGGGTTATATATTCCGGATAGTTTACCTCCCCCGAGTGCTGAACCGGGGGTATGTCCGGGCTGTCGGTCTCCAGGAGAAAACTGTCCGGGAATATAGCCCTGAGCATTTCGTCCCGCTTGCGGCTCCTTCGGTAAGTGAGGGTGCCGCCCATGGAGAAACTGAGGCCGAAACGCATCAGATCCAGGGCAAGCTCGGGGCTCCCGGAAAATGCGTGGAGTACCCCTCCGGCCCGGGGGAGGCCGATCCGCTTCAGGGAGTGAATCAGCTCCCCGAATGCGGCCCGGCAGTGTATGATGACCGGCAGGTTTATCTCAACGGCAATCTCAAGCTGGCGATCGAAAATTTTCCGCTGGAGTTCCAGGGGCGGTTCTTCAATCTTCGTGTCCAGGCCGATTTCCCCGATGGCGACCGCCCCCCGGTCCCGGGCGCCGGCCAGTTCCTCCAGCCGGTCAAGGTGTTCCCGGGCGCAGTACACAGGATGCACCCCCAGGGCCGGTTCCACCTCGGGATACGCTTTCGCTATGCCGAGGGTCTGTTCCCACTGATCAGGTTCGATGGAATTGGTGATGAGCTTCACTATGCCGGCACGTTTGGCGCCGGCGATGATTTCGTCTAATCTCCCTTGAAAGTGTTCGCTCTCCAGGTGACAGTGGACGTCAACGATTTTCACGGTTCTATTCGCCGATTATCTTGACCAGGGCCCGCTTCCGCCGCCGGCCGTCGAATTCCGCGTAGTATATCTGCTCCCAGGGCCCGAAGTCGAGCTCGCCCTCGGTGATGGCCACCACCACCTCCCGGCCCATGATTGTCCGTTTGATGTGGGCGTCACCGTTGTCCTCGCCGGTGCGGTTGTGGCGGTACCTGCTTATCGGCTCGTGGGGGGCCAGCCCCTCGAGGAAGTCGTCGAAGTCCTGGATGAGGCCGCTCTCGGCGTCGTTGATGTAGACCGACGCGGTGATGTGCATGGCGTTCACCAGGCAGAGCCCCTCCTTCACACCGCTCTTTTTCACCAGGTCCCGGACAGAATTGGTTATGTTGATATACTCCCTGCGGCTTTTCGTTTCAAAGTACAGATACTCTCTCAGTGATTTCATGTCTTTTCTCCCTTGCGGATTTACTTTTGCTATCATAATGCTTTCTTTAAAGACCGGCATTGACAAGAAGGAGATCGACAAGGCAATAAAAGCCCTGAAAAAGGGCGAGGCCATTTTTTCGCCAAAAAACTGTTATTATGATGTCAAGTAACATCTGAATGAAGTAATCGGAATGTAAGAGGGTGCATGTCAGTTTTCATCGTCGATAAATTTGATGTTCCAGTGTTGCCCGCTGCAGAAGGGCTTGTTTTTCGACGCCCCGCACCGGCACAGTGCGTAGTGCTCGGTACATTCCGGTCTGCTGTTATCCGGGTCTGAAAATTCTATGCCACCCATGAAATCATAGGGACCGTCCGACCCGTATCTCCGGGGGGCGATTGCTATCATCGGGTCCCGGTCAACCCCCTGGGTACGCTCCCCACCGGGGAGGCTGAAGCTCAGGGCGCCGGAGGGGCATTTTCTGCATATCTCGATAATCTCTTCCGGCGTTGCCCCGTCCGGGTCGATCCACGGCTCTATGCCGGTGGTGTTAAACACGGACGGGAGCTCCTCCGTGCAGTACCCCCGGTGGCTGCATACCCCCCGGTTGTCGTAGATAGTGATGTTTCTCCCCTGGTATACGTCGAGCCTGTCAGGCACCCGGTCATCCTCTTTCTTTCCTGTGAAACCTATCTTTGAGTGGGTGCCGTCGCATAAGGGCCTGGTGACGGAGTGTCCGCACCGGCACAGGGACATGACCGGTTTGGCGGATATATCCTCCCCCTTTGAGTTTATAAAGGTGTCAATACCTTTAATGACCAGGGGGCCGTCCTTCATAATCTTTACGTTTGGAGCGGAATTGTCACTGCTTTCACTCATATGGCTGTCCTTGTCTGGTTGTTTTCTGAACAATGGTGAACAGGATTAGTACATTTATTCAAAATGTAAAGGTGTTTTTCTGAATGATGCCTAAATACTGGATAAAAAGGAGAGGGTTTTCCTGTTCGCGTGTCGGTTCCTGGCTTCACCCGGCTCACATGTTTCTTAAAATTTTGACAGCAACACGCCATCCACCCCGCATGACGTTGTTGATGCCTGCCCCGCTCTCGCTCTGGGCCCCGATGAACCAGAGGTTTTTGACCGGGGTCTGGTGGGGAAGGCCGGTCTTCCCCATGACCGGGGCGCAGCCGCCAAAGGCGTGGTGCTTCATATGGGCAATCTTTTTGAAGTCATCAGGGGTGAGTATGATCCTGGTCCTGGTTCGCTCCCTGAGGCCCGGGACCTTCTCCTCGGCGATGGCCAGGAGCTTGTCCGCGAATTCCTCTTTCCGTTTCTCCCAGGTTCCGCTGTCGAGCACGTTGGGCGCTATGGTGTAGACCGTGACCGCGTGGTGCCCCTCCGGGGCCATGTCCGGAGAGGGGACAGAGCCCACGGTGACGAGATACCCGTCCCGCCCCTCGTGGTACCGGTTGTTCTGGATGTCCCTGACGCCCCGTTCGAAGTCGCAGGTCAGGTAATAGTAACAGAGGGGCCCGCCCTGTACCTCGGACGGGTCGTAATCGACCCCCAGGTGCACCATGAACACCGATTCCATGAGGGGGATTTCGTCCACTGATTTGTTGAAGGTGTCGTTAAAGTTTTCCCTGCCCGCCAGGTCCCGGAACTCAATGGCGGCCCCGCTTGACACGACGATGTCCCCGTCGATAGTGGCGCCGGCTGTGGTCAGTATTCCTTTCGCCGCGCCGCCCTCCACGACGATTTTCTTCACCTCGGTGCCGGTGTGAATCGCGCCGCCCCGCTCCGTGATATACCGGGCAAGGACGTCCACCAGGGCCCTGCATCCTCCCTTTATATAGCTGTAACTCGGCTGCCTTCCGAACCGTGATATCATGAGGGGAACCCGGTAGTCGAAGGCGGGTTCCGGGTTGACCGCCGGAATGCCGAGGCCGAGGAACTCGCTCGGGCGCACAACGAAATCGGCGAGTATCGACATGAACACGCCGCGCAGTTCCTCCGATTTGAAAAGGTTTCCCAGGAGGACGTCGGCGCTCTGTTTCATCTTCGGGAGGATGGGGAGCATTTTCGCGAAGATGAGTACCTGGAAAAGAAGTTTTCTCGGGCCCCTTGTCCGCTCGATGCGGCGCCCGATGGTCATCAGTTCCATGATACGGCGGTAGAGGCGGTAATACCTCTCGAGGCCCTTTTTATCGTCCGGGAAGAGCCCGGCCAGGAGTTCCTTGCGCCAGAAGGGGCCGCCGTAGGCCTCGGGTTTTTTTATGTTGAACCCGGGAAAGGAGTAAATACGGTCTCCCGGTATGAGGGTCAATTTTTCCCTGATCTCCAGGTCGTCGAGGAGTTCACCCACCACTTCACCGGGGGCGAGACCTTCGAGGATAAGCTGGCCCAGGTCCCACCTGAACCCGTCCTTTTCAATGCCGCCGGTCACCCCGCCGATGTCGCCGTACTGCTCGAATATCTCGACCTCCCAGCCCGCCCGGGCGAGAAAGGCCCCGGTGGTGAGTCCGGATATTCCCGAACCGATGATTATCGCTTTCATGGGCATGCTCCTGTTTGTGTCTGTCTGGTCCCGCTGTGACAGGCATATTTCTGCCCTACCGCCACTGCCGTTATGTTCCTTTTACTGGTAATAGATCCTTCATTGTCACCATACCGGTGGAAAGAGCAGGGGGGATCACGTTGTCACGGTTAACCTTGTGTTGCCTGTATGTATCTGGCGTGTTTATATACCGGGAACTGCCGATTGTCAAGGTATTAATACTGCCCTGAACCGGATAATTGCAAGGGAAGGTGTTTCTGTTTGACCGGTATCGCAGGGTTGTCCTTCTGGAAGACGGTATTATCGTATATAATGGATTCTTCGACTGCTCGGTGGTCGTTTTTACTTCGCGGTCCCGGCCTTTCTCTGGTCCATGACCCGTTCCCCGTTCCGGTACAACTCGAGCCCCTGGCTGATGTCAAAGGCGAACCAGCCCTCAACCTCTTTCGAGTGGTCGAGGGAATCCCCGGGAGGGTAGGCCCAGACCGCGTTCTCGAATGTTTTTTCCGGGAGTTCGATGGTCCAGTAGTGAGCTTTTCCCTTGATCGGGCACCGGGTGTGGTGGTCCGTTTTTTTCAAAAGATCCATGTCAACGGAATCAGGGGGAAAGTAGTATACCGGGTGAAATTTCATCCTGGGGTGGGTTTCATCCAGGGCCTTCACGGAACTGGATCGCGCTATCTCTTTGCCGTTATATTTTATGGCAAACTCATCGCTGAGCTGTTCTATCTCCGCGTAATGGTCTCTGCTCATGGTTCTTCTCCCGATTATTTTTACACTCTCAGTTAAGGGGGTGTTGGCTACAATATAGGGGTATGGGGGGGAGTGGTCAAAGATTATGGTGAAAAACCCGCCCGATAAAAACCGGCAGGAACATGGTAAGGTCCTCGACGACGATGTAGTCGGCTATTGAAAAAATCGCCGCGTTCGGGTCGGTGTTTACGGCAACTTTCAGGCGCGAACCCTTCATGCCGGCCAGGTGCTGCTGGGAACCGGATATGCCGCAGGCCAGGTAGAGCCGGGGGGAGACTGTTTTGCCGGTGGTGCCGATCTGCCGGGAGTAGGGGAGCCACCGGTTGTCGCACACGGTCCGGGAGGCCCCGACGGCCCCGTTCTTGAAGAGGCGGGCCGTCTCCTCGATGAGGGGAAGGTTCTCCTCAGAGCCGATGCCCCGGCCGGCGGCGACGATGACCTCGGCCTCCTCCAGGTTTACCCCTTCTTCCTCCCGCCGTGAGAGGGAGACCGGTTCGTACCCGGGGACCGTCCGCACCTCTTTCCATGACGTGACCGTTCCCGGCTTTGCCACTCCCGGCAGAGGGGCGGGCCACGCCCCGGGAAGCACCGTCACCGCCAGGGGGGTAGCGGAATATAACTCTGCCGCTGTCATCTTTCCGTTGAAGACAGTCCGCTCACAGGTGAA
>CAZEPS010000261.1:0-5854 GCA_964514165.1 uncultured Leptospirales bacterium
CCATCTACCTTGAGGGAGTAAATTTTTTCGGAAATGACAATAGCATCGTCAACGATGATCCCGATGATGAGGATCAGGGAGCCGAGAGACACGGTGTTGATGTTGACCCCGAAAGGCGCGAAGAGGGCCATGGCCCCGAGCACCGAAAAGGGAATGCCGGCCGCGGCCCAGAAGGCGCTCACCCGGTCGAGAAAGACAAAGAGGACCCCCATCACCAGGGCAAACCCGATGATTGCGTTGACAGTGACGATACTGACCATGGTCCTGGTGAGAAGTGAGAAGTCGTAGATCTCTTCGAGGGTGACATCGTCCGGCAGGTCCTTCCTGAATTCGCTCACGGTCTCTTTCAGGGAACGGCTCAGGTCGATGACGTCGGCCCCCTCCCGCTTTGACACGAGGAAGGCGATGCCGGGCCTCCCGTTTCCCCGGTAGAGGACCCTCGGCTCCTCGAAGGTGTCGGTGACGCGGGCAACGTCGGTGATCCTCACGCTGAACCCCTCGAAGTTCGACCTGACGATGACGTTCCTGACCTCCATCGGGTCACGGTATTCCGACAGGGTGAGGACCTTCTTCTCCGACACGTACGATTCCACCGTGCCCCCGGTGCTTCTCACGTTCCGCGAACGCACCGCCTCCATTATGTCGAAGAGGGATACGGCCTCCCGCCGCATCGTTTCCGTGTCCGCCTCGATGTGAATCTCCCGTTTTCGGTATCCGATCATCTCTATGCTGCCGGCACCAGGGATCTCCCTGAGCCGCGCCTCCAGGTCCCGGGCGTAATTACGTAGTTCCGCTTCGGAAGACCCGCCCGAGAGGGCCATTTCGTACATCGGGTAGGTCGTGTTGAGTTCCTCGATAAGGGGTTTTTCGGGGACCGCCTCCGGGAGATCGGTGACCCGGGCCACGGCGTCGCGGATGTCGGTTCTGGTTTTATCCGGGTCCGGGGCCGCCGGGTCTATTTCGGCCATGACGATGGAGAGGTTCTCCATGGAGACGCTGGTGAGCTTCCTGATGTTGTCCACCTCCAGGAGTTCTTCCTCGATGGGGCCGGTGACGTTGATCTCCGCGTCTTCCGGGGACGCCCCCGGGTAAAGGGCCGTTATCTTCACGGTATCGAGATCGATGGAGGGGAGTTCCTCCCGCTGGAGGGTCATCATGGAGAATATCCCGGCGGTGAAGATGAGGAAGGCCACCATCCGGGTGACCCTCGGGTTCCTGATGAAGTACTCGGTGAGGCGCGTCATGGCCCTTCTTTTTTTAAAAGGCCTCTTTGGCCGTGAAGTAGAAGCTCGGCTCGAGCTTTTCGTCGAAGCCGACGTCCAGACGGAGGTTGATGTGCTCCGCGCGGTCAACGGTGAACCTTATGCCGGGACCGAAGGCGTACCGGAAGTGGCGCCCCTTCACCTCGTCGAGCCTCGGGGCCACGGTCCCGACGGAGCCGAAGAGGACGCCGCCGAAGCGCCAGTAGATCGGGAACCGGTACTCGATCTGCATGGAGAGGGCCACGTTGTCCATGTACCTGCCGTCTATGTATCCCCGCATGATGTTCATGCCCCCGATCTGGGGCATGAGGCTGATGGGGACAGAGCCCCAGGTGAGCTTCGACAGCGACTGGAAAGTCAGGACGTGATCCCGGTATAGCTGGATGAATGTCCTGAAATCGATTTCCAGGCGGGACCAGTTGTACTCGCTCCCGAGCTCCTTCCGGTAGAAGAAACTTTTGACGTCGGCGTAAAACCCCCGGTGGGGGTAAAAAGTGCTGTCCCGGTTGTCCCAGTTGACGTTCCCCCCGATCCCCGAGGCCCGGGTTCCTTCGCTCCCCTTGTAGATGTGAAGGTCCAGGGCTCGAAGGTGCTGGTTCTGCCAGGTCTTGACCCAGGCGTAGTGGTAGACCGGCCCGGCGTAGAGATGTTTTACTATCTTGAAGAGAAAGGCCGGCTCGAACACATGGCTCAGGGGGGTATACTTCTCCCGCTGCCACTCCCCGGTGGAGGGGCCCGGCCCCCAGAAGTACTGGGGGTACTTCGCGAAGGCGAAGGTCCCCTTGAAAAGGAAATAGTCCTTCTTCGGGTAAATGGTGTAGTCGGTGCCGAAGGCCATCTGGTTCAACAGGGTGTAGGTCCCGTACAGGGCCAGCTCGTTGGGCCGTGACGCCGGGTCTTCCGGATTCGGATTATAATAGAGAACAACGTAGGCGGCCACGGCGCCGCTGGTGTCCGGGGAGTAGTAGGGGAGCCCCATGGGTACCACCCCGAATTTTTTTCTTTTTTTCGGATCTTCTGAATCAATCCTGTTTTCGTTCAGGGTTTGCGCCTGTTTTTGATTTTCTCCGGCATCCCTGTACTGGGATAGGGCGGGATTCATAAGCAGCAACAAAAGAGCGGCTGCCAGAGCAGATGATAACGGGGATTTCATGAGAGCCCCCTGTTTATACAAATGATTTAAGTAATTGATTTAAACAAATGATTAAATCATTTGTTTAATTTACTGTTAACCGGTAAAATAGTCAACCGCAAAACATGAAAAAATACTAGTTCATGTTTTTTTTCATCAGTTCAGGGTTGCCGGTATCATTCTTGACAGACAAGCTGTATCTGTAATACTATTCAGGGTACGGGAAGAAGATGAAAAACAGAGCTCTACTATTTACCTTCTGTATCACAATACTCATTGCCGTAATATCGGTACCTTCACCGGGGCTGGGACGAGAGTATGAGAAGCACATGTCATTGGTTACCCGGGGCGGGGCATCCATACCTGCTGGTGATTACAGTGACCGGGTAAACATCCAACTCCCCTACCTGTCCCTCGCTTTCCGGGTGCAGCCGGTAAAATACTCGCAATATGTACTCCTCGAGGCTGAAGCCGGGTTCTATTCATACAGGGCGAAGAGGGACATCGCCGGCAACCGGGCGATCCAGTATGCCGAGCCGTTGATGGTCAACGTGCTGGCTTCGGTCCATATATGGAAGGGGCTCTTTTTCTATCCCAAGTTCGGGGCCGGTTTCATTTTGAACCAGGTTCGGGGGAGTTCCTCGACCGGGGCATTCAATCATGTGGGTTGCAGCGTCGGTGTCGAGTTCCTCTACCGTATATCCGAACGGGTGGGGATTACGGTGAGAACGAGCGCTGTTTTCGGTTTCGACAAGAACAGGGTACTGTACCAAGTCGTGCCGGACCTTGGGGTCGCGGTTTATTTTTGATCGCCTATGAAAAGAACACTTGTCATACTGTTTTTTGTCCTGGCCGTGGGGGCCGCTGAACCGGCCTATTCACTGGGGTATGATCTCGGGATACGGTACGGGGTGAACCTCTCGTCCCTCGGCCAGGACCCGATGATCCAGGGGTACGCCGACCGGTTGACCTTCCTGAATTTCATGGTGTCAAATGAACTGATATTCACTAAGCTGTTCCGCCTTGAGCTGGACCTCATCTTCAACGAGCGGGGCTTCAGGGAGAAGCGGGGGGACCAGACCAGCCACAGCCTCTACTTCCTGGACATTCCGGTCACGGTGAAGGTCTATCCCGTGAAGTTTCTCTACCTGGGGGCCGGGTTCGGGTTCGGGTACAAGCTGAAGACCAGGAACTACGACAGCAACGCCTACGCCCGGTTTATACAGGGGATAGACAATTTCGTTGACGTGAAGACCAGCGACTACGAGGCGAATTTCGTTCTACTCCTGGGGGTAACGTTTCAGGTCCACCGGAACATTTCCCTCGTGGGGGAGGTGCGGCATACCTACAGCATGAACAACATGAACGCCCACGAAAGCCTTTCGTATTTCTATCGGGACAATGATATCGTCGAGCGGTACCGCTCCCTCTATTTTTTTGCCGGGGTATCGTTCAGGATTGTCCGGTAAAGGGAGAAAACCATGAGAAGACTGGCATGTTTTATTATCATTCTCGCCGCGATTTTTTCTTTCCGGTGCATGGACTCCCTGGACAACGCGATACCGGCCGTCCCCAATGATGCCGTGAAGTCTGCTGTCGTGAACGGGAGAATATTCTACTACATCGAACCGGTGACGCTTCCCCCGGCGGGGGGTTACCCGGTGGTGCTCTGTTTTCACGGGGGCGACGGCTACGCGAAACACTGGGTGAGCCTTTCCGGGATCGGGCTCTCCGGTTTCGGGAACCTGGCCCTGGCCCGGGGCTATTTCCTCCTCGCCCCGGAATCGGGCATCTCGGACGACCCGTCCGGCAGCTTCAGCGACGTCAAGAAACGGTGGGACACGGGAATTAACAGCAGGGACATTACCTTCGTGCTCGATATCGTGGACTGGCTGGCGGGGTCCGGCTATTACGTCAACCTGGCCCGGGTCTTCGGGGTCGGGATCTCTTCCGGCGGGGCCATGGTGAGCAGGATGAGCCAGTCGGTACCCCCCGTTTTCAGGAGGGTCAGTATCGTGGCGTCTATTAATCCTTCTTATGGGTATGTCCCGGCAACCCAAACCGTGAACAACGATCACCCGTCTGCCCTCTTTGTGCACGGGACCGCTGATGCTCTGACCCCCTATGACCGGATGCTGGAATACTATATTGCCCTCCAGGATTCCCACGCGGTGGCGGCCGGGCCAACCGATACAGACGCCAGGGTGGTATATCTCATAACCATACCGGGCGGGGGCCACACCTGGTTCGGGGCATACAACAGCGACATACTCGACTGGTTTGACAGCGCCCCGTGACCGCGTCCCCTGATTCGAGTTACCCGCACTTATCATTTATCCCCCTGCCCCGAAAAAAGGAAACCGGGTGGCCGTTTTCCATGCCGGTGGCCTGCATGTGAACGCACACACTAGTGGAGCCGGCGAATTTGAAACCACGCTTCAATACGTGTTAATTTTATTGCGAAATTCATCAACAGGCTGTTGAGTGGTTGTACGGGACTGTATTATTGTGTATCTTAATAGGGATCGTTTATTCCCGCGAAACTGCGCACATTACATTTTAACGAAGACTTAGCGAGGATGTTTCCAGCATGACAGATTTTACCGATGATCTTATTGATGAAAAAATCAAGAAACATGACAACTTCCAGTTCGAGATAAAGCAGTCCTACAGTTTTCCATCGGACAAGAGAAAACAGTCATACTACGCTAAAATATATTTTTTCATACCGGTAAATCTCAATATTAACCGGCATACCTACACAAAGCATGATTTTTACCGTGACCTGCACTCCTATATACGGCTGAAGACCCCTGTCTATTCCCTTGAGAGTCTGGCAGGGGACGGGGTGCCGATGCGGCGGTTGACCGAAAGCGTCAATGAACTGCTCGTACGTGACTGCCGGGACCAGGTGATTAATTATGAATACCATCTGAAGATGTTCTGCCTCATTATGAAGAAGGCGCTCTGGCGCCAGGCACGATCCATCCAGAAAGGAAAAGACAGAAAGGAGATAACCGCCCGCATAGAGGAGTACATACTCTGGTCACGAAAAATCACGGATGAACTCCGGGCCCTGAAAAAACGGGTGGAAAACTCATCCCTCCAGGCTGAATACAAGACCCTCTTTCGGCATGTGGATGAGTATTCCAGCCTGAAGATCGAGTCTAACATCTTCAAGGCCCTGACCTACCTTGAAAAGAAGCGGAAGCCAGCCAGCATTCCCGCGGTCAGGAAACTGTCACGCCATGTCATAAGCGAAACCGGGTACCGCCGAAACATGAACTATCCGGGGGTCGTTTCTGAACGTGACCACAACGAGTATTTTTTATACCGGCAGGGTATTTTGAAGAAACTGATCAGCAATGTCCTCTACCTCGAGACGCATATCGGTAAAGGGGGGAGATACCTCCGTGAGTTCATCTACGCCTCGGCAGCCGGTATCGCCATGGTCTTCGCC
>CAZEPS010000262.1:0-5766 GCA_964514165.1 uncultured Leptospirales bacterium
TTCTTCCTCGGTGAGCGTAAACTTGTCATAGGCGTCCTGAGTGAAGAACATGGCCATCATGGTTATGGTTCCCTTAGACAGGATCTTCGGGAAATCGGGAATTGTGTGGGATATGGTTGCCTGCTTCCAGTTGAAGTAGAGGGCGTAGCGTTCGTCGATCTGCTGGGACAGGGGGTTGCCGTACCCGTCCCGCACCCACTCCCGGAAGTTACGATGCATCCAGTAGGGGAACACCTCGAAGTGGAGAAGGTCCCTGGTCTCCTCGGAAATATCGAACGGGTTGTAGGTACGGTACGGTATGGTGACGAGCTCGTTCCATATCATGGATCCGCTCCCGTCCGGGTAGACCACGCACCCGATCTCCTTGCTTGTGGTGGTGCCGGCGATGAGATAGTTATCGGTAATAATCGGCTGCCGGTTCTCCATGAGATAACGGTAGGCCTTCGCCTTCCGGAGCGCCGGGCTCCATGGTTTCCCTTCATTGTCGGTCTCGAAACCGTGCTCCCGGTGCCACCGGGTCAGGAGGAGGGGGAGTTCCGGGCAGACCTCGGGTTTCTTGGTGAGGTGTATGTTCAGGAATTTTTCGAGCCTCGGAAAGTCTTCGATGGTGTATTCGGACAGGTAGGGGTCATCCAGAAATTTGACCCCGGGATCGGCGCGGTCCCCCTTCATGAGCTTTGAACTTCTGGATTTGATCTCGTCCGAGAGGTCGGTTCGGGCCTTCGGCGATTCTTTCAGAAGTTTCTTTTCATACTTCAGACGCTCCTTCTCCATCTGTTTTATCTGCTTTTTACTCAACAGCAGGGAAAGGAGAAAGAAGAAGAGGAGCATGGAGGTGACGCTCCCGTCGACCCTGAGCTCGCTCTGAAGGAGCATGAATATCTGCCCGGTCGGGGTTGCCGAGAGGAGTTTTTTCACGGCCCCGTCATTTTTCAGCACCAGGGTTACGTGACGCTCTTCGGGGATTACATCGGTCACTGACACGGAACCCTCCCTGAATACGATACCGGCCTCAACGGACCGGTTCTCGGTGCGAATTCCCACGGAGAGGTCGACCCACCCCTCGGCGGTTTTCAGGTACCGTTTCCTGGACCGGGTGTTGTTGAAAATGAAGGCAACGACGTTCAGTAAAACGCGCATCAGCAGGTTCGTTGAGGTTTTCTTCTGGTTTAACGCGATATTCATGATCTCCTCCTGGACCCGGTTGTAACCGGGCTGGCCTTAATATGGTGTGACTGTTTCCGGTTTATTAAGGAAACGGTCAAGATCGTCCATTATGGACCGGATGGTCTGTTCGATGATAGCGCCGGGATCGTCGTCCACCTCGATGAGAAGTCGGTTCACGTACAGGGCCAGGACACCGTGTCCCCTGGTCCATAGATCGAAAAACCTGGCCCTCGCCTCATCATATGATAAATCCGGCGCGGCCTTCATGACAGCGTCAATGAATAATGACATTACCTTCAGGGCGGACTGCTTCTCGCGGAAGGCCAGTGATTCGTACTCGGTACCCACGTAGTCGTTGTACTTCGGCGTGGGCCGGTTCCACATCAGGTCAAAGTAGTTCGGCTTCTCCAGGCTGAAATTCATGTAGGCCCTGATGATCAGTTCAAGTCCATGGAAGGGATCGTCCGCCCTGCCGCGGGCCTTCTCGCATCGGCGGTACAACTCCTCGAATCCGTACCGGAGGATCTCCAAATTGATCTCGTCCTTTCCGGAGAAGTAGTTGTAGATATTCGGGGCTGTCATGCCGGTGTGCCGGCCGATCTTACGCATGGAGAGATTCTGGAACCCCTCTTCCAGTATGATCTCCAGGGCGGCGTCGAGTATGGTTTGCCGCACCGAGTCAATTTCGTCGGGATGTCGGGATAATCTGGCCATTGGGTGCGCTAATTTTCTGAACTATGTTAAATTTAACAGTGTTAAGGAAATATGTCAAGGAAATTTTTTTTCATTTTCATGGGAATTATTATGGGAACCTCTAAAAATTAAACAGGAGGTTTCCGTATATAAGTGCTCACTGCAGATTTCAATGAGGATGTCAAAACTGTATGGACGCAGCTCCTCTGTACGGCTGTGCGCGAGTGTCTGCGAATAGATTTTACCTGCCATTTACTGTGACTGAACTATCGGGGCTGGTTTTTTGATTCATAAACTTCCAGGCAGCAAAAATAATTATTATCGCCAAACCTGCTTCTACGCTAAATTGAATTAACTCTGCAATATCAATTTTGCCAATCTCTATACCGGTATCTTCAAGCTCAAAAATTATTCTTCCCAGATTACTGAAAGCGTGATAAAAAACAGCAACAACTGCTACCCGCCCGGCCCGGTTATACAGCCAGGCATAAATCACTGCCCCGGGAAGAATCGCACAATTGAAAAACCAGAAGGCGGTACTTCCAAATCCGAGGGTTGAATGATAATAGCCCTCTAAAAAGAACAACGGCCAGTGCCACAAAGCCCAAAAAACTCCAATCACTAAACTACTGCCCAAAACTGACATCCGGCGCTGTAAGGCCTCCTGGGCATAACCACGCCAGCCCGGCTCTTCTAATGCTCCGGCTAAAACCCCTGGTAATATAATAAAACCAGGTTTGAAATTGATAAGTTCGATTATACCCTTTCCTGAGACAACAGCATAAATTAACACGGGAGTTACCACTAAAATAACTACTAAACCGAGCATATAAAAAAACCAGCGAAGAGGTAATCTGCGAGGATCAAAACAATTTCTTAGAAAATTCTGTAGAGTGTCATCCCAGTAACCCATTTTTACCATTACTACTGCTACAATAATTGGACCTGAAAACCCGAAAATTGATACTATAACTGCAGGAAATTCCAGAAAATGCTGACCAGTTAAAACCGCCCCGAACCAGAATAACCAGGTCCACGTTAAGGTAATAATCAGATAAGAGAACGGAGCAACCCTGCGATGTTTCTTCACTTCTGCGGCCTTCTGATAGATAACTTTAAAGTATATCCCAACCCTATATATAAAACTCATCATAGATTTTTATATGTTCGCCATAATAATTCAGGCGGTAAAAATTTAATGGGACCTCTATTCATTAAACAAGAGGTTCCCTTAAGTGCGGGATGCTGTTAATAAACGTGTTGCCCCCAAATTGCACTTACTGGACAGCCGATATGGCGCATTATGCCCATGCCGGATTTTTTGACAAACAGATTTTATTTGGCAGACCGGTTGCATGAGAGTACTTTCTTTAAAAATAAAATATTTGACAAAACGAAATTTCCCTCATTAATGACAATCAGTTAAAGGAGTTTAAAGGGAGTTTAAATAGCAGATAATGAATATGTTGGCGAACATTCTATTCGTGCCCCGTAGTTGAGGCGCGTCCCGGGAGCCCGTGCGGTTTCCCTTTATTGGTACCTCCGCTTTGTAACCGCCTTTGTCTCGTATAATCCTTCTGAACTGAGGGACCGGCGGCGATAAGGCGGCCGGTCTTTTATTACATCGGGAGGTTTTCAAATGTCAGATTACACACAAATGTGGTCGGATCCCGGCCTCGATCTCAAGGGCCATGACGCCCTGCTAATCAACCAGGTGTTCTTCTATGACGACCCGGTGCGGTTCACGGAATCGGTCAACAAGCTCTGTGATGAACTGGAAGATCGCGTCAAGAAGGGTACCGGCGTGTTCCCCAAGGGCACGACGCGCGTGGTGGTTTCAGGGTGCCCCATGGCTGTGCCAGACTGGAAACTACCCTGGATCGTTGAATCGAGCAACGCGGCCATCGCGGGCGAGCGCGGGGCGCGCTGGGTGACTGAAACGAAGAAAAAAAGCGTCGATGAGCTCCTCGATCTTATTACGGATCGGTATTTCCAGATCGACTGCGCGATCTTCACCGAGAATCCCTCGCGTGTCGAGTATGGGCGCCGTCGGTGCGGCATTGAGCAACAAGGTAAAAAACGGGGCAATGAATGAATGCCTGGAAAATACCGTATCATGAACACCGCTTACTTTGACAACGCGGCCACGTCGTGGCCCAAGCCCGAGGCCATGATGCAGGCCATGGTTTCCTTCAATGAAAACGTGGGCGCCAACCCGGGCCGCTCGGGCCACCGCCTGTCAGTCGAGGCGGGACGGATTGTCTTTGACGCCCGGGATACCGTCGCCGCGCTTCTTGGGACGGAGGATCCCTTCACGGTGGTCTTTTCCCGGAACGCCACCGAAGCGATCAACATCGCGGTCCGGGGCCTTCTCAAGGCGGGGGATCACGTCATCACCTCGAGCATGGAGCACAACTCGGTCATGAGGCCCCTCCGCGAGAGGGAAAGGGAAGGCGTTGAGGTGGAGGCGGTCCCCTGCTCCTCGACCGGTGAGATCTGCCCTGAGGACGTGGCGCGGGTTATTAAAAAGAACACGAAGGCCCTCTTCATTACCCACGCGTCGAACGTCACGGGGACCATCATGCCGGTGCGGGAGCTTGCCGGCATCGCGCGGGAACGCGGTGTTCTCACCTGCGTGGACGCCGCGCAGACGGCCGGAAGTGTTCCGATTCAGGTGGAACAGATGGGGATTGATATTTTATTTTTCACCGGTCACAAGTCCCTCTACGGACCCCAGGGGACCGGGGGGATGTATATTAGAAAGGGGCTTGAATCGCGTGTCGCGCCCCTTGAGCGGGGCGGGACCGGAAGCCGTTCCGAATTCGAGGAACACCCGGACTTCATGCCGGACCGGTTTGAATCGGGGACCCCGAACGCCATCGGCATCGCCGGTCTCGGCGCGGGAATCAGCCATGTCCTGGACAGGGGAGTCGAGAATATACGGAGCAGGGAGGTTGCGTTGACGGCACTCTTCATGGAAGGCCTGTCAGCCGTGGAGGGAGTTACGGTGCACGGTCCCGGCGATCCCGGGAAGAAGACCGCGGTAACCTCCTTTACCGTGAAGGGCATGGAAACCTCCGACATCTCTTTCGAGCTGGACGAACGCTTCGGCATCATGACCCGCCCCGGGCTCCACTGCGCCCCCTCGGCGCACCGTACCATCGGCACTTTTCCCGCGGGTACCGTGCGATGCAGTTTCGGCATCTTTACGAATGAAGATGAGGTCGGTTCGGCACTGCGGGCGATTGAAATGCTTATTGAAGAGAATAGAAAATAATTATAAGGGAAAAGCCATGTCATTTATTGTTGACGCGAAGGGGCTCGCCTGCCCCCGGCCCGTGATTCTCACGAAAATGTCCCTTGAAACGTACGATGACGTGACGGTTCTGGTTGATAGCGAGACGTCGCGGGAAAACGTGAAGCGGCTTGCGTCAAGCGCGGGCTGTACCATCCAGGTAACGGACAAGTCAGAGGGGATCTTTTCGATACATATCACGAAAGGTCCGGAAGCGACCATGGAAAATGCCATACCCGTGGAAGATCTTCCCTGCGACATCAGCGGAAAACCGGCGGTAACCGGTCCGAACGTATTCGTCGTCGCTTCTGACACAATGGGCAGGGGGGACGACGAGCTGGGCGTCATTTTAATGAAGGCCTTTATTCACACGATTCAGGACCTTGATAAGGGACCGGATGTCCTGATATTTTACAATACCGGGGTACGGCTCGCGATAAAGGGGTCCGCCGTTCTTGACGACCTCAAGACGCTTGAAGAGAAGGGAGTGAAGATCCTGGTATGCGGCACCTGCCTGAATTTCTTTGATTTAACCGGTGAAGTAGCGGCGGGCGTCGTTTCCAACATGTACGATATTGCCGGGGCGATGTCCGGGGCGGGGCGCGTCATTC
>CAZEPS010000263.1:0-5724 GCA_964514165.1 uncultured Leptospirales bacterium
ATGCCGTGCAGATCGTTGTCGTCGTGTTCGCGGCAAGTCTCAGCATCTTCCTGCCGGCCCGGTAATCGGATGAACTTATCCTGTTTTTACAGGTGTTGACCGCGATACGGTAAATCCAGGTGGAAAAACTCGATTTCAGCCTGAATTTAACCAGGTTTTTATAGATCTTGATGAATACCTCCTGGGCACAGTCATTCGCTTCATCGTAATCACCGAGCATTCTGAAGCAGACCGTAAAAATGAGGTTCTGGTGCCGCACTACCAGCCGGTCAAAGGCGGTTTCGTCATCGGCCTGGAACAGCTTGACCAGTTCGATGTCGTCGGGCTCCTTCCCCCGCTTTTTATTCTTTCCGTCATTCATATAGACAACTCAGGTCGCAGTTTGATCTTGTTTTTTTGTAATCGTAAATAATTAGCGCAGACATTTGTTTCTTGACTTATAGGCTGATATGATATTACAATACAACAGGGAAATAAAAAAAAACATTCCATTTTATTCTGTTCATACAGGCATTTCATGGTTATTTTAATCGGTTTATTGCTTCTCATAATATCATTTGCCTTTCATGTCAATTTTTTATTCCAGTACATCCTAAAAAGAGAACCCAAATATCTCAGAAATTTCATTAATACTTCGGTCAGTAATGTCCTTATCGCGATCAGTCTTATAGTCATAGCCCTGTATAAGCCTGAATACATCAGTGATATTGATCTGAAGGTGCTTTTCTGGCTTCTTTCCGGTCTTGTTATGGTTTTCATGCTGATGATTAAGATCGCTGTCTTTAAACGCATTTATCAGAGGGCCAAGGACCCTGCCCATTTCCATTATAATTTTTTTGGGAAAAAGGTACTCCACTCAACAGTTGTAAAGCCCCTTGAAATCGGCCTTTTCTTCGGGTCAATGCCTTTTTTTCTCTTTGCCGGTGCCTATTTCGTGGCCCGTTTGATTAACCTGTTCTTGTATGCCCATTTGTAAAATGGTTAGTCATAAAAAACTGAAATAATCGTAAATATTTAATATATTAATATTGATAATATTGCGCATGTATTGTAGTATGAGATAAAGGGAAACTCTATCAATGAAATTAGAGGATTCTTTACATGCAACAAGCATCATGTGTAAATGGAGGAAGTAATGACGCTTATCACTGAAAAGGTCAGGATCAATGCTGAAAAATGCAGGGAATGTGTATTAACAAATCTGCGAAGGGTAGCACTTGAGAAGGCTATTAAAGAGAGCACGAGTATTCTTATGGAAAACGCCAAGGTCGCTGCTGATGTATTTGCCCGGATAAGCTGTACCGTCTGTCCGAATCAGAGTGATTTTGAAAAAGTATATGGGATGACCCCTTACGAATATTTCACCAGCAATAACCTGAAGGGCACAGAATAAAAACCAATTACATCATTCCAGCTGTATACCATATATACACTATAATATTGACCTTTTTCCGCCCCCTTTTCTATTGACAAAAAAGGGGGTAAATTTATCCTGTTTTTATAATGAAAAACTGAAAAGCAGGTGCTCTCATGGGACTACTAAAACCGAATCTTGAAAAAATGGCGAATGAAGAAGATGTAGAGGGATTGTTAAAGTGCCTGAAACACAGGAACCCGGAAATCCGTCTTAAGGCCTTTCACGCACTGCAAAAGCTCCTCCCCGGAGATGAACTTATAGATAAGACCGGTTTCCTAAAGGACGATCAAAACGTTACCGTGAGGACCCACGCGGTATTAAAGATGGCCCAGCTCGGGGAGAGTGACATATACAACAACCTCAGGGACATAATCGTCAACGGGTCTCAACAGGAGAAGATCGAGACCCTCAGGATACTGTCGGACATCCGGAACGGCAAGGAGAACTCCCTCTCTAATCTTTTGGTCCTGGCCCTGAATGACAAAAAGCCGATGGTCCAGATTGAAGCGATCCGCGCCATGGGTGGTATCGGAAACCGGTTTTCCATAAGGCACCTCGTGGACAAAATCCATGATCCGACATACACCGTGAGACTGGAGGCGGTCAGGGCCATGGGGAAGATAACGAGTGATGACACCGTGGAACACCTGATGAGTTCACTGACTGACAACAACGTGGAGGTGAGGAAGGCCGCCAGGGAAGCACTTGAGGCTATCGGCTCGGAAAAATCCCTCCAGGCGTTGAACAACGCTCCGTACATGCTCCTGGTGAAACGGATGAACGAAAATGTCACCAGCAGACAGGAGGTCATTTCTCACATAACGAAACATAAGTTGAAAGATGCTTATCCGATGCTCAGGAAGGCGTGTTTTGACGAATATAAAAGCGTAAGGATCGAGGCTGCAAAGGCCCTCGGCATGGTAAAGGACAAAGAATCAACGGGTATTCTCATTAAGCTGTTGGAGGATCCCTACTACGATATCAGAATAGAGGCGATAAAGTCCCTTGCCCGGATCGGTGATCCCGCGTCACTTCCGGCACTCGCAAAGGCTATGGAGGACTTCAACAAGAACGTCCGTGACGAGGCCAAGAACGTTTACTACCAGCTGAAATCACGGTTTGACAGGGACAACGGGGAATAGCTACTGAAGCTCTTTGGCGGCCATGACTGCGGCCCCGATAGCACCGATAACCTGTGCCGAATCGAGGACTATCAGTTCCATGCCGAGCTTTTCCCCAAGCGCCCTGACCACGCCTGAATTTTTCGCCACCCCGCCGGTCATCATCACCGGTTCCTTTATCGATATCCTTTTCGCCAGTGCGGCAACCCTGGTGGCGACGGATT
This sequence comes from uncultured Leptospirales bacterium, assembly GCA_964514165.1. Classification (GTDB taxonomy): domain Bacteria; phylum Spirochaetota; class UBA4802; order UBA4802; family UBA5550; genus CAZEPS01. The sequence continues at coordinate 2,763 of CAZEPS010000263.1, forward strand.
CATGGATCCCGGATATTATGTTCTCACGGGTCTCTCCCTTGGATATGAGGGATATGACCTCTGACTCGGCGAACACGGTGCAGGTGCTGCTGATCGGGGCGGGCCTGACCGCCTCCCCGGATATTTTGCCGAAATCGTCGAGGTTCGCCTCCAGGGCGCGGGCCATGACCTCGAGAAACCGGCCGGTGCCGGCGGCGCACTTGTCGTTCATGACAAAATCGGTCACCTTGCCGTCTTCATTGATGACCATGGCCTTGCTGTCCTGGCCGCCGATATCGACAATCCCCCGCACCGAGGGATTCATAAAATGGGCGCCGGCACCGTGGCAAAGTATCTCGGTCATGGCCTTGTCAGAAAACGAGACCGAGTTCCTCCCGTAGCCGGTAGAAACGATTCTTTCGATTGCCCCTTCTTCGATACCGAGTTCCGACAGGAGATTTTCGTAGATGCGCCTCCCGTTTTTATCCGGGTTGTACCCGGTAAAGTCGACGGAAGAACCGAGTATCTTCCCGTTTTCAAGAAACGCCACCTTGGTGGTGATAGATCCTATGTCTATTCCCGCGGTAATCATATATTTCCTGTTATGCGGTTTTTTCATATGACGGAGGCGCCGCCATCCACGGCGAGAACCTGCCCGGTTATAAAGTCTGATCCCTCGGACGAAAGAAAGAGAACCGGGTGGGCCACGTCAACCGGCTCCGCTATCCGCCCCATCGGGATCGATTTGACCACCATGTCGTGTATCTCATCGTTTGACCAGAATGGCTTGCTGAAGTCGGTTCTCACCATGCTCGGCGCAACCGCGTTGACCTGGATGTTGAAGAATGCGAGCTCCGAGGCGAGCACCCGTGTCATCATCTCGATGGCTGCTTTGGCTATGCCGTATATGCCCATGCCGGGCGAGGCCTTCTGGGCCGCGATGGACGAGATGCTGACGATCTTGCCCCGCTTCTGCTCCTTCATTATCTCGGCCGCCTTTCGTGAGGCAAGATAGGTCCCGTTCAGGTTGGAATCGATTATCTTCTGCCACAAGGGAAATTCCGCGCCGTGGGTAGACGGGGCAGGGAGGTTCATCCCCACGTTATTGACGAGTATGTCGAGCCGGGGAAAGTTTTCCCGAACCGTTGTGAAGAGCTTCTCCACGTCGTCCTCCTTCGCGATATGGGCCGCCACGGTGAGTACCCTCCCACTGTTTCCGAGTTCCTTCTGGGCCGCGTCGAGCCCCTCCTGCTTGCGGGCGCAGATTACGACCTTCGCCTCCTGTTCAAGGTACTTGCGGGCCAGCTCGAGGCCTATCCCCCTGCTTCCCCCGGTAATGAGAACCACCTTGTCTTTCAGTTTATAATCCATAATTCTTTTCCCTCCCGAAATTACTTGTTCTTTATCATCTCCATGAAGGCGTCAATGCGGGTCTCAATCTGGCTTTCGCTGAAGTTTCGTTCGTCCACCATGTCAGCCTCGATAATCAGGGTCGGTATCCCGAGCCTGTCCATGACCATCTTCTGGAGATCGTACTGCCCCAGTGAATAGGGCTTGCAGCTCCGGTTTGAGTGCATCACCAGGCCGTCGGCGTCATACTTTTTCATCATGGCACCCAGGGTCTCAATCATCATGTCCAGCGATATGTTGAGATAGATGCTGGCGTAGGCCTCGGCCATTGATTCAATCATCCGGTTCTCGTCGATGAGATGAACAACGCCGCTCCAGGCGGATGTATAGGTGTCCGCCACCAGGCAGGCGTCGTGGGCCGCGAACTTCTCCGACAGCCACCTGGTCTTAAACCAGACCGGGAGATTGTCCCAGATGAGCCGGTACTTCTCGTTCGGCACCATGGCGATTCCCTGTTCGACCCGTTCCTGCATCTCTTCCAGGAGACCCTTGTAATAGTCGATGACGGTCTCGGTTCCCCGAAGGGTCACTATCAGGGCCAGGTGGAAGAACGCATCGAACGCGCTCATGGGGGCCGGCTTGTTCGTGGTGGTGTCGAGGACCGCCTGCCAGAGCTTCTGCCCCTCCACCGAGAGGCGGCCCACCTCGGCGAACCGGTCGAAATCCATCTTTTTCCCGTCCGCCTCTTCGAGGAAGGCTATGTATTCGTGGAACTGGTTTACCAGGTACTTTTTCGCCTCGTCGGAAAATTCCGTGTGTATGAAGGGAGTGTCCAGTATAAAGAGGGGAACGTTGTATTTACGCGCCTGTATCTCATACCACTTGAGGACCGTGCCGCAGATATTGTTGCAGCAGACGAGCATGTCAGGCTCCGGGAGCCCACCTATGGGCCCGCCCCCTGCCTCAGCCTGGCCGATGTCCGCCCTGGCGTAGGAGCAGAGGTCCCGGGAATAGCCCATCTCCTCGGCGATATCGCAGAGGTCCGGGCCCATCTTTGAGGCGCCGATCATGGCCCCGTGGTTTTCCGGGTAGACCGGTATGATATCCATGGCCAGGAGGGGCTCCACCGGGCCGCCGCTGGTGATCCAGGCCACCTTCCTGCCGTTCTGGCGCGCGGACTTGGCGTCGATATAGTAGGCGGTCATGATCTCCTTCATTCTCTTGACCGACTTAATCTTGCGTTTTTCCTTTTCCGGGTCTTTTTGTTTGACTTCTTCACTCATAATGTTCACCCTTTCTGGTACAGATTTAGCTCTCTACAGCATCCCCACGAAGGTTTCAAACCGTGTCCTGAGCTGGCCCTCGGGCGGGAGCTGTTCTTCCAGCTCGAGATGCATGCTCGGGATTCCTTCCTTATCAAGATACTGTTTCATGTATGGATAGTCAAAGCCGTGGGGGTCGCAGAACTTCAGGATGAGGAAAATCACCCCGTCGGCCTTCTTATCCTTCACGAGCCTGGCCAGGTTTTCACCCCGGGAGGTGTTCGTGCTGTGCTTCGCCGGGCAGACTATCCGGTCGTAGTAACGCCCGGCTATCGCTTCCACCGGGTCTTCTTCCACGGATATGCTCCCCT
>CAZEPS010000264.1:0-5716 GCA_964514165.1 uncultured Leptospirales bacterium
TGTTATCGGCACATTACTGTTATTCCAGAAATTTTTTCAATTCCTCTTCAGGGGGAAAATCCCAGAAAACAGTATAAGAACAAACCTCCCCGTACCTCTTCCCGATACAGATATAATTCCGCAGATTGTTATCGGTTCTGACTCCCTTATTCAGCTCATCGACCACTTTTTCAAAGAACATGTTGAACGAAACCTGCACTAAAAACGACACCGACATCTTGCTAAGCTTCCTCATATCAATGCATTTTTCGTAGAGATCATAATCAAGCATAACATGTGGCCGCTTCCACCCGGCTTTCGGGTCTCTTTTCTGGTATTTAACCCGGGAAAACCGATTCTTATCGGTGCCACGGACCTGAACCATGCGTTTCAACAATAATGAAATAAGCAAACTCCTGGTGACACCGCTATCTGATGCGGCCTCATCGATTCTCTCAAGAACCAGTCTTTTAATGTTTATTGTCGTATCAATCTTCATAAAAGCACCTCCCTGCATTTATAAAGCTATACGATTGGGAAGGAGTTTTTTTGCGGGATTTTTCAGTAAAAAAAAAAAGAATCACCCCCCCTGCTCGAGAACAGCCTTTGCCACGGCAACCTGCCCCAGGGAGATGCACTGGTCGTTCACCGGGACCCGCTCCGGGAGAAAGACCCGAAACCCGGCCCCTTCGAGGCCGCGGATAAGCTCTGAAAGAATTATCCGGTTGTGAAACACCCCGCCGCTCAGAACCACCCGGTCAAGGCCGGTCCTATCCATGATTTCTTTCGCCACGTCCACCGAGGTCCCGACTATGGCCAGGTGGAAGAGCCGGGCGATATCATCCACCGGTTTTTTTGATTCAACGAGATCCGCCACGTACCGCACCAGCTCACCGGTATCGACCTCTATTATGTCCCCACTCGTGAAAGGTAACCGATAAGAATCGGTGGACTTCCCCCGGTATGCCGCCTCCTCAAGAAGAATAGCGGCCTCAGCCTCGGAGGAAACTGTTTCCCGTATCCCGAGAATGGCTGAAACGCCGTCAAAGACGCGGCCGATACTGCAGGTGAGGGGTGAATGTATATTCTTATCGATAATCTCTATGAGGGGACCCCGCCGGTCGCGCCACCGGTCGAAGGAATAATCCACCCCCAGGGAAGTATACAACAGGGATAGGCCGATTTTCCACACGTCATGGATAGCGCTCTCACCCCCGGGGAGGGGAAAGTTCGTAAAATGGCCGGCCCGCTCATACCGGTCCCGGTTGACCAGAAAAAACTCGCTCCCCCACAGGGTGCCGTCCGGGCCGTAGCCGGTCCCGTCGAAAGATATGCCGATGACCGGGCCTTCCAGGTCCCTCTCCTCCATGACCGAAACCGCGTGGGCGTGATGGTGCTGCACCTTCAGGCTCTCGAGCCCCCGGGCGGCGAACTCCTCAGCGAAGCTTGAGGTCATGTACCCGGGGTGAAGGTCCGACACGATAAGGTCCGGTTCCGCGTCGAAGACCTTTATGAAATGGGAAACGGTCTCCCGGAAGGCCCGGTGGGTCTCCATGTCCGCCATGTCCCCGAGGTACTGGCTCTGGATGACAAAGTCCTTCCTGGCGACGGCGAAACTGTTCTTCAGATCGCCTCCCAGGGCAAGAATGACCCTGCCGGTGTTTCGCGACCCGAATGGCGCCGGCACGTACCCCCGGGACCGCCTGAGCACATACGGCCGCTCGTTGACCACGTAAAAAACGCTGTCATCGCTCTGGGACAGGATCTCCCGGTTGTAGGTGACAAAGTAGTCGGCGATCCCCTCGAGGCGGGTGAATGCCCCGGAGTCGGCGTACACGATCGGCTCGTCCGAAAGGTTCCCGCTGGTCATGACCAGGACCATGTCCGGGGCGATATCAAAGAGGAGATGCTGAAACGGGGTATAGGGTAGCATTATCCCCTGGTACGAGAGGCCGGGCGCCACAAGATCGCTCACCGGTTTCGACTTTTCACGGAGCAGCACGATGGGACGTTCCTTCGACAGGAGGAGTTTACGCCCGGCCGGCGTAATTTCCAGGAACTCATTTGCCCTGGATAGATCGGCAGCCATGAGGGCAAAGGGCTTGAAGGGGCGGTTCTTCCGGGCCCTGAGCTCTTCCACAGCCCGGTCGTTCCGCGCGTCCACGGCCAGGTGATATCCCCCCACCCCTTTAATGGCGAGGATCTTCCCCTCCCTGAGAAGGGATACCGTTTTTTCGGCAACGGCCCCCGGTTCGGTTTCCAGAACGGTTCCGTTCCTGTCATTGAGCGCGAGGCCGGGGCCGCATGTCGGACAGGCGTTCGGCTGGGTGTGAAACCGCCGGTTTTCCGGGTCCCGGTATTCTTCCTCGCACTCCGGGCACATGGTAAAGTTCGCCATGGAGGTGGTATGGCGGTCATAGGGCATGTCCCGTACCATGCTGAACCGGGGCCCGCAGTTGATGCAGGTTATGAATGGATACCGGTGCCGCCGGTCTTCCGGGTCGAAGAACTCAGCCAGGCAGTCATCGCAGAGGGCTATGTGCGGCGAGTAAAATGCGCTCCTCTCCCCGGTCTCCCTGCTCTTCTCGATGGTGAAACTTTCATATTGTTTAACCTCCCCCTCGTTGGCATCAACCGACTGCACATGGGAGAGGGGGGGGGCGGATTCAGAAATTGCGCTGATGAAGCGGTCAACGTCATCCCCGGTTCCCTCGGCCTCGATAAAGACCCCTTCCGTGTCGTTGATGACATATCCAGTTATAGTATTTCTGCCCGCCAGGTTATATATGAAGGGGCGGAATCCCACGCCCTGTACGATCCCCTTAACACGGATATTTTTATGAACTATTGTCTTGATTTTCATCGCCGGATTGTTATCTTGATCAAAACTCAATTATAATAGATAACCACAATTCATTAAACAGGAAGTTTACCTGTGAGTATGTATACCGGTTAAAATCGTCCAGTACTATTTTATAAATGGCGTTACAGGGAGTATAAATGTACCCCATGTAAGACATTCGGTCCCCGTGGGAACTTTAAACAACAAAGTTCATATGTGCCACCAACACTAGTGCTGTTTGAACAATTAACGGGATCTTTGTTAAAAATATATGGACATAATTGAACCCTTCACTAAAAAAGGTACTACGATGCCCGTTTCCGTGTTACCAGATGCGGGCCCTATTTTACCAGAAGGAGCAATAGATGGAAATTCCGGTTCTCAAGGATATACTTGAATCAAACAAGAACATGGCTGGAGAAGTGAGCCAGCTACTCAAAGAGAAGAAAATCTACATGATCGACATGATGAGTTCCCCGGGTTCAGGAAAGACTACCCTGAACGATTACATCATCAACAGCCTCAAAGGCACCTACAAAATCGGCGTCATCGAGGGGGACATCAAGACCACCAAGGACTCTGAACGCCTCGCAAAGCACGGCATCCAGATAATACAGATAGAGACCGACCGCTTCGGCGGCGACTGCCACCTGGAGAGTTCCTGGGTGATGCAGTGTCTCAAGAGCTTTGACCTGGACAAACTCGACCTGGTAATCGTCGAAAACATAGGGAACCTGGTCTGCCCTGCTGAATTCGAACTCGGGGACGACGAGCGGATGGTGGTACTGAGCGTAACCGAAGGGGAGGACAAGCCGGCAAAATACCCCCTGGCCTTCAATACCTCGAAAACACTGGTGTTGAACAAAATCGACCTTCTCCCGCACCTCGACTACAGCATGGACGAACTCATGGAGAACCTGAAAGGGGCAAATCCGAATATCGACATCTACAAGGTGAGCGCCAAGACAGGCGAGGGGATGGACACCCTCATCAAGCACATTTCGGACAGCATAGAAGAAAAGAAAAGGGTCTAGTCGCCCTTGTCTATTTTATCGATTCGTTCCATGAGTTCAGTGTAGGCCGGGCCGTCCTCGCGCCAGATGTAGCAGGTGTTTTTCAGGACGGCCAGTATACGCTCATACCGCTTCATGACCTCCGGCGACCGGGGGTCAATCGGTTTCCGGGCCCGGTGGGACCAGAGCCCCTGGAGGGCGGCCGGCCCCATGGCTATGAGAAGCATGACCATATGGCTGCACCCCTCGGCCCCGCCGAGAAGCCCCCGAACCTTTGTCGAGTACCCTTTCGTCAGCGAGAGGCCCTTAATCCGCTGGAGGGTTTCCATGGTCTCACGGCACACCTCCCGGGGAACGGTGAGGGCCTCCCCTTCAATCTCCTCGATGACCATGTCATCAACCCTGAGGAGAATCCTGATAACAAAGTGATGGATCGGGCCTGCGGGATGCTTCTCCCCGGAGAGAAAATAGGTGTCGGTGAGCCGGTCGTCGATCAGTTGCCCTTCCACGATAACGTGTTTCTCCCCGGCCTCGAATGTCCGCATCGTTATCATGCGTTCATGGGCCGCGGCCCCCATTCGTTTTTTCAGGCTTGACATGGTATGCTCCAGATTTATTTCAACACCCGCTCCAGCGGTTCATACTTCCGCTCGGTCAGGTCAAACTCCAGCTTTTGCCGCTTACCGTCCTCGTCGATATAGGTTGCGAGAAATTCATCCGATAGTTTCGCCCCGTCTTTCAGCTCCATGATCCCGTAGTCGATGAGCTGTTTCAGGAATGTCCGTATAATGCCGAAGGACATCTTCTGAATCCCGGTGGTCCCGTGGTGCTCGTGGTCGTAAAGCCCCAAATTCACGTCAGCGATGCGGTAGTTTCCCAGGCATGAATCGATGTTGATGCCGGTTTCCACACCGTAAATCTGCCAAAAATGGACACGGTTGAAAAACTCAAGGGTCCCGGCCACCTCCCCCGACAGGGGGTAGGAGAGCCTGGTGAGCTCCCGCAGGCGGGGATGGTCAATAGACGAAAAGAGCGGCTGGGCCACGAACTTTTTCACCCGCCCCATTTCCCGCCAGAAACCGGCCTTTGCAAAATCGAACCCCTTGAGCACCCCGCCGGCGAGACCGGTGACGAAGTGGGGGCCGAAGTGTTCCGGCAAAACGTCGGCGTCGAGAAAAACAATCACTGTTTTCGATTTCTCTTTTTCATCAGTTAATTCGCTGTTTATGAAATGGAGACACCGCCGCATGTCGGCCCCCTTTCCCTTCTCGTCCCCCATGTCCGGCACATCATGGCCGTTATTGATAAAAATGGTGACATCAGGGTCGGCTTTCCGGGCCATCTCCTCGGTGCGGTCGCTCCCCTCCCCGGTCCGCCGGTGGGAAAGGTATATCCGATCGACCAGGTCTCCGAGTTCGGAACGAAGCAGGGATATCTTTTCATGAATCAGCCCCGCCTCCCGCTCACCGAAGGTGGAGAAGACCACCAGAATGCGGTTATTACCCTTCAGTGAGCGTACCATGTCGGGAGAAAAATCTGATGCTTCGAAGTATTCAACAGAACCCATGAAAAATCCTCCATGATGGTATGGGGACAAGTATATGAACAGAAGGGGGTATTTCAATATATTTATTTATTGAGATTCACACATTTTTTGTAAGCTGTATCGTTTCATAACCCTATATAGGGCCCCTTCTTCTATAACATGCTCTGACCCCTTTTTTCCCATTTTACCAAAAATATACCGGAATCCGCTTACGATAGGCCTCTTCATACCATAAAAACTTCTCTGCACGCTTTTCGAACGTATTTCCAAGATCCCAAAAAAAGTAATGCAGGGTAATTTTTATCGAAATTGTATGATTTTTGTCCAGATAGCAGT
>CAZEPS010000265.1:0-5624 GCA_964514165.1 uncultured Leptospirales bacterium
TCCTGCGGGAGCCTGTGAACCTCATCTATAAGGACCAAATCGAAAGCTCCCAGTTCGCACGCGCGTTTATAAACACTCTGGATACCCGCAACGATAACAGGATGCTCCGTATCCCGGCTCTTAAGGCCCGCAGAGTAAATGCCGACAAGGTCCTCGTCAAGATAGTGTGAGGCCTTATTCGCATTCTGCTCGACCAGTTCCTTTACGTGAGTTAATACCAGAACCCTTCCGCTCCACAAATCAACGGCGTCCTTGCATATCTGCGAGAGAACATGCGTCTTGCCGGAAGCCGTCGGAAGCACCACGCACGCATTGCCCTCTTTGTTCCTTAGATAGTCGTAAACGGCATTTACCGCCTGCTGCTGATACGGCCTTAATTGAAACATTTTTTCTAAATTTCCTTTGACAATCGTTCGATATATGTATATACTGACGTATATATTGTTTATTTAAGGTTTTGACTATGAACACAGCCAGGATATTCAAAAACGGAAACAGTCAGGCAGTACGCCTGCCCAAAGACTGCCGGTTCGATTCAGCGGAGGTCGGCATAAACAGGATAGGCGATATGGTTGTGCTGTATCCCAAGGACACCGGCTGGGATCTGTTTAGAGAATCGCTCGGCCAGTTCTCCGAAGACTTTATGAAAGAACGCAGACAGCCCGAAAAGCCTGACCGCAGGAAGTCCCTGTAATGTACATGCTCGATACCAATATATGTATTGACGTAATACGTTACCAACACAAGCACCTCGTTTCCAAAATAACCTCACGCCCGCTCGGCGAAGTCGGCATATCTACGATAGTTTTGGCCGAGCTGCAGTACGGTGCTGCCCACAGCTCGCGGCCCGAGGAGAATCTAAGGGCACTTATGAAATTCTGCGCACCTCTTGAGATTCTGCCTTTTGATGACAGGGCCGCTTGCACATACGGCACCGTCAGACAGCAGCTTGAGTCCAAAGGCGTGCCAATAGGTCCGATGGACACACTCATCGCCGCACACGCCTTATCAATTGACGCCGCCCTTGTTACTAATAACACCCGTGAATTCCGCCGCATAAAAAGCCTCCGTACCGAAAACTGGACACGCCGTTAAAACATGTACTTCGGTCCGTACCTGGTCTCCATAACATCCTCGCACTGATCTGCGGGACGCGGTTTGGTCCTCGGCGGAACCTTGGTAAAATATCCCGAATCTTTCATCTCCTGCAGCACATCTTTTCTGCAAAAAACACAGTACTTCTCAGTCTTTATCGCGGGCCTCTTGCCGCACCGCCAACACATCTTTTCCATTGCTCAACTCCCTTTGACTTATCGTTACTATTACCCTGCCGCCTTTTTCAGGCCGGTTCATTACTGTCCGAAGGTCTTTGACCTGGTTGTCGTTTACAAACGCTCCGCCTTTTTCAAGGGCATCGAGAAGCGGCTTTTGAATATTGTCGATATCCCTCTTCCTGCGGTCCGGCGGATAGGCGTATATGATCATCACTAACTCGCCCTTCATCGGCTCCGCACCGAGCAGCGAGAGGGCAGAACAGACCTTCCTGCGAAAGAGCCTGCCCTCTCTGCTGATTACCATCCGGTTCCTGTACTTGCGGAAGTAATTGTTGATGCTCGGCGGATATGCAAGCTCCAGTCTCATCTCTGCCACGGTGCCCTGCCGCCCGCTGAAGCAAAAGAAGGCGCCTGCTTTTTGGAGAATCCCTTTATCACATTGGTCAGCTCGTCGTTGTCCTTCCTGCGCTCGAGCTTTACCGAAATACAAAGAGGCAGGTTATGAAGCTGAACCGAATCGGCGGGCCTTAGAACATCGACCGCCTTGCATACCGCCGACAGTTGCGCCCTGGCTATCTTTACCGCCGTATCGCTGGGATTATCCAGATTGAGCCGGTGCCAAAGCAGCCGGTTCTTATACTCGCCCTCGGTTACCTGGAAAGTAAGCTCCAGATAACTGCCCGTACCGGCGCTGTTGCCCTTCTGCTCGGAATCGATAATAACAGCGGTATATTTGCCCGCCGGTATAGGCTCGAAGCCATCCATCGGTTCCACTGTGTCCGCGTCGAATCCGTTAAGATTTGCCATCGTTATTGTCTCCTGTATAAAAGTTCTGATTATTGTTTAAACAGCCCATAAACGCATCCCACGAAAGCGGAATCTGAAAGGGCAGTCCGTAGCGGTTCTTGGCCACACAGCTCGGACAGCCGATGGTACGCAGTACCCTCTCGCCGCCGGCTTCTATGCCCTTGCCGGACGCTATGGTCCTCTTCTTGCCGAACCCCGTTTCCTCTGTCCTGGTTACCATATCGCGTGTTGCGAACAGCACCGCATCGCTCCATTCGGTAACCGCTGCGTTGGTATGCTTGTTGAGCCTTGGCGAGTAGCGGTCGTAGGCCGACGATTCCGGGTCCTCGAATCTCTCGACTTTGGCATGTGCGATAAGCAGTATGAGAAGCCCCCTCTCGATGCGCAGGGCGTTCAGCATATCCAGTATGCCGGTCATAATCTCAGCCGCCCGGACGTAACCCTTGCCGTATCCGCCGCCGACCTTCTCGATGCTCCCGACGCCTTCGTCGATGCATATCTGCTTCCAGATGAGCTTTTCCAGCCAGTCCAGCGAGTCGATTACCAGCGTCTGGTAATTGTGATTCTCGATGGCCAGGGCCTCAAGACAGACACGCACATCCGCCAGCTTACGGGCCAGAGGAAACGATGCGCAGTCTATCTCGCTTAATCCGTCCTCTGTCGGAATAAATATCGGCTCCGGCGCCTGCGAAGCGAATGTGCTCTTACCTATACCCTCTGTGCCGTAAATCATTATCCTCGGCGGGATTTTTCTTTTTCCTGTGTGAACTTTGTCAAGCGTGCTCATTTTCAACCTTTCAAAATCAAGTTTCATTTTTCCAATTAAACGACTGACCGGTCATGGCAGGCGCCGGAGTCGAACCGGCGTGACGAGCTTATGAGACTCATCCTGTGCCCTTGCCTGCCGATAAATCAGATTCCCGCCTCGGCGAGAACGTTCTTAGCATCCTCAAGCTGTTTTGCCCTTGAAGTTCTGCCCCTGCGTTTGGTCCCGGAGCATGGCTTCCTCTTACTCCGCACGAAATACTCCGTATCCGACTGCGCCAGCCCGCAGCAGAAATCCTTTACCCACTGCTCGGTGGTAAACAGCTTGCCGCCCGCGCGGATGTGCTCCAGGCGTATCCTGCACCCGCTTCGCGATATAACCCCTTTCCTGCACCAACGCCATACGCTGTTTACCGATGGTCTGCCGGGTATCAGCTTTGCCGCTTCCGTCAGCGAAAATAACTCTTCAAAAAACTTATGGTCCATATTCAGGCCCCTGCAAAATTCATTTCAGTTTTGATGATTCTGCATTCCAATCTATGGCCGAATTCTCGGAGTTAACGGTTTGTAAACAGCTGTTAAAGATAGAATATGTATGAAATAGGCGTGAAATCCTTGTTTATGAGCAGATAACGCGGATAAAAAATTTGCAGAATTTTTGAAAAAAACAGAAATGGAAACAGTTGGTTAACAGTTTGGGCCGCCGCCGAACTATAATGGCCAAGAAATGCACTTCTCTAACTTTGATATTAATAAGGTTTGGCTGCAACTGCCCCTTATTGCGTATATTATTGGCAACTTTCTGCGGCGGTTGGCGCTGCCAAAGCCGATCAATGATTGTTCATTGCGTAAGATGTGGGAAAAACAGGTCACCGAATCGATTTCTCTTGACCCTGCGGCAGCAAATTATGTAAAATTGCTGATGCTGATATGGAGTAAATGATTGATATTTCAGAAAGATTCTATTATGGGTTTAATTGGCGAAACATTGGCCTCACAGATTACTAATGACCGCAGGTCTAATTCGGTTCAAAAAGGAACAGAAAGAATGCGGCGTGTTGGCAGTAATGCCAATAGCGCCGAAGATGCTGAAAAACTCATAAAAGAGGGATTTGACCCACTCCATGCGGCTTATATTTTGACCCAGAATCTCGTCTCTGTGTTTGCTGAATGTATGTCAGTATTGCCGGAGTTAAAAGCATATTGCGAGATTGCCGGGTCTGCCGAAGAAGAATATATGCCGTCAGGTCCGCCTATGAGCCCGTTGACAGGAAGTTATTTTACGTGTTGGGCATTCTTTGACTTGCGATTTGGACCTGATAAAGAGACGATAGGGACCTGCTTTCTTGACATAATCAATCGGACCGGCTCTATAACTGGAATGAGTGTTGCTATTGAACTAATGCAGAACTCTCGAATGGGCATTTATGAACATCTTGGCGTCCAAAGGGGATTGGTGATGCTCCGGGATATTATGACCCATGAAAAATACTTGTGTTACATTCCTACTGGATATAAAGGGACCAAAGGACAATTATGGATGGTCAGAGTATTGCCAGGGATTAATGAATCAATTGATTACAATATTGTTTTTAATACGCCTTACCTGTTATTGGACGAGTCCAAAGAAGAATGGTTAGCCTTAATCAGGAGAGCTATGCTGGCAAATGATATGGACTCATATTATGAATTTATGAAATACGGCCCAAATATTCATTACTGGAATGAATTCATATTCCAGGCATACCATAATCATCAGTTTGACGTTATTTTTCTTTCAGGTATCCCTGATCTTCAGGCCAGTTTACCTCACGGAGAATTAAAGAAACCAATTTCGAGAAAAATGCCTGCGGCTCGAAGTAGAAAAAGAAAGGCAAAGAAAAACAAGAGAAAAAAGGGCTAACCCAAGTTCCGCAGTTAAGTGTCAAAATGCTGGTTTTTAGGCAAAAACCGCAGAAAGTCTTCACTACATTCTTACAAAAACTTTTCTGAACAGAGTAGGCAGATTCAGGGTAAATTTATCGGAAGCAGTATAAATATTCACATAAGGACACACCTCACACGGCCCTTTTTTAATCCCTTATCCCGATTAAGTCTCTCCGCAGATCGAGAATATCCTTTTTCAGCGGTTCTTCTTCTCTTTGATTTTTCATCAGCAGCACGCTCGAGAGCTTCAATCTTCTGGCCTGGCCGGTTTTGCCGTTGTCCTCGATGAGTTCACGATTGGCCCATTTGGATACCGCGGGCTTGCTCACCCCAAGTATGACGGCGGCTTCTTTGAAGGTTATCCATTCATCAGATGGATTTATAGAGCTGCAATCGTCCAGTTTATTTTGGACACTAAGCTTGCCGATAACTTTTACCACCTCGGCCAGTTCCACCATCGCGGCCACCGCTTTGGCCCTTGAAAATTCAAGATCGAACAAATCCGACTGGTCTCTGCACCCCGCCCGGCAGACAGTGTCAACATGTCGGCAGCGGGAGAAGGCCTTGCCGCAGCTGGACTCAAGCTGTCCTTTAATCTGAACTTTGCCCTGATAGTCAAGCTCGGATTTTATCTGTGTGAATATCGGCTCGAACATTTGCTCGAATCGAAGCTGATTGGTCTCGACGGTTTGCGAATACCAGTCATTCGTCTTTGCCCATTTGATAATCTTTTCCGCTAAAAGCTCCATTGTCTTTGCTCCCGAGTTTGCAGACCCTGCCCGGCCTGCCGAAGTATGATTTTTTCAATGCAGCAGTAAATGCTCCGAATAAGCGCAGAGAATCTCCGCGATT
>CAZEPS010000266.1:0-5580 GCA_964514165.1 uncultured Leptospirales bacterium
TTACAGAAATCCATCAAACCTCGATTGGTCCGTCGAGCTTTCCCTGGATAAACTGCTGAACGAAAGGGTTCGTCGAGTTCTTTATCTCGTCCGGCGTCCCCACCTGAATAATCTTTCCGTCATAGAGCATGGCTATCCGGTCCCCGATGTAGTAGGCGCTCACCATGTCGTGGGTAACCACCACGGAAGTCACCCCGAACTCAATCTGCATCCTTCGTATCAGCTCGTTGATCCTGCTCGCCATGATCGGATCAAGCCCCGAGGTCGGCTCGTCGTAGAGGATAATCTCAGGGTTCCGTATCATGGCCCTGGCCAGGCCTACCCGTTTCTTCATGCCGCCGCTCAGGTCATCCGGCATCTTCTCACCGGCGTCGGAGAGCTGGAGAAAGGCGAGCTGCTCCGCAACCTTCTCATCGATCACCTCCCGGGGGAATAGCTTGTGCTCGGAAAGAGGGAGCCCCACGTTCTCGTTCACGTTGAGCCAGTTGATGAGGGCGGAGAACTGGAAGAGGAAACCCATTTTCGTGCGGAGGTACTCCTTCTCCCGCAGCTTCCTGTTGTCCATCCGATCCCCCTCAACGTACACCTCCCCCTGGTCGGGATCGAAAAAGCCGGTGATGTGCCTCAGGATAACGGTCTTCCCCACCCCGGACTGGCCGATGATGACGAAAACCTCCCCTCTTTTTATGCTGATATCAATGCCGTCGAGCACCTTCCGCGGGCCGAAGGACTTGTGCACGTTCACCAGTTCAATCACAATTCACCGCCGTAGAAAATGGAAGTCATGAAGTAACCGATGATGAGTATCATGAGAAAGGAGGCCACCACCGACCGGCGCGTGGTCTCTCCCACCCCGATGACCCCGTTGGTGGTCTTGAGACCGTTGGCGCAGCTTATGCCCGAGATGATGAAGCCGAAGACCAGGGCCTTGAAGAGACCAACGTACATGTCTTTGAAAACCAGGGACTCCATTACCCGCATGAAATAGGTGTCGTAACCGATGCCGAGCTGGTATTTCGCGATGATCGCCCCGCCGAAGGTGCCGAGTATTACCGTGTAGATGGTCACCGCCGGAAGCATGACCGTGAGGGCCAGGACACGCGGCATCACAACGAATTTTATCGGGCTGATGGACATCATCTCCAGTGCGTCGATCTGCTCGGTCACCTTCATGGTGCCGATCTCGGCGGCCATGGCGGACCCGACTGACGCGGTGATGATAAGGGCAGTGATAAAGGGGCCCATCTCCATAGTCATGGAGCTGATGACCAGGTTTCCCACCAGTTCCGCCTGGTTGAACTTTTTCAGCTGAATGCCCGACTGCAGGGCCAGGATCATGCCGGTAAAAAAAGCGACTATTGAACATACCAGCAGGCTCTTGATGCCGGTTATGTGCATGTGCTTCAATACCTCGTGGCGCTTTACCGGGGCGAACCGCATGAAGAGCACTGCCTTGCCGAGCATGATCAGGGTAAAGCCTACCTGTTCCACCACGGCGAGGACACTCCCGCCGGTCCCGGAAAGGATTAAATCAATTCTTCTTCGTATGGCGCTGGTGTAGTCTTTCATTACCGGTACTAAAACCGGGCCCTCGCGATCAACGCGGTGTCCCTTTTAAGAATATTTCTGTCCTGGTTCAGGGTGCTCCCTATTGCCGGATAGTACCCCCCGGTGCCGGCCTCACCCGGCCATGGCAATTGAACAACCGGATTCCGTTTTATTTCAACCGGTTTTCCGGTTTTTTTCCCGGATTTCCGGTCCCTGTCCAGGGGGATCGGAAACCAGAAGAGGCCCAGGTACCGCCCGTCATCCCGGTTCACGTAAGAGAAAAGGGACACCGCCATGGAGAAGCGGCGGAGTGTGCCATCCCTTGCTTCGATTGAAAACAGGAACGGCATCTTCACCTTTACCAGGCCGTCCCCCCACACCTGGTAGTAGGTTCGAAAAAAGAGACCGAGCCTTTTTTCGCCGGTCCTGATGCGGCGGTACTCGAAAATCGTCCAGAAGGGCTGGTAGAGCTTTTCGTATCCGTCCCTGTCCCTCATGGGAAGGACGGAGAGAAGGTTGAATGAACAGTCGCCCAGGTCGTTGTATTCCACGTGAAAGAGGGGCCACACCTTGAAGTAGCGCCACCTGTTCCCGTAGACCGGATCAGGCCCGTGATGGTAGTCCCTCTTGAAGTGCCAGAGCACGAAAAAATAATACCTGTATTCAGTGTCGAACCGGTGCCCCCGTTTTTTCAGGGAGAAATAGAGGGGGGTAAGAAACTCTGTCTCGCTATTCTCATACCGGTACTTCCCGTACACGGGAAAGAATATCCGCTTTTTTATCTTCGGCCGATCGCTGTCCCTGATCTGGACCAGGGGCCAGGGAAGGTTGTAGTGGTTCTCACCGGTGTTTTTGTTGTACCCCCATGAAAAGAGGGGCCAGAGAAGGGTAACCGCCGACATCCTGCCGGACCTGCTCCACTTCCTTCCGAACAGAGGCAGGAACAGAAATATCTTCAGTTCATCCTCCCTGAAATAATGCTCCTGGTAATTGAAGAGCATGAGGACGGATATTTTTTTGTACCGGTCTCTCTTTTTGTGACAGGCGAAGAAAGGGAGAAGGCGCGCCTCGTCCCGCTCTTCCCCCTTCCCGTAATGAAACAGGGGCCAGAGCACTTCCCATCCGGTAAAGTCCTTGAAGGTGTACCGGGTAATAACCGGTATAAAACTCGCTAAAAGATACCCGAGGGAGGTGAAGGAGAATATGCTGGCCGGGGGAAAGAAAACATACAAGAGAAGGCCCGGGAAGAGGAAGGCGGTAATCTTCTCCTGGGCGAACTTGTGCTTGATGGTGCCGCCGATGGGCCAGAGAAAGAAATACCGGTCCTCGGCCCTGTCCCCCCACCCGAAAAAGAGGAGCGGGAACAGTCCGAAGTCGCCGTCAATATCGCCGTTGCCGTGGCGGTACCTGGCCACGTTCATAAGGTTAAATAAAAAGCGCGTGTCGTCCTTTTTCGGGGATTTATACCGCCAGAACACCACCGGCATGAGCGACGCCTGGAACAACCTGTTTTCCTCCCGGTTCTCAAGGAAGAAGGGGCGCCAGGTGTAACTTTCAAATCGGGGCCTGATCTCACGTTCATAGAACATCCAGTGCCAGTCAAATTCGTATTCCCTCTCGGCGTGAAGCTTGTTCGGTAAAATAATCACGAAAAAAGCGAACAAAAGAAAGGCAGAAAATAATTTCCAGACGGAACGAAGTAAAACCGATGCGGGGAAAGGTGTCGTTCTTATATTCATTATTGATTCTAATCGTAACGGTTCCTGTTTCAGGTTGACCGGTACCTCGATACCATTCTCCAGTATATATTTTCATAATAATAATATCAAGGATATTAGAACGGTCAAAGATAACTTTTTACCCGCGGGTAAACAAATTTATTGACAGGAGGCCCAAATCAATATACATTACGAAGTGGTTTATACCGGTTTATTATCACGGCATTTTTATGAGCATATCCATTAATCACGGAGGAACCTGATGAAAAGACTGTTTTTAATTCTCCTCATGGCATCGGTGGTGCTGGTGCCGGGTTACACCCAGGAAGATAAAGAAGAACCGAAAAAGGAAGAAACAGAAGCTGCTGAAAACTATGTCTACCGCGAGGTGATACTCGAGGATTTCGAGAACGCGGAATACACCATAGACGTTCCCAGGGCATCCAGGAGGACGGGAAAGGTCGACCTGAGAATGGACAAGCCGCCCCAGGCGATAACATCCACCAAGTTTCTCGGCGTCAGGACCTTCGGCAAAAGCGGTGACGTATTCAACATCAAGCCCCCTGCCGGGAAGAAACTGGTCATCGACAAGTACTGCAGGGAGATCGCCATCTGGGTCGGGGGCAACGGCATCGCCGGGGAGCTCCTCTTTCTCCTGAAAGACAGCGACGGCAACACCCATCGGGTGAGTTTCGGGCTCCTTAACTTCAACGGCTGGAGGAAACTGACGGTCCCGATAACCAGCAAGTTCTCCCAGCTCGAGAAGCACCTGGCCCGGAAGCGTAACATGGAGGTCCTCTATCTCCAGTACAAGCACCGTAACACCGGCGATCTGATGACCCATTATTTCTACCTGGACAACCTGTCCGCAACGGTACGGGACAAGTACGAGCTGCCGGGCCCGAGCAACGACTGGTAGGATTACATTATACTCGAACTAAAAAAGGGGCGCCGGGAGGTGTCCCTTTTTTTAGTTCTTTACCGTTCTTGATGATAATAGTATTATACGGATACTATATCAATATCAGCATGAATTCAGGATACAGAACATGAAAAGTTTTACCGTTGAATACTGGATGGATGATGAAATGCCCGTTTTCGCCGGGCAAGATTTAAAAAAGAGCATTTCCTTCGCCTCCTTGACGAGGAACGGGGCGGGTGAAGAGCCTGAAGAGAACTAGTTTCTATCCCCCAGCCCCTCGAGTATTGCCCCAAGGTGCTCTTCATAGCGTTCAAGGGCCTTTTCTCCCGCCTCGTTCAGCCGGTACACCCCCCGCTCCACCCGGTCGTACCAGCCGTACAGGTTGCCGGACAGAATCTGCTGTGTTTTCGGGCCCGTGCCGAGGAGGGCGAGCTCTTTCGGAGAGGCCGTGGTTTTCTCCCGCAGAAAATGGGCAATCAGGATGGCCGCCTGTTTATAGGCTGAAATGAATTCCCTTTTGCTGGTCTGGCCGGCCATGTTAAACTCGGCGAAACGGCCGTCAATTTCACGGATAATGGCATTTTTCCGCTTGTGCATCCTTCGCCCAGTGAAAGGGGCGGGATGGAGGGCCACCTCGACCCGGGTTTTATTTTTCATGAAGCGAACCAGGATAAGGCCGGTTTCGAGCCGTCGCAGAAGGAGCTTGATACCCCCGAGATTGGGGGGATTATTCGCCCCCGGCAAAACGGGTATCGCCCCGTACACGGCATCGGCAACCTCTTTCCTCCGGGCGAGCTGAATCAACAGGGCTGTCGAAAAACGGGTCTTTAATTCTACTATAATGAGCTCGTCACCCTTCCGGGCAGTGATGTCACACTGTTTGACCTCGCTGTTGACGATGTACCCCTGGTTTTCAAGATACGTTTTAATCGGTTCATACAGATCGGATTCTCTGACTTTCATTCTTACTTCTGATGATATTTTTAATACAGGGCACATCCAAAAACCAGCTTTTAGAAGTCCCCTGCATAAATACCAGGTTTTTCACCGAATCTGTCAATACCTATTATCTAAAGAACAGTATAAAAGTAATAGCATTCCTGGTTGCTGAACTGAGCCTCAACGGCTGACGATAAATCATGATTATCCAGTCCTTCGGACTTGCTTCGCTGTATTTTGCTTTCTCCAGTTATTACCGGCAGATTCTGACACTGCTGAAACGGCTTTTCTCCTGTTCCGCTGGTTCCCGGCGGCCGTAACCGGTTCAGTATCAACAAGGGGGAAGGGATGGTCTTCAATAACAGCAATCTTCTTTGCTATTAATTTCTCAACTTCCAAAAGATATGCTTTTTCTTCAGAATCACAGAATGACAAAGCGGTGCCTTTAGCACC
>CAZEPS010000267.1:0-5573 GCA_964514165.1 uncultured Leptospirales bacterium
TCCCCCCATGGCGCCGGCGGCAATGAGAAACTTCCCCACCGACACGGCGACCGCGCCGACGGGGAGACTGCCGATCTTTCTCTGCAAAAACCAGGTCAACAGTATGACCTGCACCGTGACGCTGATTGTCGGCGCCAGGGTCAGCCCCCCGTGCCTGAGGCTGGTCTGCATCAGGAGATAGCCGAGGGTGACGTTTATGATAAAATTGACCGCCGTGGTAACCATAAGCAGCCTGGTATCCTTCAGCGAGGAGAAGGTGGGCGTGGTGATTCTCAGTATGGACACCGAAACGATGCCCATGCTCTCGTAGAGGAGGGCCTTGTAGGTCATGTCCGCGCTCAGTTGAGTGAACCCGCCCCGCATGAAGAGCACCGATATTATGGGGAGGCCGATAACAATCAGCGCTACTGACGCCGGCATCGCGAGAAAGAGGGCGGCCCGTATCGAAGTCGCGTAGAGATCCCTCACCCTGTCGAGGTTCTCGGCGGAGGTGAACCGTGACATCTCGGGAAGGATCACGCTCCCGATGGACACGATGAATATACCGAGGACCAGTTCCGTGAGCCTGTTAGAATAGTAGATGTATGATATGCTCCCCTTCTCGAGCATTGACGCGAGGAAGGTTGAATTGATGAAGTTGTTTATCTGGGTTATCCCCATGACCATGAGCAGCGGGAGAAGGAGGGTAAATATCCTTCGTATGCCGGGATGGGAAAGATCAAGGGAAAATTTCAGCCTGAACCCGGCCTTAGCCAGGTAGGGTATTTGAAGAATGAGCTGGAGTATACCCCCGGCTATGACCCCGGCCGCCACTCCGTAGAGGGGAACTTTGAAAAAGAGGCTGAAATAGATGATGCCGGCTATCATACCGACATTGAGAAGGACCGGGGCGAAGGCCGGGGCAAAAAAGTAGCGGTGGGTGTTCAATATCCCCATGGAGAAGGCCACAAAGCTGACGAAAAAGAGATAGGGGAACATGATCCGGGTCATACGCACGGTTATCTCAATCTGCCGGGGGTCGTCAAAGCCGTAGGCGAGAAAGGACACGATCTGGGGGGAAAAAAGAATCCCCAGGGAAATGAGTACGCCGAGCACCATGAGAAGGAGGGTCAGGGTCCTCTGTGCCAGGCCCAGGGCCTCCTCTTCACCCTTCAGGAGGAGGTAATCGGCGTACACCGGAACAAACGATATGGTAAGCGCCCCCTCGGCCACGAAGCGCCGAAAGAGGTTCGAAATACGAAACGCGGTAAAGAAGGCGTCGGTGGCGCCGGTTGTGCCGAAATAGCCCGCGAAGAGCATGTCCCTGACAAACCCGAGTATCCGGCTGGCCAGGGTGGACACTGCCACTATGCCTGTTGAACGGAAAATTGAACTCATGGAAACCTGCTTTTTCTGTCAGTGGAAAGGCCTGGTCCATCATAGCCGACATGGCCCCCGGTTCGTCAATTAATATATTCCAAAAACCCTTGACAAAATTA
Source organism: uncultured Leptospirales bacterium (assembly GCA_964514165.1). Taxonomy (GTDB): domain Bacteria; phylum Spirochaetota; class UBA4802; order UBA4802; family UBA5550; genus CAZEPS01. The sequence continues at coordinate 1,479 of CAZEPS010000267.1, forward strand.
TCCCCTGCCCCATATAACATGTATCCTCGTGAAACAGGTTGAATCCGGATATCCCCCCAGGAACATGAAACTGAAAGTTACATCAATACTGATAACCGCACTCCTGGTCATGCTGGCGGCAGCCGACCTCCACGCCAGTTATTACAACCAGGGACGGAGCTATTTCGTCAAAAAGCAGTATGACAAGGCCAAGGAGATGTTTCTCAAGGCGGGGGAAACGGGAAACGGTAACGCTTACTACCAGATCGGTGAACTGGAAAAGGAACGGCGGGATTACGACGAGGCGATGAAGTACTTTAAACTCGCTATTTCGAAGAAGGCGATAAACCAGTACTACCTGAGAAACTCATACTGGAACATCCTCCTCATCGCCGAGGAAAAGGGGGACTACGACGAGGTTATCCGCACCAGTAAGAAGATGTACATCCGCCTGAAGGACCAGAGCGCCAGGACAAAGATAGAACGCCTGATAAACAAGTTCCTCTGGACCGAGAACAAGGAAGCCATAGAAAAGTATAATCTCGGCATCTCGCGGAAGAACCGGGGCGATAACCCGGGGGCGGTGGACGCCTTCAACCAGGCCCTGTCCATCGATTACAGCTTCATCGCCCCGAAGTTCGAAATAGGCATGATCGCGTACCGTGACGGCAACTACGACCGGGCTCTCTCGTACCTGAACGACGTAGTAAGCAGTATCCCATTCTACGCAGAGGCCCATCTCATCGTCGGGGAAATCTACTACGAGAAGAATTACTGCACCAGCGCCATAGACCATTTCAACAAGGCATTCGAATTCGGATTCATCGGCAGCAAGACCGCGTACCTGATACGGCTTAAGAGGGGCGCGTGCTACCTGAAAACCGGCAGCTACGACAGGGCCGCCGAAGACATTGAGAAGGCCCTCAAGTATAATCCCGACTCCCGGAAGACCATGCTCCTGCTCTCCGCGATAAAGATTAAGAAGGCCGAGTACGACGGCGCCCTGGAAATTTTAAAGAAAGCCCTGCAGAAAAACCCGAAGGACACAGCGGTACTCTACCAGATAGGAAGCACGTACTATAAAAAGAACGACAGGCGGTATCTCGAATACTTTGACGCGTTAATCAATATTATTAAAGACAACGAAAAACTCGTTTCCGAATACGGGAAGGTCTTTGAAATCGCGGCAAAGGTTCACTACGAAAAGAAAAACTACGCCAGGGCAATCACACTCATAACAACACTGCCGGAGAACAGGCGAAGCTACGAACTAACCGGCAACCTGGCGCGTTCATATTTTCACACCGAAAAATACGCGTCGGCCATAGAACACTTCCGGAAGATCAGCCTCTCAAGTGATGACAAGTATCTCCTCTGCCTCTCACACGCCCGGTCGGGCAACAGGGAAAAGGCGAGGGAATTTTTAAGCTCACTCATGATCTATGACGAATACAGCGCCAGGGCTGAAAAGGACCCGGCCCTGGCCCCCATACTGGAAGAGCTGAGGGACAAAACGCCAATTGATTGATCTGACTTCAGGCCTCTCCTCTCTCCGCGAGGGGTGGAACGCCCGGAGCAGGGAGATCTCCCTCGTCTTTATCGCGGCCGCCGTTCTCCTTGCGGCCTCAATCTTCTTTCTCGATACCGGCCCCGTGCCGGGGGCCCTTTTTCTCACCGGCATCGCCGGGGTCTGCATACTGTCGGAACTGACGTCCCTCGACTCCCACATCAAGGCCGATTACCTGCAGACCGGTGAAGGCTTCTGGGCAGCCCTGCTTATTTTCATAACCGCGCGGCTCATAACACCGGCCCTGCCCCTGGTCTTGCTGCTGACCTGGACCGGCTTATTTATAATGGGAATAATCTTCCGCATTGCTTACGAGCCGGGAAAAAACCAGACCCTCTTTATCGGCATCCTCTTCAACGGGGCGGCCCTACTGGGGGTCTACTATTTTTTCCGCCACGACCCGGCCCGGGCGGGTGATCTTGCAGGGACAGTTGCGTCCGGATTCGCCGGCAGCGGCCCGGGCAGCCTCATATACGCGGCTATAGCCGGGGCCATTATTATTATCATGTCACTTCTTATGATACGGCTCAGGCCTGAACTTTCCCTTCTCTCCCAGGGGAGCGGGGAGTTTTCCATTACCGGGATCAGTTACCCGGTGGCGGTCATGATCCTCCTTGCCGCGCGGAGCCTGGTACTGACGTTTGTTATCGCCTTTACCGGGTGGCTCGGCGGAACCGCCTGCTATCTCCTGTACATGACCGGTTCCCGGGTCAGGGCCTTTTCCATGACCGTGTCATTGATGTGCCTTATGTACATTTTCCATGTTCTCTTCGGCGCAGGCACGGCTGCCGTAATATCGGTGTTTCTCTCGTACATATTGTACGGCATCTACAGCCGCCTCAGGGGGGGAGTGTATGATCGAGATTAATGATCTCTCTTACGGAACGGAACTGGGAGAAATCTTAAAAGACATTTCTGTTGCCATTAACGACGGAGAGTTGATTGGACTCATCGGCCCTTCCGGCGCGGGGAAGACCGTGTTCCTGAGAATACTGTCCGGAATCACGACAGGGTACAGGGGGGACATCATCTATTCCTGGCCCGAAACCTACGCCGGTAAGGCGAAACCGGTGAGGGCCCACCTTTTCACGGGCACCCTGCCCCAGAACCTGGAAGATACCCTGTACCACTATCTCCTCCTCTCCCGGACGCCCTACAAGAAGGTATTCAGCCCCTTCAGCGAGTACGACCTCCAGGTGGTGGACCGGTACGTCGACGCCTTCGGCCTGAGGCCACTGGCCGAAACGAAACTCTCCCTCCTGTCACACAGCGCCATGACCGCGGCACTCCTGGCCCGTTCCTTCATCAGGGAGCCCTACGCCCTCTATCTCGACACCCCGGCCACGCTCTGCGACATCAAAACCAGGAACGCCCTCCTCAAGTCGTTGAAAAAATACGTCATGGACGGGAACAGGACCGCGGTTATCGCCTCGGACGACCTCACCTTTGTCTGCCAGGCGGCGGACCGGGTATTCATCATGGCCGGGGGGACCATAGCAAAAGCCGTAACGCCCCGGGACCTGGACGCGAAGACCGTGAAAGATTACTTCGGGGTCGACGTCATCGTGTCAAAAAACATCTACAACGGCAGACCCGAGTTCCACCTCTTTCCGGAGGAATAGCCCTTACAGGGACTCGAAATACCGTATCATCTTCTTCCGCTCGTTCTGGTCCGGCATGCGGCCGAATCCTGCCCTCATGTTGTCCTTCATGTGCTTCACGCTGGATGTGGCCGGTATGGCGCAGGTCACGTCCGGGTGGGATACGATGAACTTCAGAAAGAACTGGGCCCAGGTATCACAGTCGAAATCTGCCGCCCACTCAGGGAGGGGCCTGTTCCTGACCATCAGGAAAACCTTTATAAAAACCGTATACTATGCCGTTCTTCCCGACGGCTGAGTTATGTTTCATTAAATCCGCTCAATATATGGTTTGAGATGCTATCGTATTATTCAAGTAAATATTAAAGCCATGGATAAAACTACATCTATTGAAAAAAACCCCCGCGTTATTGAAAAAAATTGTTGTCTGATTGCAGCAGGTACCGTTTTTTTTTCAGGAACCGGGATGCTTCTCATGGATTAGATCATTCCAAAATCACCCCTCATCTGCATTTTCGGAAACCCGGAATTTCCATATCGTTAATGAAAACAGTTACGCGCAAAACCTTTTACAACCTGGTGGAACCAAATGAAATTATCAATGCAAGAGGTGGACAAATCCAGCCTCATTGAACTTCCCGATTTTAAAACAACCGATGAGTGCGAGCCCCTGGAGGGGATCCTCGGCCAGAACCGGGCGATACAAACCCTTGAGTTCGGGCTCAATATCGGGGGAAAGGGGTTCAACATGTACGTTGCCGGCCCTCCCGGAATCGGCAAGATGTCATCGATCGAATCGTTCGTCCAGAAGATCGCCAGGGACCGGGAGCCCCCTCCCGACTGGTGTTATCTCAACAACTTCAAGAACCCCTACGAGCCGGTGGCCCTGAAACTGCCGACCGGCATGGGAAACGAATTCAAAGAGGATATGGAGCGCCTGGTTGATCT
>CAZEPS010000268.1:0-5562 GCA_964514165.1 uncultured Leptospirales bacterium
TCCTGTTATTGTATCAATATCCATTCTGCTCTATGATTCCAAGAAACTCCGCGACGCCGCGCGAGACATTATTCTTCCTTATTTCACTATTTTAATCTCCGCGAACTCCGCGACGCCGCGTGAAACATTTCTCCAATCTTCAACCAACCACAAACCACGGATTCAACAGCTCCTCCTTGTTATACGCCAGAGGATCCCCGGTATCATATCCCTTCACCGTTTTCCCGGCGCCGGTTACCACGGCATGTGACGCTGCCGTGTCCCACTCCATGGTGGGGCCGAGGCGGGGGTACACGTCGGCGGTACCCTCTGCAACCAGGCAGAGCTTCAGGGAACTCCCGGCAGAGACCAGATCTATTTCACCATGCTCTTCTTTCAATTGATTTATGAATTTTTCAGTGGCTTCGTTCATGTGGGACCGGCTCGCCACGACCCTGAAAGCCGGCTTTGCACTACTGCCGTTATCGGCCAGGGGCAGGCTTTTGGATTCAGAAACCAGCGCATCCATGTCAGGCCCGTTGGAGGGGTTATTTACTGAATTTTCTCTGTCATCCATTCCATTATAAATAATTTTATATGACCCGAAACCGGGTCCCCCGTAATAGAGGACCTTCGTCGCCGGCACGTACACGGTCCCCAGGGCCGGCTGGCCATCCTCTATGAGGGCCACGTTCACCGTGAACTCGCCGTTGCGATTTATGAATTCCTTCGTGCCGTCCAGGGGGTCCGCCAGCCAGAACCGCACCCAGGTTTTCCGTTCCGAGTAGGAAATGTCCCTCCCCTCCTCGCTGAGAATCGGAATGTCGGGGGCGTGTTCCTCCAGGATCTTCTCTATGGCATCATGGGCCCGCCGGTCGGCCAGGGTCAATGGGGAATGGTCCCCCTTTTTCCGGATCTCGATATCGCCGGCCCCGGTGTAGACCTCCAGTATCTCCCTGCCCCCGGCCAGGACGGCTTGAATCGCGAAGGACAGGTGTTTTTTTAGTTCTGTGGTGTTCATGTTTAATTCACAATTCAACTTAAATATTCATATTTTTACGATAATGCTCACTTGCTGTTTTTTATAAATCGAGTAAACGGTATCCGCTGCCCGCGGCAGATAACGCGTCCTGCCGATTTAATTCCAACGCTTCTCTCAGTGTTATCTCCAGGGTTTCCTTCAATTCCTCGCAGGTTTTTTCCTGGCAGTTTACACCGGGTATTTCCTCAATCCATCCTACCCAATAGTCATCTTCCTGTTTTACAACAGCGGTATATTCATTTCTCATCATATTACCTTCCTTGTCAATCAAGCAATCTTGTTGCAACTGCCAAGCATTATACAAACTACCCAAAAAATCCGTGTTCCCGTTCAGACATGGATCATTTCCTTGTGTATTTTCTTCTTAAATATATGATTTCATTCTGTCAATGTATCCCAGATCAACGTTCCTGTTGAGTTTTTCAGATAAATATTTTTCCATTTCTATCAATTTAAAATAATTTTTCTCTTCACTGAAAACGATTATATCAACATCACTGTTCATATAAGTCTAACACCGTCCCTCAAAATCTTCCTGCTGAACATGCTGCCAAGTTCAATACACTTTTCGTGCATCGGCACGGTATGGGCTATCAGGTCGACAGGCACGGTTTTCTGGATATCGTCCAGCTGATTGATGACTCTCAGATGAACATCGCTCTTTTCCCGCCAGCTCTTCGGCATAAAGGTATCATTAGTGACTACATAGAGATCAATATCGCTGTTCTTTTCCGGTTCGCCCCAGGCGTAGCTGCCGAAGAGTATCACCCTTTCCGGGTTCAGGGGCTTCAGCCTCGCGACGATTTCAGCTTTTATTTTTTCGACATCCACCGGAGCTATTCCTTTACCCGGTCAATTCACAAACTTGTATACCGACATCACGACCACAAGGAGGGTGAAACCGATGGTCATGAAAACGAACATCATGTTAAACCTGCCGTTAATATCCTCAAATCTTTTGTCAACCTGCTCAAATCGCTTGTCAACCTGCTCAAAACGTTTTTCTACATGTTCAAAGCCCTGCCTCATCAATTCCCGCTGGTTCTTCAACTCCTCCTCAACCCGCACGATACGCTCCCGCAGTTCCATCTCCAAGAGGTGTCTCGGTATAGAGACGCCGGCAGTTTCAAGCCAGTCAGTGAGATGGCTTTTTACGTGTTCGCTTATCTGGTTAAGGTCCTCTTTTGATAATGACATTTCCTTACCCTATCCTGAATTATCGTGAATCTAAAGTATTCCTGTTTTATCTGATAGTCAAATAAATCTACCGTTTCTTCCATTCCAGACCCGGCATCCTGTTATTTTCATCGAGCAGGATGTTCCGCAGCGCGAGAACGTGCTTTTGTATATACCGTACGTTATAGGTCGGCGTAAAGCCGTCGAACAGTTCTTTCAGCGTTGCCCGGTCAAAAAGCCCCAGGAGCACCTTTCCTTTATCCTGAGAGTTATACATTATCCTGCTGAAGAGCTTTTTTTTAATTCGAAAGTCATTCGACCGGGCCATGTCGAGTATTTCTTCAGGGGTCTATCGTAGTCCCAGTAGCACTCTTTGATGAGCCTGTTGAAATCCTCCCCGGTTAAAATGTCTGGTCCGCTTTCCATGTTCATCTGTCGCCATGTCCCAAACGAACGTTATTCACGACCTTCCAGCGTCCCCAGGTACCACCGGTACGCCTTCTCGATGCCCTCCTCGAGGGAATGTTTCGGCTCCCACCCGAGGTTTTTCAGGCGGGAGTTGTCCATGAGCTTCCGGAACATGCCGTCGGGCCGATCGCTGTCATAGCAGATGTCGCCGTCAAATCCGACAACCTTCTTTATTGTCGCGGCAATCTCCTTGATACTGATGTCGCTCCCGCTCCCCACGTTGATGAATTCACCGATGTTGCCGTAATCATGCTTCTCCATGAGGAAAACGCAGGCGTCGGCCAGGTCGTCCACGTAGAGAAATTCCCTGAGGGGCTTGCCGGTTCCCCAGAGGAGCACGTAATCGGCCGTCACCCCCAGTTCCTCAAGGGCAAACATAATGGCGCCGTCATCGTCCAGGTCGAGGTTCCCGTTGATGCCGAAACCGAGGTCCCGCTTTTCGATGTCCTTCCGTATCAGTTCATGGTTTTTCTCACGGAGGAGTTTCGCCAGGTGGAACTTCCGCATGATCGCCGGGAGCACGTGGGAGGTCTCCAGGTTGCAGTTGTCCCCGGGGCCGAAGAGGTTCGTCGGCATCACCGAAATGTAGTTCGTGCCGTACTGGTGGTTGTAGTAGCGGCAGAGCTTGATTGCGGCGATCTTGGCGACAGCATAGGGCTCGTTTGTCGGCTCGAGTTTCCCCGAAAGGAGGTGCTCCTCCTTCATCGGCTGGGGCGCCTCCCGGGGGTAGATGCACGACGACCCCAGGTTCAGGAGCTTTGTCACCCCGTTTCTGCGGGCCGCCTCGATGACGTTGGTCGCTATCATTAAATTCTGATAGATGAACTCGGCGGTGTAGGTCATGTTCGCCACGATGCCCCCCACCCGGGCCGCGGCCAGGAACACGTACTCGGGCCTTTCGGCCGCGAAGAACTGCTCGGTGTCGGCCTGCCGGTTCAGGTCGAGCTCACCGTGGGTGCGGGTGACAATGTTTTTATATCCATCCTCTTCCAGGCGGCGCATAATGGCTGACCCGACGAGGCCCCGGTGACCGGCCACGTATATTTTCGCGTTTTTATTCATTTTATAAAAGTTCCTCCCGCAGTTCCTCGATCTCCCGCCGCACCTTGTCATACTCCAGCTCCTTGATTCTCAAAAACTCCCGGGTTATCCGGGCCTTCTCCTGCATGCCCCGGGGAGTGAGGATATAGCGGTAGGCCAGCTTGTTTCTGCTGTTCTTGAAATTCTCGAGCTTAATCATACCCTTGTCCACCAGGGCCTTTACCAGGTAGTTCACCTTACCCAGGCTGTATCCCAGGTTCCGGGAGAGATCCCTCTGGGTGACAGGGTAATGCCGGTCAATCTCCCTGATTATACGGTAGGTATTTTCAATCTTCTGGCGATCCATCTAATTATCAAAAAAATATCTGTTCAGGTAGTGAACAGATATACCGGGCGCTGAATCAGTGTCAAGGGGTTTTTTAATTGACTGTGATGTATAATTACAGGGTATAGCTATAAATCAATCTTCTGTAGAAATCCTTCAACCTGTTTTGTAAACTCATCAATAACTGATACGAGCTTCCCAGCGATGAACTTTTCCCTCTCCCAGTCCAGGTTGAATCCGTAAATGTGCCGGAATACGTGCCTGAAACCCCTGAATTCATCCAGTTGTTTATACAGCTTTTCATCTATCACAGCAGGTCGGTAACCGGGTATCTCCAGTTTCATTCTTTTCAATAAATCAGAATGCCATGATTCGTCACTGATGTCGTTTTCGAAGAACTTCGCGATTATAATGAAAATATTCTCGCATCCGTTGTAAAAATTATGGAGGTAATACCCGAGCCCCCCCTTATGGAAGGTACTCACCTCTGATTCCGGAATTTCCATCACGTCTGCAATATCCAGAAATTCTCTCTTAATCTGGTCAATCCTTTCCAGCTCGTCCATGACATCGGCTTTCAGGAGTTCAACGTTGCGCGTCATAGATGACCTCTCCCCTTTCCATTATTTTTTTTGTGAAAGCCGGATCAGTGTTCTCGGTGCGAAGGTCGACCTTCTTACCGGTGAGTTCCTCGAGTTCCCTGGCAAGGGCAAAATAGGTCTCCGGGTCTATTTCGTTCACCAGGATGTCAAGGTCAGACCTCCTGCCGGCCCGTCCCTCCTGATAAGAACCGTACAGGACGACCCGCTTCAGGCCGTGGCGGGCGAAGATCTCCTTCCCATCGGTAAGGATGATACTTTTTACCCGTTGAGACTCCTCTTCGCGCTCACGTCTATCTGCATCCCATTTTTCTTTAAGTTTTTCGAATGAAAAAGCCATATGCTGTCATCCGGGTTGATAAATCATTCCCCGTAAAATTCCCTATACCACTCCACGAATTTCTGAATACCATCAGTGATCGAGGTATCGGGCCGGTAGCCCATGTCTTCACTTAATGCCGTGACGTCGGCCCAGGTGGCCTTCACGTCCCCGGGCTGCATGGGGAGCATGTTCTTCTTCGCTTCGATTCCGAGGGCCTCCTCGATGGCCCCGATGAAGTCCATGAGCTTCACCGGGCTGTCGTTGCCGATGTTGTATATTTTGCAGGGGGCCGGCGACGACGAAGGGTCAGGCTCCTTCCCGCTCCAGGAGTCGTTCCCTTTCGGCGGGGTGTCTATCACCCGCACCACCCCCTCGACGATATCGTCGATGTAGGTGAAGTCACGGGACATCTCCCCCTTGTTGTACACGTCGATGGGCCTGCCCTCGAGTATCGCCTTCGTGAAGAGAAAGAGCGCCATGTCAGGGCGCCCCCAGGGGCCGTAAACCGTGAAAAACCTGAGCCCCGTGGCCGGCAGGCCGTAGAGGTGGCTGTAGGTGTGGGCCATGAGCTCGTTCGCCTTCTTGCTGGCGGCGTAGAGGCTCACCGGGT
>CAZEPS010000269.1:0-5559 GCA_964514165.1 uncultured Leptospirales bacterium
CCTGGTCCGGCCAGGGTGGACCAGCCGGCCATGCCGCCGGTGGCGTCGTGAAGGTCCTGGACGAGCTTGCGGAGCACCTGTATGGTCTTTTCCGGCCGCTGTTTCTTCGGGGTTTCGGCGTAGACTTTTTCCCCCCCCAGGGGGTAGAGGAGCTCGCCGATATGGACCTTTACCTTGTGCATGTTGTATTCCAGGGTATACGGCAGGAACACGCTCATGCAGAGGCCGTGGGGCACGTGGCATACCGCCCCGGTGGCGTGGCCCAGGTTATGGACCAGCCCCACCATGGAATTGGAGAATGCCATGCCCGCCAGGGCGGCGGCGTTGGCCATGGCGAGGCGCCCGTCCAGGTCTTTCGGGTCTTTTACCACCTTCATGAGGTTCTCGCTGATGAGCTGTATCGCCTTGAGGGCGGTGGCGTCGCTCATCGGGTTTTTCCCCAGGTTGATGTAGGCCTCGATAGAGTGGGACAACGCGTCCATGCCGGTCATGGAGGTCAGGTGGGGGGGCAGGGTTTTCGTCATCCTCGAGTCGAGTATGGCGATGTCCGGGAGGAGGAAATACGACACGAAGGCCATCTTGACGTTTTTCTCCGGGTTGGCGATAACGGCCGCCAGGGTCATTTCGGAGCCGGTGCCGGCGGTGGTGGGAATGACGAAGAAGGGCTTCAGTTTCTCCTTCACCGCCCCGGACCCGGAATAGGCCAGGATGTCGTCCCCTCCCAGGGAGGCAAGAATGTTCACCCCCTTGGCCGTGTCTATGGGGGACCCGCCCCCCACGGCGATTATGGAGTCGCATCCTTTTTTGCGGTAAAGGGCGGCTATCTTGTTGACGATACGGTGATCGGAATCCTGGGGCACCTCGTCGAAGATGGCCCCCACCTTGACCTTTGATCCGGTGATCGCTTTCGTGACCTGCTTGATGAGTCCCGCCTGGGTGACCCCCTTGTCCGTGATGATCAGGGGCTTCCGGGCGTTCAGGTTCACCAGGTGCTCAGGTATCTTCTCCAGGGCCTTGTGCCCTGACACGGTCTTAACCCTGGCGCAGTATTCGTAATATGTCGGCAGTATCATGGCTTTCTCCTTGTTATGTGTCTGATCATACGGTGAACGTCCTGACATAGATGAGGATCCGGTTCAGGTGTTTGGTAAAGGGATTCAGTTCGGACCACTTCGGATACCGCTTCACCGCGAGCCTGGTGATAATTTTCGGCAACAGGTAAGTTTCCACCAGGTCAAGGACCCGGACAATGGTTAGGGCTATGCTCAGGTCCCCTTCAACGATGAAACGATCGTGGGCGAAAGCTACCGCCGTTGATTCCTGGAAGGTAAAGACAAGGAACGCCGCTTCGGTGTTTTTTATGCCCATCCTGAGATCGAGCTTTTTCCCTTTCGGGTCCCATCCCATATATTTGGCCCTGCCGTTTTTATCCTTTCCCACGATCATGAAGGGGCCGTTCGGCAGTACCCCGAGGCTGAAGGTGAACCCCTCCGGGAGATCCTCGAACTCCTTCTTTATGGTCTTGTCTATCTTGGACGCGGCCTGGATGGCCCGCCCCACAATGAAGAGCATCACGGCGATGTAAATCTTTTTAATCCACTTGGTCTTCGGCTTTATTTCAGGATAATCGCTGATGTTCATTTCCTCCCTCCTTTTTATTCCCACGATCTTTCGAGAAGCTCGAGGCAGTTTTTTTTCTTGTACGCGCCAAGGCTCTTCTCCTCCGTGAGCTCAGCCGCGTCTGCGAGGCGGTATTTCGGGATGGTCATGCCGCTCAGGGAGAGGGGCACGTTGAAGCCGAGGTCTCCGATCAGGGCGTTAACGCTGCTGACACCGAGGGACGCCCTCTCCTTTTTCGGTGTGGCCGCATACACGTCGAAGCCGTTCATGGCCAGGAGGAGTTCGTCCCTGACCGAATCCCTGGCCTTGAGTTTTATCTCGAGGTGAAGGGGGAGAAGTACGCTCATGATGGCCCCGCTGTTGTGCCCGGTGAGGGTCTCCAGGGCCTTGCCGAGAAGGTAGACCATCCCCGCCGGCGCGTTCGAGAAGGATATGCCGGCGAAGGTCCGGGCGTTCGCCAGGGCCAGGCTGGCCTTTTTGTTCTTCGGCCGCTTCAGACCCTTGATGAAATTCTCGCTGATAAGCTGGAGGGCGGCCAGGGCATAGGCGTCGTTCAACGGTGTCTGGTTCGGTTCCGCCGCGGACTCCACCGCCTGGGTCAGGGCCACCATGGTCGAGTTGACCACGCATTCGGTGCAGCATCCCCGGGCGGTCCGGTAGTCGATGCACACGATGTCCGGATAGAGCTTGTCCGACGTGAAGAGATGGCGGTCTATCTCGGCACTGTTGGTCATCTCGAGGCCGGTGTAATCGGCCGTGGGGACCGCCACCAGGGGCTTCAGGTGCGCGGAAATGTTGTCCGTCCCGGCATAGTCCATGAGGGCGTCGCTCTGTTCAGACACGAGGATGTTGACCCCCTTTGCCGTGTCCATGACCGCTCCCCCCCCCACGGCGATGATGGAATCGCATCCCCGGGCCCGGAAGAGTTTCGCCAGGTTTCGGACCGTCTGGGTTGACGAGTACTCGAGAACCTCGTCGTACAGGGCCCCGATGACGACGTTGGAATCGTAGAATGCCTTGAGAAACTTCTTCTCCATGGAACGGTCGAAGTCAACTGCGTCGGCGATGACCAGTGGCTTCACCGCGTTCATTGATTCCAGTTCCACCGGCAGGTGTTCCAGGGCACTGGCGCCGGAGATTATCTTGTGCTGGCTGAAAAACTCGTAATAAGCGGGTATGTTCATGGCACCCTCCTTTCTTTTTGTCTGACATGAAAACGCATCAGCATGCTTTTCATGGGTTGTGGATGAGGGGCGTTGCGCGCCCCCCATGAAAAACTATCTGGCTTCTATCTTTAGCCGTTTCAGGAGACCCTTCTTTGGAATCCCGGTAATGTCGAACCCCCTGGTCCGGTAGTAACCGTCGAGCATCTTGTCGATGGGAACCCCGCGCCCCTTCGGATCGCAGTTTCTTCCCTCGTTCAGGAGCCTGCCGGGAAGTGTGTCGTCCTTGCGGGATATCCCCTCCCTGGTGTTCATGTACCGCTCGAGTACGTGGATACGCTCCCCGGCCTTCTTGAACCCCATCATCCCGAGTCCCGTGCCGGTGATGCTTGACCAGAGCCTGGGCCAGAGGCTGATGTCCATCAGCGCCAGTGCCACCGGGGCCATGTTCTGCACCATGATTTTCAGCATCGGCGTCGGTGATAATTTAACCAGGGGCGGCTCCAGGAAGACCGCGAAGGCGGTGAAATGGCATATGTGGAGAGAGTTTACCGCCGCGTACACGTTCTCGAAGAATTTCACCATGTACCCCTTCCACCGGGTGGCGTAGGGGCTTGCCATGTTGAAATACTGCTCCAGGGTAAAGAGGGAGGTGGAGAGGTGGCAGGCCCCCCGGTTCGCGACCGCGTAGGAGAGGCCGTGGCCGAATGCCCCCCGCGGGTCATAGGCCGCCATCTCGAGCCCCTTCACATGGATGGCGAAGTCCTCGCCCCCGTATTTTTTCGAGAGCCACCGGGAACCGTTGGCGAGCTCGTCGCCGATACCCTTTCTCAACGCTATGTCTTTAAGGGTCTTTTCGATGTTGTCGGGCTTGCCGAACTTCAGGTCAGACTTGAACAGGCCCTTTTCCGTGGCCTCCATGGCCCAGGCCAGGGTGCCGCCGGTGGTTATGGTGTCCATGCCCATGCGCCCGCATACGTCGTTCCACCGGGCGATGGTCACCGGGTCGAATATTTCCAGGTTTGATCCCATGAGGCCGGTGGTTTCGTACTCCGGGTTGGAGAGTTCTTTCCCCTCGAAAGTACCCTTGTGGCCGCAAAGGATTGTGCAGGGCTTGCAGGTATGGTACGTGGTGTTGAATTTTTCGTGGAAGACCTCCCCGGAAATCTTGTGGGCCTCACCGTGGGAACCCCCGGTGAAATTTCGCACGGGAAGAATCCCGGCGGCATTGGAGAGGTTGACGTTTGCCATGGTTCCGAAATTGCGGTATGAATACGATGTCATGGTGTTGTTGTTGATGTATTTCGCCATGGTCTTTTTGGCCCGGTCGAATTTCTTCCTGTTGACCGGAACTATCTTGAACTCCTTCCCTTTGGCCACCATCCCCTTCAGGTTCTTGGAGCCGAGGACCGCCCCCATGCCGCCCCGGCCGAGGAAGCGGTGGCCCGAGGTGATGTTGGCGTAGGGGACGAGGTTTTCACCGGCCGGGCCGATGGCCAGGGCGCCGGTCCCGTTTTTGAGGAGCATCTCCTGGGACTTGACCGTGTCCTTACCCCAGATCGACCTGGCGTCCCGAAACTCGATCCCGCTGGAGTCGATGTAGAGGTAGGTCGGCTTCTTCGCCTTTCCCCGGAGGATAATCCCGTCCCAGCCCGAGGTCTTCAGGGCCATGCCGAAGGGCCCGCCGCACGAGGCGCAGGCTATGATGCCGGTCAGGGGCGACTTTGTTATGGCCTCGAACCGTCCTGAACAGGCGGCCCCGGTCCCCATGACGACGCCCATCATGAAGATGATAATGTTCTCTTCACCGAGGGGATCGATTCCGGGCGTGAGCCGGTCGTACAGCAGTTTCAGGCCAAGGCCCTTTCCGCCGAGGAAGAGTTTCCGCTCTTTGTCGGTCACCGTGTATTCACTGAAGCTCTGGTCCGCGAGGTTCACCTCCAGGACCCTGTTGCTTGTTCCGATAATTTCCTGCATGACTATTCTCCTCTTTGTTTAAAATTCCGGCCCGGGCAGCCGGTGTTTCAGCCTCCCCCTGAAGGCCTGAGGCATGAGACTTCGTCCCCGTCCCGGAGTTTCGTCCAGAGCCCTATCCGTTCGCCGTTTCTGAAGTAGACGATCGATGAAGGTTTTTGAACCCCCATGTTCCCGAGCACCCGCCTGAGCCGGGTTCCCTTTTTGATCGGAACCGAAAGTCCCCTGGCGGGGTCGTACCCTTCCAGTTTAAGGTCTTTATCTATGCCTGAAAAGAATTTTATCGTTATTGAAATCTGTTCCGCCATGTTCATTAAATGTTATTGATCAAGTCTGTTGAGAAGCTCCTCCCGCATCTCCATCAGCTCCTGACCGTGATAGGTGTTCTTGATCTTTTTCGGTTCCGGGAAGGTGTCAATCTCCTCGAACTTCAGTTTCGCCGGCTCTTTCTTGTTGTGGGCCTCGATGATCTCCTCCTGGGTCGGCAGGATAATCGCGTAGAGCCGGTATGGAGTATGGATAAGGGCGTGGCCCCGGCCGAGATAGGCCTCGGAAAAGCCGCCGTCGATGTTGATTGCCCGCTTGTGGCTGGCGGCGATGCGCTGCCCCTTCCTGATGTCAACCGGGACGTGGCCGAACACTATACGTTCCGCGCCGAATTCTTTTTTTATGAGGTCCATGAATTCTTCGCTTTCGATGTTCTGCCCCCAGAAGAGGGTACGTTCCTTGTGGGTCTCCCTGTCACTGTAAAAATACCGCTCAAAGGTCTTCATCGCGTGCTTGCCGAAGAAGGGGGATTTCT
>CAZEPS010000270.1:0-5529 GCA_964514165.1 uncultured Leptospirales bacterium
CAGCCTGTTCACCAGCATCATCGGTTCGTCAGAGCTGTTTACGAAAACGATTATGTAAAGGGTATAGGTAAGGAGTATAATCAGGTTCATCAGTATGTTCACCGTTGCCACTGACATGGCCTGGAATGACATGAAAAGCACCACCATTAGAGCGTTCAGAATTTCAAATATCGCGATGAGGGCGAAATTTCTCGCCGCCCTGGCCTTCATGGACGGAGGCCGGATGAACTTTGAAATCATTCCGCGGTTCGTTTCTTCCCGTGATGACAACCGTATAAACTGCCTGATAAAAAGCATGATAACCCAGAGGAAGAAGAGAAGGCTCACTACCGGTATAATTTCGGAATAATAGGTTGTTTCATAGTCAGTCATGGTGGGGACAATTTCCACGCCCCGGGATTGGACCACGTAATCGACGAAACTCACAATCGCGATGAGGGAGGTAACGAAAAATACGATTCTGGGTTCCCTGCCGCCCTGTTCTACAGGAAACCGGTAGGCGAACTGGATGAGGAAAACTATCCCCACCGCGGCAAGGGCGGCGAAAATCCAGAAAAAAGCACCTGCTTCGCGGTACACGGAATAAGCGAAAAAATAACCCGTATTGAAAATGGTGACGAAGAGAAAATAGAGGGCGAGATACAGGGTCGCGCTCCGCCCTGAACGCCTGCTTTTCATGATGAGATACACGAAAATGGCCAGTGAAAGCACTGTCGGCACAAATCTGCCGAATGAATATTGTGAGAAGAGGATACTGTCCATGGTATCTGCCTGAATGTGGTATGCTTTTGGTGATGTATTAAATATCCGGTAAGATATATTCTTGTATCATCCGGTTTTCAGCATTATTACTATTGATTTATGTAATGTGGCATTTAGTATAGTGATATACCCTTCTTCTGGACAATATGTGTGTCTGGATTTTTTGACCAGACTTTTTTTTGTATTTTCAGTACTATATCAGTATTAATCATCATCGAATAAACATGAAAAAGTGAATTCGATATTGATTACTGGATTGAGGAAACATGAACAGAAAAAGAAAGGCATTCGTACAGATCGATGATCCCCTCATAGTGGCGGATCTCCTTTCCGAAACCATCGGCGGCGGCACGAACGCGGTATGCGCTCTGGGAAACGGCTCCCTGACCGTTGGGGTCAGCCCCTGGGGGGAACTGGTCTACTTCCGGTGGCCCAATCCCTCGTACTATGATCACCTCAGGTACGTGACGTATCACGCCTCCCTTGTTTCAGGACTTCTGAAGGTTTCCGATGTCCGGTACGGGATCGACGCCCCATCCCTTGACTGGATAAAATACGGGCGCCCCTACGAGAAATACCCGGGACTCGGCGCAAAGGCCGGGGTCATGCTCAAAGACGGCACTCTCCTCTGGCAGGATGAACCGGTCTGGGACAGCTCCCGGCGATACGAACCGGAATGGGGGCACCTCCTGGCAACTGAACTGAAAAACAATGAAAACAGGCCGGAGCAACCGGTCTCTGTTCAACTCCGCCAGTGGGTGATGCCTCGCCAGGACATCCTGGTGCAGCGTTACAGGGTAGATTCCCCCGCGGCCGGTGCGTTCTTCTACCACGCCACCTTTGCCCCGTGGATGACCGTCAGGGACTCCCTCCACAATGAGGATTCTCCGAAGGCGGGTTTTGCCGCCCTCTACTGTCCAGAAGACGGGGCAATGGTATGGTTCTACCCGAAGGGCGACAGGAAAATAATCGAGAAGAAACTACCGGGTATCAGCCGTGTGAGGGAACTTCATTCCCTGTGCGTAGATGGGGGCGTATTCATAGTCATCGGCTCATCTGTACCGGCCGCCCGGTTCCAGGTCGGGGCGGACATAACCGGGAGGCGGGGAGGGCGGAACCTCCCTGAGGGAGGACGCGGCGACGCCGGTGACGGTAATCTCAATGGGAACCGGTTTCACCGGGGGCATGTTGACGGGGCCCTGAAGTTCGAACTTGACGGAAAAACTTCCAGTGAGGTAACCCTCTATATGACGGTTGCGGATAACGCGCTCGGGGCCCTGGATCTTCTTGAAAGCGCCCGGCATTCGGGGCCGGATCACCTCGAGAAAGACGCGGTGATAATCTGGAAAAAGGAAGCCGGCTCGGTACGGATACCCCGCAAGGCTTCCGGGGCACCGGCCCGCGTCGGCAGGCGTGCGGTACTGAACCTTCTCCTGGGTAGGGACAAAAAGAGCGGTGCGATCGTCGCCTCCCCGGCCCGCCAGCCGAGGTACGCCTGCGACTGGCCCCGGGACGGGGCGTTTTACGACATGGCATTGGACCTGACGGGATTTCACGATATTGTTGATCATCACCTGGAATTCTACCGGAAGACCCAGAGGCGCGAGAAGCTCGCTTTCAGCAAGACCTGGCTCGCCAGTTTCCGGTGCCCCTTCTACCGGCCCCGGGGCCACTGGTACGGGAACATGAACAGCGACGGCACCCCCGGGTTTTTCAAAATCATCCCCGTTGAAATCGACGAAACCTCTCTCATGGTCTGGGACATCTGGCGTCACGGTCTCTATGTCCCCGACAAAAAACTGGAAGAGTACCGTCGCCTCTACCGGGAAACGGTTACCCTTGCCATGGAGGCAATCCTTCCGTACGTGAATCTAAAAAAGGGATGGACCCGCAAAATAATGGAAGACGACGATTACGTGGTGAAGGCGACCCTCCACGGGACGAGCTCGGTGTTAACCGGGCTGGCAGCCGGGGCGGACCTGGCCAGCCGATGGGAACTCGACAGCGAAACGAGAGAGCTCTGGCTCAACGCCGCCCGGACCCTGAGGGACGGCATTTTCGCCAGGATTGAAGACCCGGCGGTGCTCGATTCAGCGGGCTGGCGGGGCATCCAGTGGAGCCTTTTTCCGGCGCCCCTTTTCGACGATTACGGTGATCCCCGGTGCGAACCCCTTATAAAACGGCTTGAAAGCGACATGACCAGAAAGGTCATCGACCGCCATGGGGGCGTGGGGTACCTGGGTGAACAGCTCTTCATCTACGCCCTCGGGGTGCATCGCAGGAAAGACAGGAAAAAATTTCTGGAAGAGGTCCTCCATGTGCTGACCGTGGAGGCCCCGGTGGAGGGGACCGACTGCTACGGGGAACTGGGGCTGTGGCTTGACAACCAGGGGAAGCGGATCATTCAGAACCGCACAAGCATCCCCCATCTATGGAACGGGGTCACGACGTACCTGTCCCTGTTTTCGCTCTACGAGCCTGAAACGATACTGCGGCTCCGGCCGCCGCTGTAAGGAATCGCCGTTTGCGAGGATAATTCATGGACAAGGGAAATGTTTTAATAGGACAGTCTGGAGGGCCCACCTCGGTTATTAACGCGAGCCTCTGCGGTATTGTCCAGGAGACTATGAAAGGGAACCTGTTCGACGCCGTGTACGGAATGCGTTACGGCATTGACGGGTTCATGAACGAAGAACTCGTAGCCTTCAACACCCTGGATACACCTGTCATAGAGAACCTGAAAAATACCCCGGGATCAGCCCTGGGCTCTTCCCGGTACAGGCTCCAGGATGCTGATCTACCCCGGATACGTGGCCTCCTCGCGAAATACAACATACGGTATTTTTTCCTGATCGGTGGTAACGATACCATGGACACCATTCACCGGGTTGAGGCATACTGTAAAAAGGACGGATACGCACTGACAGGCATCGGTGTTCCCAAGACAGTGGACAACGATCTGTACGGAACAGACCACACCCCCGGCTACCCGTCCGCAGCCCGGTACATCGCCCTTTCCGTGCAGCAGGGGGGGCGGCTCGCCAGCGACATGCGTCGAGTGGACCGGTTCTGCGTGTTTCAAACAATAGGCCGTGACGCCGGCTGGCTTGCCGCTGCCGCTGCTCTGGCGAAAAAGAGGGAGGGTGACGCCCCGCACCTGATATATTTCCCGGAGCGCCCTGTTGTGAGGGAGCGTCTCCTCGCGGAGGTGAATGAGACCATTGAGCGATTTGGATGGTGCCATATCGTCATCGGGGAGGGGACTGCCTGGGACGACGGCACCCCGGTTTCAGCCAGTACCGCGAAAGACGGTTTTTCCAATATCGAATTCGGCGCTATGGGGGGATCCAGCGCCGCCCTCAATCTCCATTCCCTGATTCACGGCAGGACAGGCTGCCGCGGCGAGTTTCAGATAACCGAGTCTTTGCCGATGTGCGCCATCGACCGGGCAGTTGAGATTGACCAGCATGAGGCCTATCAGTGCGGTGCCACGGCGGTTTCCCTGGCACGGGAAGAAAACAGCGGGGTGATGGTTTCCATGAACCGTGTATCGAGCGAACCCTACGAGATTACCTATTCCACCGTTTCCCTGGAGGAGGTGGCGGTCAGGGCGAAACCGATGCCCGGTGAATTCATCAATATCGAGGGGAACTATGTTACCGATGAGTTTATCCGATACGCGCGGCCCCTTGTCGGAGACCTGCCTGATTACAGCATACTCGATTAAGAAGATATCAGGATGTAGATAATGAACCCGGAAAAAGCACGATACAGTAAATTTGACCTTGTTCGGGAGATGTTCCAGACAGTGGAGATAATCCGGAAACTTGATACAGACACAATAACATCTTTTCCGGTAAACAGTAGTAAATGCCTCCTCACCGGGGAAGGGTCTTCCCGTATTTTTCCGGCAAAAAATCTTCTGTATACTGCCAGGAAAAACGGCTTTCACGGCTGCTATTATACTGAAAACTGCTCCCAGGCGCGGGAGTATGATCTATCCGATTACTCTCTCTTTGTTGCTTCCAATTCGGGCAAAACCGCTGAAGCGGTCCGGCTGATACGAACGGCTAAAGAGAAGGGGCCCGCTTACATAACAGGCGTAGCTGCCTTTCCCGGCACACCGGTGATAAACGAATCGGACCGTTCATGCATTCTTACCTGCGGCGGTGAGAACGCGGTGGCGGCAACCAAGTCCGTAATGGAACAGGCCCTGTTCTACGATATCCTGTTCCGATCAAGGAACGGGGCTGACCTGCCCGACCTGGAAAGGCTCGCTGATGCCGTTGAGCGGGTACTTTCGATGGAAGTTCCAGGGGAAATGATTGAAACACTGGCGGCATCCTCGGTAATTTATTTCGCCGGGAGGAACAACGGGGTTGCTGAAGAGCTTACCCTCAAGACGAACGAGATAACGCGAAAGAAGTCGGATTTTCTCGAGGGGACCTACGCGGTCCACGGCATTGAAGAGGTAATGTCCCGCCGGGAGTGCGTCATCGTTATTGATCCCTTTCCTGAAGAGGAAAAAAAGTTCATGGACGTGCTTGCTCGGGGGGTGGGGATGGAGGTATTCGCAATCGCCCACCGGGAGACCCGGTTCCCGACCCTGGTGCTGCCGGATGAGGAAGACTTCTGCACCTATCTGCAGCTCGCGGCTGGGTGGAACATCCTGGTGGAAGTGGGTCTGGAAGCCGGTATAAATCTCGACACGCCTGAAAGGGCGCGTAAGGTCGGGAATGAGTTTACTGGTTCGTAATGAATTATAGG
>CAZEPS010000271.1:0-5513 GCA_964514165.1 uncultured Leptospirales bacterium
CCCTGGAAGGGCTCACCGCCTATTCCCGGAACCTGGCGCTGCAGGCCGCCCTGGACGCCGACGCTGAAAATGACCCGGTCCGAAAAGCGGAACTCAATAAACTCGCGGAAATCTGCTCCCGGGTCGCGGAAAAGCCGGCCCGGACCCTGGACGAAGCGGTTAACGCCATGTGGATCACCTGGGTCGGGCTCCACATGGAGAGCATGAACGCCGGCCTCTCACTCGGGCGTCTCGACCAGTGGCTCCAGCCCTTCTTCGAAGCGGACATGGAGAAGATCACCGATGAGAATGAACGGGGCGCATACGCGAAACACGCGGTGGAACTCATCGGCCACTTCTACATGAAGTGCACCGACCACTTCCCCCTGACCCCGGACCTGGCGAACTTCTACTTCGGCGGAAGCTCGTCAGACCAGGCCGTCACCCTGGGAGGGGTCACCCCGGACGGTAAAGACGGGGTCTGCGACATGACCTACGTGTTCCTGAAAGTCACGGAGATGCTCAGCATCAGGGACCCGAACGTGAACGCCCGGTACATGCCCGGTGTCAATTCGGATACCTACCTGAAGCGCCTCTGCGAGGTGAACCTTATCACTGCCGCGACCCCCTCCATGCACAACGACAGCGCCATGATTAAGGCCCTGTCCCCCCTGGGTTACGCCGTCGAGGACATCAGGAACTGGTCGGCAACCGGGTGCGTGGAGCCGACCCTTTCGGCGAAACACATGGGCCACACGAACATGCAGATGATGAACATGGTGGCGGCGCTCGAGATGGCCATGAACAACGGGCGCCATCCCCTTACGAACCTGGACATCGGCCCGAAGACCGGCAGCATCGAGAACGGCGACTTCACGAGCTTTGAAGATTTCTTCACCGCCTTCACGGAGCAGTTTCGGTATCTGATAGACCAGTCCATCGAGTACAACCACATGCTCGGGGCGGCGCACCAGTATATCCGGCCCACTCCCCTCCTCTCTTCCCTGATTGAGGGATGCATCGAAAAGGGACGTGACGTCACGAAAGGGGGGGCGTTGTACAACAGCTCCGGCGCCGCGGTTATCGGCCTCGCCGACGTGACCGACTCACTCATGGCCATAAAGAAACTCGTGTTCGACGAGAGGAAAATCACCCTGGCCGACCTGAAGCGGGCGGTGGACTCCAATTTCGAGAACGACCCGGCCCTCTACTCCATGGTGACACGGAAGGTTCCCCTGTTCGGATCCGGAAGCGACGAGGCCGTGGCCATGGCGAACCGCGTCGCCTCCTGGGCACACGACTACTACGGGAGCCTCGACCACTACCGGGGCGGCAGGTACACCACCGGTTTCTGGTCCATGTCGAACCATGTGGCCTTCGGCACCCTCACCGGGGCCCTGCCGTCGGGCCGCAGGTCGGGCAAGCCCTTTACCCCGGGGCTCACCCCCCAGCCCTTCGCATCGAAAAACCTCCTCGACAATATACGGGACGTGGCGAAGCTCGACCCGGTTAACATGAACAACAATATCGCGTTCAACGTCAAGGTGGTACCGGCGGGGAAAGACTCCCAGGAGAAGATCGTGAAGGACATGTTCTCGTACGCGAAGACCTATTTCGATCTCGGGGGGATGCAGATGCAGATGAACGTGGTCACCTCGGAGGTTCTCCGGGACGCCATGGCCCACCCGGAGAACTACCGGAACCTCCTGGTTCGCATATCAGGGTACAACGCCTATTTCGTCACCCTGAACCGGGACATGCAGCTCGAGCTCATCGAACGGGCTGAATACGGTATATGAGGATACTTAATGCAGAAAGTTAACTTTTAATCAGCCACTGAGGCGCAGAGACACGGAGAAAAGATATTTATCATCCTTTTTAAATTTTATATTCTGTGTAATATATCATTTTATATATCTTTATTATATAAATATAATAAAGGAATGAATCATAGATCCTCTGTGACTCCATGACTCTGTGGTTAAAGTTTGACTAAAGACAGTTCCATGAACACACCAGCCAGCACAAAACACCCCCTGATCCTCGAAATCAAGGGGAACTCCCTGGACGACGGGCCCGGCATCCGCACCGTGGTCTTCTTCAAGGGGTGTCCCCTGTCGTGCCGGTGGTGCCACAACCCGGAGAGCAAATCTTCTGATGCTGAGCTCTCCCACGACCCGGGGGAATGTATCGCATGCGGCGCCTGCATCGACACCTGTCCCGAGGGGGCCATAAGCAGAAATAACCGCTGGTTCATCGATCGCGAGAAATGCACCCTCTGCGGGGAGTGCGTCGAGGCCTGTCCCTCCGGGGCACTTTCTATGGTGGGGAAAACTATGTCCGTTGAAGCAGTCGTTCAGGAGATAGAGAAGGACATCCCCTTCTTCGAGACATCCGGCGGGGGGGTGACCCTCTCCGGGGGGGAGCCGGCCCTGTTCATGGAGTTCACCGCCGGCCTGGCCCGTTCCCTGAAGGAAAAAAGAATCCACGTGCTTCTGGAAACCTGCGGCCTCTTTAATTACGATCGGTTCACGGAGCTCCTCTATCCGTATCTTGACGTTATCTACTACGACATCAAGATCATGGACCCGGTGGAGCATAAAAAGCAGTGCGGTACCGATAACAATCGGATTTTGGAGAACTTTACCCTCCTCAACCATCGGTACCGGGAGGAGGGGGTCGAGATCCTTCCCCGAATACCCCTGATACCGGACATAACAGACACGGATACAAATCTCTCCGCCATAGCGGAATTCCTCGCGTCCCGGAACGTGAAAAAGGCCGGCCTCATGGAATACAATCCCCTCTGGGGGGTTAAATGCGAAAAGATCGGAGCGGAAAACCCTTTAGGTAAAGAAAAAAAACAGCAACAGTGGATGGAGCGGGGACAGGTGGAGCGATGCCGTAAAATTTTCAGCAAAGCTGGAATAGAAGTATAAAAAACGTCTTGATTTTTAATAAAGAGTATTGTTATAATCATTAAACTCCAAAAAAGATTCAGATCTATTCTGAAATAAAAGATCTGAATAGACGTTATAGAGAGATTGCCACGGCTGTCTTCGACAGCCCCGCAATGACATACATGTGAATGTATGCCCATACTGTCATTGTGAAGAGTCCCGGCCGGCCGGGACAACGAAGCAATCTCACAATTGAACTGGTGTTAGCAGTTTGTATCCTAATAAATCACAGGTTCAAAACTTCATTATGCAAAAATATAAAGGAGGGCCACATGTCTGATAACAGCTCACTTTCAAAAGAAAACAGGAGAAAATTTCTGAAAAGAAGCGCTGTTGCCGGTGCGTCGGCACTGGGGGTCCTCGGCGCGGCGGGAATGATCAGCCGTTTCACGGGAAGGGAAGGGGGGAGCGTACGGGCCGATAACGAGACAGAAAAGGTTCCACTGAAAAAAACCCCCGGTTTCAGGGGACAACAGCCCAACATCATTTTCATACTCTGCGACGATCTCGGGTACGGCGACCTGGGCTGTTACGGCGGAAAGGCCATAAAGACCCCGAATATTGACCGCCTCGCGCGGGAGGGGGTCCGCTTTACCGATTACTACGCAAGCAACGCCATCTGCGCCCCGTCCCGGTCGGGAATCCTCACCGGACGGTACGCGATACGGACCGGCATTACCGGCAACGTGTACGCCGAAAACGAACCCTTCAAACGGTGGTTTCCCCGTAAGCTCGGAAACACGGTATTCAAACCCTTCGGGATACTTGACATCGAAGAGATGGACGTGGCGCCGGGGATGCCAAAGAAGGAGATAACACTGGCCGAGGCCATGAAGTTCGCCGGGTATAAAAACTGCATGGTAGGCAAATGGCACCTGGGGGACTACAGCTCAAACCCGGAACACAACCCCCTGCGGCACGGGTTTGACCGCTACTTCGGTGTTCCCCACAGCAACGACATGCTCCCCTGCCCCCTCTACGACGATTATAAAGAAGTGCAGGCAAACATCGGTACTGACCAGGCAAAGCTCACCGGCCTCTACACGAAAGAGGCCCTGAAGTTTCTCGAGGGGGCGAAAGACGGGCCCTTCTTCCTCTATTTCGCCCATACCTTTCCGCACCAGCCCCTGTACGCATCAGAGAATTTCAAAGATAAATCACTGGGGGGCAAGTACGGCGACACCGTTGAAGAGATTGACTGGAGCGTGGGAAAGATCATGGACTTTTTAAAGAAGAACAACCTTGACCGGAACACCCTGGTCTTCTTCTCCAGCGACAACGGCCCCTGGTTCGAGGGAAGCGCGGGAGAGTTCCGCGGACGCAAAGGGCAGAGTTACGAGGGGGGATACAAGGTGCCCCTTATCGCCCGGTGGCCCGGAAAGGTCCCGGCCGGAACGATATGCGAAGAGCCGGCCATGAACATAGACATCTACCCGACCCTGCTCTCCCTGGCCGGGGTGGAAATCCCGAAAGACCGTATCATCGACGGGAAAAATATTTTCGGCCTGGTAACTGGGCGGGAGAAGAAATCGCCCCACGAAACCTTTTACTTCTACCATTACGACAAGGTAGAAGGGATCCGTACCGGGCGGTGGAAGTACTTCAGGAAAATGAACCGCTACACATGGCCGGTACCCCTTGACACGGCGTCGGTCCCCAATACCCTGGCGAAGAAACAGATGGGAAACCGGTGGCCCCTTCTCTATGATCTGAAGTTTGACAAAGGGGAGAGCTACAACGTGATCAACAGGTACCCGGATATCGCCCAGAAACTCGACAAGTCCATGAGGAAGTGGACTAAGGCAACTGAAAAAAATCCCGGGGGGTGGCTCTGACCAGCTTTGAGATTATAAAAAAACACAGGTAGAGTGGGGATGTGCGGTCATCCTGGCGTGTGCAGGTGAAATATTGTGAGTTAGCCGGTTTATTCGGTGTTATTGTTCCGTTATCCAGCTGTTTATATTAAAGAATCCGAGTAGACAGGTGATCTTAAAGAAAATAAAGTATTGTTATCGGTTCTTTATTATTCCAGGTATTTAATCAAAAGCTTCTCCGTTGGGAAATCCCAAAAAACAGAATAAGAAAACACCCCATCAACTACCCTTCCAATACAGATGTAATGTCTCAGGGGCCTTTCTGAATTGTCACCTTTCTGTAATTCCTGAATCACAGAATAAAAATACAGATTAAACGCTATCTGTACTATAAATGACACCGAGAGTTTACAAAGTTTCCGCGTATCAATACACTTTTCGTACAAATCGTAATCAAACACAACATGAGGTCGTTTCCACTTCACATTCTTATCACGATTCTGGTACTTGACCCTTGACTGTTTATTCCCATCGACATGTTTCCCTTTTAAAAACCGTATTATCAACAATGAGATAAACCTGCTTCTTGAGATACCGCATTCCGAAGCGGCCTCTTCTATCCCTTCCAGGATATTTAGCTTGATGTTTAATGTTGTATCAATTTTCATAACAACACCTCCCTGTATATGCTATACGATTGGGAATGGAAATATTGATGAATTTTTTTCAGTAATTATTTTTAAACTATTTTTATTTTATT
>CAZEPS010000272.1:0-1257 GCA_964514165.1 uncultured Leptospirales bacterium
CCTCCTCGGCAAGTTTGCTCGTTTCAAGGGAACTGCTGTTCGCCTCCTGTGCGTTTTCCGCGTTCTGCTTGATGGTCGCCGTGGCTTCCTCGATCGTCGAGGCGATCTCTTCAAGAGATGACGCCTGCTCGGATGTGCGCTGTGAGAGGTTCTGGTTGCCGCTCGAAATCTGCTCCACGGCCTGGGCCAGGTTCTGGGCCGAAACAACTATGTTGCTCATGATGTCGGTAAGCTGGTCAACCATGAAGCTCACCGCGTTGGCCATCTTGCCCACGGAGTCGTCGCGCCGCTTGACATCGTCGCTGATCTCAACGGTGAGGTCGCCCTCGGACACGTTCTTGAGATCATCTATCATGGTCATAACGTCGGTGTTGTCGGTGATAATCTCAAAACCGCCGGTCGGGATGCCGTCCGTGTCAAAGAGGGGCCCGCAGGCGGCCCGCACCGGTATCTCCCGTCCGTCCTTGGTCTTGGCCACGGTCTCTGCCACAACGGTGCTCTTCGTCTGGATGCACTTCTTGATGGTGCAGTCGGCCGTATTGCACACCGGGGTGCGGCATATGTCGGCGCAGGTCATCTTGCCCACCACCTCTTCCCGGGTGTAGCCGAGGGCCCTGAGGGCCGCGTCGTTGATGTTCTGTATCAACAGTTCCGTGTCCGTGCGGAAGGCCGCGTCGGCCATATTGTTCAGGAAGCCCTCGTCCACCTGGGTGATGTCAGAGATGACCTCGAAGCCGCCGGTCGGGTTGCCCTCATTGTCGGCCAGGTAGCCGCAGCTCGCCCGCACCGGAATCATTTTCCCCGACTTTGTCATGGCCACGGTGGTGGCCACCACGGTCTTCTTGTCCTTCATGGCGTTGACGATGGTGCACCTGTCCGTTTTACAGACCGGGGTCTTGCACACGTCGGCGCAGGTCATCTTGCCCACCACCTCTTCCCGGGTGTAGCCGAGGGCCTTGAGGGCCGCGTCGTTCATGTTCTGAACCACCAGGTTCTTGTCAACCCGAAAGGCAGCGTCAGCCATGTTGTTCAGGAAGCCCTCGTCGACCTGCTGGACGTTGGAGAGTATTTCAAAACCGCCGACAACATCTCCCTTGTCGTCGTACAGGGCCCCGCAGGCCGCCCGTACCGGGACCATGGTGCCGTCTTTCGCTTTTGCCACGGTTGTTGCCACCACGGTGGTCCTGTTTTTCATCGAATACTTGATGGTACAGTCAGCGGTGTTGCAGACCGGGGTCTTGCACATGTCGGCGCAGG
>CAZEPS010000272.1:1267-5480 GCA_964514165.1 uncultured Leptospirales bacterium
CCGACCACCTCTTCCCGGGTGTAGCCGAGGGCCTTGAGGGCGGTGTCGTTGATGTCGGTTATCACCAGGTTTTTGTCGGTCTTGAAACCGGCGTCCGCCATATTTAAGAGAAAGCTCTCGTTGGTGCTGAAGATATAATTCTGCTTTTTGAAAGCGAGATACCCCATGACCGCCAGGGCCCCTACCAGGGCGATGAGGCCGACCACGAAAATAATCAGCTTGTTCACCAGGGCGCCCACGAACTCCTCCACGTCTACCATGTAGATGCCGGCGCCGACTATCCAGTCGAGCTTGTCAAGCTTCGACACGTAGGAAATCTTCGGCACCACCCGGTTTTTCTCGTCCTTGTACTGCCATTGATACTCGAGGTACCCGTTTTTTTCCTTTTTGGCGACATCTACCATCTCGTCGAATATGGGCACGCCGGCAGGGTCCTTAACGTGAGAAACATTTTTCCCAACCAGATCCTTGTCAAAGGGGTGCATTATCACCCTGGGTTCAAGGTCGATAATAAATACGTAATTATCAAGGTCTTCACCGAACCTGACGTTTTGGGCGTGGCTTATCATCTGCCTCTTCGCCTCGTCGAGTTCGATTATGCCGTTCTCGTATTCACCGTATATGCTCTCCATCTGGGTGGCAGCCGTGTTGACCACGTCCCGAACCTTGTTCTTTTCAGCCTGGATAAGACTCTGTTTCAGCTGAGGTATGAAAAATCCCCAGGCCCCTAACGCGAGAATCACAGCAATGGCGGCACTTGTCCCGATGATAAGAACCACCATACTGTTTTTAGATCCTCCCTTTGCATTTCTTGCGCTCATCACATCCTCCTTTACTTGGTACTTACAGGATATTGCTCGTATATTCCATCATGTGAATTCCTTTCACACTACCGGCAGGGTAATATTAAAGTCGACCTTGGTCACCGGGCCCTTTGAAAAGTCGGTGTGGTCCGTGATGTTGCGGCCGACTATCTTTCCGTTGTGCTTCTCGATGATCTTCTCCACCAGGGTGAGGCCGAGGCCGTAATCGAAAGACCCGAACTCTTCCCGTACGCTATGGAAAAGCCTGAAGAAGGGCTCGAAGATCAGGTTTTCATAATCCATGGGGATGCCCCTGCGCCCCTCCTCGTCTTTCATCGGTGTGTTGATGACCGATATGAAGGCCCCGTCGCTGTTGACGTCGAAAATCATGTAGATGTCGCTTCCCCGCTCAGAGAACTTCATGGCGTTTATGAGGATCTCGTTCAGGGCCTTCTGGAAATACTTTTCGTCCACGTTGACGAACATCCGGGAGAAGGAGTCCTTCCTGTCGCTCACCATTATCCTGTTCTCGTTCAGGTGGGACTTCTTCTCCGCCAGGTTCTTTACCTCGATGATACTGTCATGGAGCTCAACGCAGGAGATCTTCCTCACGTTGAGCCTGTTCGAGATTATCCACTCGATGTCGGAAAACGAATTGACCGCGTTCTCGGCGATCCGGGCGTTCTTGATGACGGTCTCCATCATGTCAGACGGTATCTCGTAGTGGTCGCCCTTTTTCCGGGACAGGTTGGACAAAAGATTAACCAGGGTGATGAGGGCCCCGAAACCGGCCCCCTGGGAAAAGCTGATGTGCATGTTCTGGAAGAGGGACTTGTCCATCTTCCCGTCCTTCACCTCCATCCGCTTCTGCCAGTTCGCCCATTCGAGCTGGTTCTTGAGGCGGATGTCCTTCTCCTTTTCAACGATCCGCTTCATGCGCTTCAACTCGTAGCTCTCAACCGCCCGGTTCACCTTCATGATGAGATCCGTGAGGTCCAGGGGCTTTATCAGGTAATCGTAGACCCCCTTCTTCATCACGTCGATGATGAAGTGGGCGTCGTTGTTGGCGGTGATGACGAAGATTACCGGCTCGTCAACGGCCTCTTTCAGATGGGTTATGAGCTCGTACCCGTCCATGACCGGCATTTCCATGTCGGTGACCACGATGGCGGTCGGGTCCTCGTTGAATTTTTCAAGGGCGGACTTTCCGTCGCCGACCAGATCCACCTCGTACCCATTCGCCTCCAGGGCCTCCCTGATCAGGTTTCCCAGGGCCTCGTCGTCCTCGGCGATGAGGACCTTTCTCGTTACGCCGGGGGCCTTCAGGTTTACGGTTTCTTCCAGTTTCTTGTTCATTGCCGTACCTTTGGTTATGTTAATGGACCGTTCCGTTCACCATGCTCAGAAAGCTTTCTATTTTGAACGGCTTGGACACGTAATCGTCAAATCCCTCTTCCAGGAACTTCTCCCGGTCACCCTTCATGGCGTAACCGGTTATGGCGACGAAGGGGACGTTCTCCCGGAACTTCTCACGAAGTTTCTTCATGGTTTCGGTGCCGTTTATCCCCGGCAGGCGGATGTCCACGAGCACGAGATCGCACTCTATTCCCTGCCCGTCGTGGGACAAAATCGACTCCCCGCTCTCGTACCGGATCACCTCGCACCCCGCCGTGTCGAGAATACTGCCGATGAGTTCCGAAACCATGTTGTCGTCCTCGATGAGAACGACCCGCTTCTTTTCACCGGGCACAACGGCCGTCAGGTATTCCATTTCGGCAAGGGATTCCGCTGTCTCGACCGCGATTCTACCCGGCAGGGCCACGGTGAACCGGCTCCCCTCGCCCACAACGCTCTTCACCGTGAGGGTCCCCCCGTGGAGCTCCACCAGTTTGCGTGAGATGGAGAGGCCGAGGCCGGTGCCGTGTTCCTTCCTGCCGTTCTCGGTCTGCTCGAAGGGCTCGAATATCCTTTCGAGATCGCAGGCCGGAATGCCGCACCCCTGGTCCCACACGGTAATGACCGCCCGGTCGCCGTCACTGCGGGCTTCGATTCCTATCTTTTTGCCCGGCTCCGTGAACTTGATCGCGTTGGCGAGGAGGTTGTAGATTACCTGTTTGACCCGCACCTCGTCAGCGAGAACCGTGCCGATATTTTCCTCTATGGCGAGTTCCATCTCCACCCGCTTCCTGTCCGCTACCGCTTTAATCGTAGACGGCGACCGGGCGAGCATGCGATTGATGTCAAAGGGTTTCTTGTCGATGGTGTACTTCCCCGATTCCACCTTGGAGAGATCGAGGATGTCGTTTACCATCTCAAGCAGATGATCCCCGCTCTGGATGATATACTGGAGATACTGCATCTGCTTTTCGTTGACGGGGCCCATCTCCTGCATCTGGAGAAACTGGCTGTATCCGAGAATGGAGCTGAGAGGGGTGCGGAGCTCGTGGCTCATGTTGGCGAGAAAGATACTCTTGGCCCGGTTTGCCCTCTCCGCCGATTCTTTCGCCAGGAAGAGCTGGTGCTCCTTCTCCATAATCTCGGTGATGTTTCCGATGGTGATGATGTGGCCGGCGGGGGACCCGTCCCCGTCAAGGTAGGGGCGGCACCGGGACTGGACCCAGACCCTGGCGCCTCCCTTCTTTCTTAAAGAGAACTCCCGGTTCTCGAAATAGAATGGGCTGAACCCGCCGCCGCAGGGCTGTTCCCCTTCACGGGCGGTAACGGTATCCCCGTAAATGTAGAGGGCGATATGGTTGCCGACGCACTCCTCCGGTTCGCACCCGAGGAACTCCCGGGCGCTGTTATTGGCGAAGAGAATATACCCGGCGTCGTCTGTCACCAGTATGAGGTCCCCGATGGCGTTTATCATCGACAGGTACCGCCTGCTCATGCTCCTGAGGCCCTCGTCGTTCTTCCTGTAGCGGTCGATTTCACCGGAAAGGCCGGAATAATCGCTGAAGATAAGACCGGCGGCCGTAAGGGTTAGAACAGTAATGAATGAAACAGCTATAGCGCAGGAATAAACCCCCGGCATGCCGTTGAAGAGGGTGCTGTTGACCAGGGTGCAGATCACCATACCGGCCGCCATGATTAAGCCCAGACCTGCGAGTTTCTTTTTCATGTATTCTTTTGAATCCCCTGCATGTATTTGCGTGCGGTGTTTTATATATAGCTCATCCAAAACACTTACTGTTAAAGTAGAGCTTTTAAGGCATTACGTCAATTCCCGATACTTTTGATTAATACGTAAATAATTGTGGAGAGAAGGGGTAACAGCAGTTGTTACAGACCATTAATAAAATCTATTAATGGTTTATAGGACAAACTTGACGGGGTTTACATTATTTCAATAATTTAATTTTTTATATGATTTTTTTTGTAACTACTCAGCTATGTGCAATTATATGCTC
>CAZEPS010000273.1:0-5463 GCA_964514165.1 uncultured Leptospirales bacterium
GAGGAGGAGGGAGAGCTTCTCGGAGTCGATGTCCCTGAAAACCCGGGACTCGCGGCCCAGGTCCACGGTTGTGGCCATGATCTTCAACAGCTCGGTGAACCGCTCGGCTATCTCGTCCCGGTCGGTCACCGTGTCCGACTCGTAGTGTGATTTATACTCCATGAGGAGATTGTAATGCTCCCGGTTCTCCTCGTAAAAGGACATGAAGGAGTCGAAGGTCGAGATCAGCTTCCGGGGCGGGGTGTCCCGGGCTTCTATACCCTGCTTGAATCGTTCCGTGAGGAGATCGATGGCCTCGAAGCAGATGGTTGTGTAGATGTCTTTCTTGTTCTTGAAGTGAAAATAGACCGCCCCGGTGGTGAGGTCTGCCCCGGACGCTATCATGCGTATGGAGACACCGTTGTATCCGTGTTTCAGGAAGAGTTTGCGGGCTGTTTTCAGGATCGTTTCTCGGTTGTTCCGGCGCATGGGGGGTTTCCAGAAACAAAGATAACAGTGTAATGTTTCGCTGTCAAGGAATTTGCCGGCATCGGGACTGCCGCCCGGGCTGGGTTCACTCCTCGAACCGGACGGTGACCGATCCCCCGTGCTTGTCCTCGAATCCCTCCACTTTCGCCATGTCGGTCACCGGTTTTTCCGCTTTCCTGAGACCCTCCCCGGTCAGGCACTGGAAGGTGGTGCGCCGGAGAAAGGTCTCCACCGAGGTTCCCGAGGAGAACCGGGCCGCCCCCCCGGTCGGGAGGATGTGGTTCGTGCCGCTGTAGAAGTCCCCCACCGCCACCGGGGAGTAATTCCCGAGAAAGAGGGACCCGACGTTGCGGATTGTATCGAGATGAGAGAGGGGGTCTTTCACCATGAGCTCCATGTGCTCCGGCCCGTAGCGGTTGGAGAAGTCTATAGCCTCGTCCAGGTCTTTCGCCAGGAGGATGAGGCCGTTGTTTGACACCGATGCCTTCTTTATCTCATGGCGCCCCCGGCCGGATTCGATGTCCTCCCGTACCGCTTCGACGACCTCCCGGGCGAGCTTTTCCGAGGTGGTGACCAGTATCGGCACAGCCATCTCGTCGTGCTCCGCCTGGGAGAGGAAGTCCCAGGCGGCCCATTTCGCCGGGGCCGACTCGTCAGCGATGATGAGGACCTCGCTCGGGCCCGCCATGGAGTCTATCTGCACGATCCCGAGGCTGAAGAGGTAGGTCTTGGCCGCGGTGACGTAGATGTTCCCCGGGCCCACGATGATATCGGACCGGCCAACGGTTTCAGTGCCGAAGCCGGCGGCCGCGATACCCTGGGCCCCGCCGGACTTTACCACCCGGTCGACCCCGGCGAGGACGCAGGTGGCACCGATGATGTCCGGCACCAGGCCCCGCGGGTCCGGCGGGGTGACGAGGGTGATGGTTTCGGTGCCGGCTATTTTCGCCGGGACGACCCCCATGAGGACCGACGACGGGTAGGCCGCCTTTCCCCCGGGGACGTAGACCGCGGCCCGCTCGATGGCCTCGTACTTCATCCCGAGGAGGGTCCCGTCGTCCCGGGTGTAGCTGATGGTTTCACGGACCTGCCTATTGTGGAACTCCTCGATGTTCTCCTTCGCCCTGGTAAATGACTCGAGGATCTCCTTCGGGGTGTTCTCGTATCCCGTCCTGAGTTCGTCTTCAGTTGCTGTTATTGAATCGAGGAGCACCCCGTCGAAAGATGCGGTATATTTTTTTACCGCCTCGTCCCCCTGCTCTTTGACCTCGTTCACGATGGGCACCACCGTGTTTATCATGACGGTAGTGAAGTCCTCCCCGAAGCGGTTGAACAGGGCTTCCTTCTCGACCGCAGTCAGTTCGGCTATTTTCATTATCGGTATCATCGCTTCTCCTCGTTCTTCCCCGCCTCGTGGTACTCGGCGTCGATGTTCACGAGCCACGGGTCGTATTTTCCCAGGCCCAGACCGGTCCGGGCCGCCAGGAGGCCGGTCGCCATATCGTGGTCCTGGTTGTTGTACTTGAACATGCCGGAGCGGCCGATGGGGAGAAAGTTTTCCATGGTGTCGAGCCATTCCTTGATGAGGTCGATCTTCTCCTGGAAGCCCCGGTTATACGGGTTCACTCCCGGTGGAGGGCTCTGACCCTCTTTCCCGTGTAAACCTCGCCCCCTATGGCCGTGACGCGGCCGGCCATGCCGGACGGCCCGGGCCCGGTGATGATTATTTCTTTCATGTTGTTTCCCACTCTAATATTCCTGCAACCTCAACCGGGCCGGCACCTCCCTCGAGTTTCGGTATTCTTTGCCAAATCGGCCCGGCCTGTCAAGGAATTCAACATCCTGAACCAGAATTCATGGGTGGTTCTTTTTGTTCTTGATTCGTTATATCCGTAATCGTATCATGCCGTGGAATCAATATCCAGTATTGTTCGCCTGGCCCGGTGCATGGAGGGGATTCCGGGCCTTCCCGCTGCCAGGGCCGTGTCGTTATCAGAAGGTTGACAGGGCCGGTACCAGGAAAACAAAGAACCCCGCGGCGAAAATTACCCCGAACGCCACACTCCCCCGGTTAAACCCGAAGAAGACAAACTGCTCTATGGTCCTGAAAAACCAGAACAGGGCCCAGAAAATGAGCACGGCGCTCCCGAGGGACGTAGCGAAAAGCTCGCCCCGGTAGAAGAACATGAGAAAGGCCCCTGCCAGAAACAGGAAGATCAGGCAGAGGTTCATCACCTCCATGACCCCCCGGTTAATGAACGAGAGTTTCGGCAGCTCCGTTTTCCATTTGAAGAGTTTCCAGAAACCGATATGAAACAGGGCGAAGAAGAGGTTAAACGCCCCGCCGATAAGTAAGAAAATATCTGCTGTTTTCATGACGATCTCCTGTGAGTTTCATCATCCAGGATCAGGGCTCGAACCGCTGGGCGATCGGTATGCGACGCCCCTGTCCGAAGGCCTTGGTGGTCACCTTCAGGCCCGGCGCGGCCTGTATCCGCTTGTACTCGTTCATGTTGACTGCCCGGAGGACCTGCCGCACCAGCTCGCTGTCGAACCCTTCGGCAATGATCCCCTCGGCCGACCGCCGCTGCTCGATGTAGAGTTCCAGTATACGGTCCAGGACCTCGTAGGGGGGGAGGGTGTCCTGATCCTTCTGCCCGGCCCGGAGTTCCGCGGACGGTGGCTTGGTGACGGTGTTCTCCGGGATGATCTCGTGGCGTTCGTTGATGTGCCTGGCGAGGGCGTAGACCAGGGTCTTGGGCAGGTCGGATATGACCGCCAGGCCCCCGGACATGTCCCCGTACAAAGTGCAGTACCCCATGGCCAGTTCGGACTTGTTCCCGGTTGAGAGGAGGAGCCGGCCGGTTTTATTGCTGACCGCCATGAGGATGTTGCCTCGAATCCTGGCCTGGATATTCTCTTCCGTGGTGTCCTCCGGCATGCCGGCGAAGAGGGGGTCCAGGTCCTCTATGTACCGGTCGTAGAGGTCCCTGATAGGAACCTTCTTTAATATGATACCCAGGTTTTCCGCCAGTTTCACTGAGTCGTCCACGCTGCCGGTCGATGAATACATGGAGGGCATGGTAATCCCCATCACGTTTTCCGGGCCCAGGGCCTGGACCGCCAGGGTCGCGGTAAGTGCCGAGTCGATACCGCCGGAAAGGCCGAGGAGGGCCTGGGTGAAGCCGCACTTGTGCATGTAGTCCCGTATTCCCAGGACCAGGGCCTGCCGGATATCCTCGAGTTCGTGGTATTCCACCGGGACATCCTCCCGGCTTTCCGTGTCAACTATGGTAAGCTCCTCGGTAAATGCGGGGCTCTTGCCGATGATCCTGCCGTCCCCGGCTATGACCATGCTGTTCCCGTCAAAGATCAGGCTGTCGTTTCCCCCAACCTGGTTCACGTACACCACGGTTATGCCGTACTGTTTCGCTATCTCCGTGAGCATCTCTTTCTTGGCCCTGTTCTTCCCCTTGACAAAGGGGGAGGCGGATATGTTGATGAGGGTATTAATCCCCTTTCCCGCGAGGATTTCCACCGGGTCCAGGTCGTAGCGGCGGTGCTCGGTGAACCGGCTCTCGTTCATCAGGTGGACGTTCCATATGTCCTCGCACACGGTGATCCCGGACCGGGCACCCCGGATCTCCTCAGGTTCCCGGCTCCGGGCCGGGCTGAAATACCTGAGTTCGTCGAACACGTCGTAGGTGGGGAGTAGGGTCTTGAAATGGCTCGAGACCTGCATTCCGTCCCTGATATAGGCTGCCGCGTTATGAAGGTAGGGGGGGTTCTCCCGGTCGTATTCGACGTATCCGCAGATAACGTCGATACCGTTCCCCGCCTTCGCTATCTGGTCCAGGGAGGCGAGGTTGTCCCGGACGAGCTTGTCGTTTTCCAGGAGGTCCATGGGGGGATAGCCGATGGTGGCCATCTCCGGAAATATGACAAGGTCCGCCCCTTTTTCCCTTGCTTCCTTTATGTAGGAGAAAATCTTGTACCGGTTTCCCGTGATGTCCGCGATGACCGGGTTTATCTGGGCGAGGGCTATCCTCATCGTTTCCTCCCTCGAAATGAACTGGTGATATGGTGAAACTGACAGTAACCGTTTAATAATGCAATTATCTTTTTGCTGATCTTTGTACCGCCCCCTGCCCTCTTCTTCCACAGGTAATAGGGTTTTATAGAGGGTATATCTTTTAAAAGCCCCAAATTTTATTTCAAAGCTTGCCCATCCTGATAGTAAAGGGGTATTCAGGTGGTGAGGTCTTTCTGGTTTCAAAGCTGATATTTTCTTGACGAATTGAATTGAATAAAGTAGAAATCAAACCATGAAGATCTTCATCACCGGGGCTTCCGGGTTTCTCGGGACCAACATCGTCCGCCAGTGCCTTGAGAAGGGATGGCAGGTCACCGCCTATTCCCTGGCCGGAACTGAAACGAAATACATCGAGCACCGGTCGGTTCGAATCACCGAAGGGGACGTGTGCGATTACGAGAACCTGTGCCGCTGCATGCAGGGGGCAGACGCCGTTATCCATACCGCCGGGGACACCAGTTTCTGGAAGAAACGCTTCGACCGCCAGCGGAAGACCAACGTGGAGGGGGTCAGAGCCGTTATGGAGGCGGCCCTGGAGTGCGGAATCAAACGGGTCGTGCACACGAGCACGGTCGACGCCCTCGGGTATAATCCATCGGGCCTTGCCGACGAGACCTGGGATGTCTACAATTACGATGGATGGGGATACAACTACGCTGATACCAAGCGGGAGGGGGAGGCTCTGACCCTTTCTTATAGAGACAGGGGACTCGAGGTGGTTGTAATCAACCCCGGGAGCATGTTAGGCCCCTGGGATCACACCCTCCAGTTCGGCAGGCTCTTCGCCGACCTTCGGGACGGGAAAGTTCCGGCGGTACTGCCCGGCGGGGCCCCCTGGGCCCACGTTGCCGAGGTGGCCCGGGCCCATGTCACGGCCATCGACAAGGGCAGGGCGGGTGAGC
>CAZEPS010000274.1:0-5454 GCA_964514165.1 uncultured Leptospirales bacterium
CAATCAGGCTGATCGAATAGTCCTTTATTAATGCGTTTCTCACTGCCTTGTTGAACATTGCTTTTTGATACCGACTTTCCTATGAATGAGAAGAGATCCTGGAAATCGATTTCACTTGCCCCCTGGCCGCTGTTTTCAAGCTTCCTGTACAATGATTTTGGCACCTTGGAAAGTTTCCTGTAGACTTCTGAGTCCGGGGCTATCAGGAACAGGATTATCTTCAATGACATTATTTTTTCTATGATGCCTTCAAGCTTGGAGGACTGCATCTCTGTATTGGCATTTGATTCAAATGGTTCATCGGTGAAGCAGATTATGACCCTGTGGCATTCGGTAAAGGGCCTCCAGTGAAAGTCAAGAGCTGTGTCAAGTGCTACCAGGGTTGCTTCATTACCCCCTACCTGCGTCTCTCCCAGCCTGTGTCTGAAAACATTAATGTCCGTCGTGAAGAGACTCTCCTGATTATTTCCACCCGAATGATAAATTTCCCTGATTGTGTCGATGGCATTGTTACTGTTTATTGTTTCAAATTGGAATAGATTACCATCATAGTCGCAGCTGTATGCGAGTAGTCCCAGGCGCCAGTCAAGCTCGATCTGGCCGACTTTCAGGTTGTCTATGAGGTGATTGATCTGCGATCTGACTGAGTCTATGCATGGTCTCATGGAGTCAGATATGTCCAGGAGGAAGAGAATGTCCACAACCCCCGCGGTGGATTTTTGCTGTGTATGCTGCTGTTGTTGCATGGCTCTCTCCGGGTCATTTTATTTCTACATGCAGTTTGAGATCTCCGATTGAAATAAGTGCTCCGTCGTATAGTTCGGCAGTCTTATCGGTAACTATTTCTCCGTCAAGCCGGGTATTGTTAGTCACACCGGGAAGGCCCCGGATTTCCCAT
This sequence comes from uncultured Leptospirales bacterium, assembly GCA_964514165.1. Taxonomy (GTDB): domain Bacteria; phylum Spirochaetota; class UBA4802; order UBA4802; family UBA5550; genus CAZEPS01. The sequence goes on from CAZEPS010000274.1 coordinate 899, forward strand.
TTTTGTTCAGTGTCGTTTTTTATTATTTCAAACTGCTGGTCCTCAACGAACCTGTAATCGTCACCGAACAGCCTGCAATCGTCACGGCCGAGGATCGTCGTTTTAAAAACGGTCATGGGATACTGGTTACCAGATGTGATGATAACCTGCTGTGGGAATTTCCCGGTTTTTATTAGCTTCCCGATAGCCTTATGCACTTCTTCCGTGGATGGCCTTCCTTTCTGGTCAGGGTCAAGGCAGTCATAGATAATGTCTGAAAATTCTGATGTCAGATCAGGATTTATCTCGATCGGTTTTTTACAGTTGCGACTCAAAGGGTCATTTTCAGGATCATTATATGGATAGGTGCCGCACATGATTTCATACAACATTATCCCGCATGTGAAAACATCAGACTTTAACGTGGGCAGTTCCTGTTTAAAATGTTCAGGAGAAAAATATCCTGGTGACCCGACTATGCCGATGTCGTTTCTCCAGGGAGGTGATATGCCGTCAATGAAGGAGAAATCAAGGTCGATGATCTTTGCCCGCAGTCCCAGGCTGGTTTCCGTTTTTTCCAGAAAAACATTGTCCGGCTTGAGATCTCCATGAACAATACCCTGTGAATGAATCTGTCGCATGGAAAACATCATCACAGATGCGTTTTTATACCTGTTTTCATCTGTAAAAATATCCGGATTCTCAGCAGACTCGTCAAAAAGCTCTCTCAAACTTTTTCCTGTGATAAGATCAATCACCTGGTAATATGTATCTTCTTCAACGAAATGATCAAGAAGATGGGAGACAACCTCGGGAGGTTTGATTGAATCAAGGCGGTTCTTTATGTCATCCTCATAGTTTAAGTATTCTTTAAACCATGGATAAAAGGGGGTAGGATCAGTATATTGCTTAAAAAAGACATCGATTTCCCCAGCCCTGGCTATATAGGCAATCGCGAATCCACCCTGGTTAACTAGTTTTTTTATTTCATAACCTTTAACGCGGTCACCAGGTTTTAACATAGTCGCCATGGATTTACCTCAAAATTTCTTTTTTACTGAATGGCTGTTGAAGCACCCTTGGCAACAACACCTACACTGGCCTTCGAAACTGTTTTTGCAAGGCTTGACAGTATGTCATTGAAGTCAGCATTTGCAAGATCATCTTTCGAGTGTTTATAGTGCATAGCCTTGGGAACACTCGAAAGCTCTTTGTAAACTGGATCTTCAGGGCTGAAAAGATGAAGCTGTATTTTCTGCATAAAGAGCAGGTTCTTAACATTCTGGGCGTCTCGGGGTTCACCCGGTTCAACCGTTCCCGGATCCATTTCCGGTATCGGCGGTGCATCGGTGAACACGATGATGAAACGGTGGGCCTCTCCGAGTGGTTTCCAGTCGGTACTTTTTATAACCTTGTAAATGACATCCAGGGTACTTTCATTCATATCCCCGCCGCCCAGGGCCTTCAGGGAGTCAAGTTGATTCTTCAACTCAGAGACATCATCACCAAGTTTGTTATCGAGTCCCTCAAAAGCCGGGTAATCAGTGAGTTTACAGTCCCTATAGCCAATAATCTTGGCACGCCATATTACCGGGGTTTGAGAATCAGTTTTAAGGTTTGATATAAATGTTTCGATGTTCTTTTTCACACCGTCAATACACGGCTCCATTGATTGAGTGGCGTCAATACAGAATACGATATCTGCCACTCCCTTGACTTTTGCCTGGGAACTCCCTGTGCTTTGCTGCTGCATATCATTATCTCCTGCGAAGTTTATCTTTATTGGTATTCAACCAAATCATTATATGCAATATGAAAAAAATCAAGAATAATATAATGTTCTATTTATTTTATTGTCAATAATATAGTGCAAATATCTGATTTATGTCAATACCTGTAAGATATTAAAACCCTTTAACAATATTTGTTATCTTCAGATGGTATAATTTGGTGATTCCGTTTTCATGATTGTACACTATATTGTATATTATATAAATGGAAAAACATTAAAATAGGTTAACCTGGGATAATGACAAATGTTCTTCAATGGGATTGGTGAATTGCTGTATTTGATGAAGATTAAATATTAATCTTATGGGGGTTTACAAAAACGCTAAAATACTTTACAATAATGGCAAGCGATTGATGGAGGTGAAAGATATCAAGAAAGTGCCTGTAATCACCGTGAATTTGCTGATTGCCGTTTCCTGTGCCGCTGGTTACGATGAAGAATCATCCGGCATGCCCCCTGTTATTGGAACCGATGTGTCACAGGTTACTTCAGGGCATCAATACAATGAAGCCTGGCCTGAATACTCAAAGATAATGGCTTATTTTAAGGACTGGTGGGTTATCGGCCAGAGGTATCTGGTGACTGGTTATATCAAGGGGAAAAATGGAGCCGTAGCGGATGTAGAGGTTTTTATTTAAAACCTGTTTCGTCTTGAAAATTCTATACGTTTGATATTACATATCAGCTATTGATTAGGAATTGAAATGTTATGACAAATCCCCGGTACTTGACCAAATCACTCTTTAAGCTTGCCGCTGAATGCGAAACCAAGCTGTATTACGCGAAGAAAGAGGAATACGCAAACAGCAGGCTTGACGATCCGTTCCTTTCGGCTCTTGCCGAGGGCGGTTTCCAGGTCGGCGAACTGGCGAAATGCAATTATCCCGAAGGGCATGACCTGTCAGATATTATTGATCATGATGAAGCCCTGAAAAGGACTGAAGAGCTGCTGCAAAATGAATCTGCAGTGATATTCGAGGCTGCGGTCCGCCATGAGAACCTGTTCATTCGTGCCGATATACTGGTAAAAGAAGGGAAGAACATCGATTTGATAGAAGTGAAATCAAAGTCCTATGATGCTGACACGGACAGGGATTTTCTCGTTATGAATGGGGGAAGCGTATTAAGTAAATGGCAGCCCTATCTTTATGATGTGGCGTTTCAAAAACATGTCATGGTAAAATCATATCCCGGATATACGGTCAAATCATACCTGATGATGACCAACAAAAAATCATCCGCTTCAGTTGACGGCCTGAACCAGCGCTTTAAGATAAGAAAGACAGGGAACAGAACGGTTGTTGAAAAAACAGGTGACACCTCTTTACCTTCCCTTGGGCTTGTGATTCTCATAAAAGTGAATGCTGATAAGGCTGTTGATGTGGTCTTAAATGATACCTTTTTATTTGAAGGTCATACGGTACATTTTGCAACGTGGGTCAAGTCTTTATCAGGTGCCTTTAAGGCTGATAAGCGAATTGACACTCCGATAAAGAAAATATGCGGGAAGTGCGAGTTTACCTGTAAGCGTGCAGAGGATAAACAATCTAAAAAAGACGGGTTCAGGGAATGCCTGACAAAAAAATATAATTTTACAGACAGTGACTTCAATAATCCAACTGTTTTCAGTATATGGAATTTCAGAAGAAGAAGAAAGGAAGCGCTGATCAGTAAGGGTGTCATCTTCATGAAAGACGTGGATGAAGATGATATCATAACCCGCGAAAATGAAAATGATACAGGCCTTGACGGCCAGAAACGCCAGTGGCTTCAGGTTGAAAAAGTAAAAAACAACGACAGTACGCCGTATTTTGACATTGACGGTTTTGCAGAGGAACTGAATACATGGTCCTTTCCCCTCCATTGCATTGACTTTGAAACGTCCACTGTCGCGATACCGTTTACCAGGGGCATGCGCCCGTACGAATCCGTAGCGTTCCAGTATTCACATCATGTAATAAATGCTGATGGCTCAATTGAACACAGGGGTGAATACCTTCATACTGCCAGGGGTCAATTCCCCAATTTTGATTTTGTCCGCGCTTTAAAAAAGGAACTCTCCTCAGATGACGGCACGATATTCAGGTATGCAGATCACGAGAATACCATTTTGAACCATGTATACTGGCAACTCAATCATTCTGATGAGCCGGATAAAAATGAACTGATGGAATGGATACGAAGCGTAACAAAATCTTCAAAAAAAAGTGAAATACAGTGGGCCGGCAGGCGCAGTATGGTCGATATGCTTGATCTTGTGAAAAAGTATTATTACCATCCTCTCACCGGCGGCTCAAATTCTATAAAAGACGTCCTTCCGGCTGTTCTCAATTCCTGTGATTATCTTAAGGGTAAATACTCAAATTCTATTGGGGCAATTGAAACTGGATTTACCAGCAGTAATTTTCCATCAGACTGGGTATGGCTTAAGTATGAAAACGGTTCAGTCATGGATCCCTATGCATTGCTGCCCCCGGTTTTTGAGGAAGTCGACAATGAACTGCTCGATGCCTTTGATACGGATGAGAAGATAGCTGAAGGGGGCGCTGCCATGATGGCTTACGCCAGGTTACAGTTTTCTGATGTCAGTGATCTGGAGCGCGAGCATATAATCAATTCGTTATTGAAGTATTGCGAACTTGATACCCTCGCCATGGTAATGATCCTTGAACACTGGCTTCATTTGTCCGGCAGGATAAAAATCATGAAAGTAATAATCGTGCAACAGGGTCCATATAAAATCAATTTCTTTGAATACCATCAGGTAAAAGTTTCCATGGTTCTT
>CAZEPS010000275.1:0-5453 GCA_964514165.1 uncultured Leptospirales bacterium
ACGGTGAGATGGCCGGCCAAACCTAAAATCGTGGTCGTGAAAACGCCACAGAAAGACCTCAGGCCATCTCCCGCACCCATTCAATTCCCGAAGAATGGTTTCAGGATATAGCCATCTACCGATTTCTGCAACACAGTTTAAGGTGTTGTGTGGTTATCATAACAACCTAAAAAGACGAGCGCGGACATGGATGTCAAAAACGTGCTCGACATATGAGTCCGGCCGGTTTGCCCCTCGTGGCGTCCGAGCGAGCCTCCTTTTCTTTGCCCCTTTCTTTTTATTGACACCGGAAGTCCCCACCATTATGGCAATACCCGTTCCTGAATTATACAAGCAGAACGATTCAGCAGAAATAATTCCATGAAACAACTACTCCTCATAGCAGCGGTCACGGTTCTGGCCGGCACCGCTCCGGTCAGGGCCGCCGGAACGGACCGGGAAATCCACGTTCCCCTTTCGGGAACCTGGCGTATCTCACTCGAGGACCGGGCTGAATTCGCGTCACCTGACTGTGACGACTCACACTGGGACACGGTCATCCTCCCCGGAAGCTTCATGCCCTTTGCCAGAAAAAAAGGGGAAATCAGCGGCACCGCCTGGGTCCGAAAGTCTGTTCATATCGACACCGCTTTGAGAGAACGCTCCCTGGGCCTCTCCCTGGGCCGCATCGGCAACGCCGACGAGACCTTTTTCAACGGATCGAAGATAGGCGGCCTCGGATCTTTTCCCCCGAAAGAACACTCCATGTGGAACTACCCGCGGAACTATCCGGTCCCTTTCTTATCATCAGTATGGCCTTTCTTCTTTTCATAATCTTTCTTGTCTTTTTTATTGCGAGACCCTCGGAAGATGAGAACTTCTTCTACTGTCTGCAGCTCTTTTTCGGTTTCTTCATTGTTTATTCCCGGGGTCTTTGTCCTGGCAAAACGGGACCCCTTTACCTACGGCATCGTCCTTATCGTATCCTGCACATCCCTCGGGTTTTACCACCTGGCGTGTCACGGCTACGCCCTCTACACGAAACGGCCATACTCGAAGATATTCAGCCTTTTCGCGGTGGAGGTGATCTGCTGTTCCATGCACGACAGCCTCGTCTATATATCCAAGATCACCGGCAGACACCTCTCCCTGCTGGGCCATGACTTCACCGGTATGGTCTTCCCCTACGGGGCCCTCCTCCTCTTCATGGGGACAGCCCTCGTTTTGGTACTCCGCTTTCTGTCCCTCCAGGACGAGGTGGACGACCTGAACCGCACCATGGAGCGCTACATCATCGAAGACGCCCTATTACAAAAGCAAAAAAGAACAAAAAAGAACAATGCCCTGCGGATTGTCTCAAAAGAGACGGAGGAGAAGATCGAGAAGATCATAGCCTGCATCAACGAAAATTACCGCGAGAGCCTTTCCCGGGAGGGCCTGGCAGCGTCAGTGGACCTTCACCCTGACAACCTCTCCAAGCTTTTCAACGCCTGCAAGAAGATGCGCATCGGGGACTACATCAACTTTCTCAGGGTGAGGGAGGCGGCGGAGCGGTTGAGAACCACCGAAGAGAGCGTCACTGACATCGCCTTTGAGGTGGGGTTCGAAAGCCTCCGCACTTTCAACCGGGCCTTCGCCCGGGAGATGAAGACCACCCCGGAACGGTACCGGAAAATGACCACCCCCTATTGACCGTGAATAAAATTAACTTGTCAATAATACAAAAAGGATGCTATATTGCCCGCATTAAGCCGCGGTGGTGATGATTATGATTACCTTTGATAATGAAAAGATTAATTCTATCTGTAAAAAAAACAGGGTCCTCTCCCTGTATCTCATCGGTTCCCAGGCAAGGGATGATCATTCTGATGAAAGCGATCTTGATTTCCTCGTGAACTTCGAAAAAACCACCGGGGCCCTTGATCAATATTTTAGTACTTTGGAGGAGCTTGAAAAGTTGACCGGAACACATGTTGATCTAATAGAAGAAGAGGCTATAAAAAATAAATCCTTCAAATCCGGTACCTTCAAAGACAGGATTCTTCTCTATGAAGCATGATATTGAGGTATTGAAAGAAGACTTGATAACCTGCTGTCATTACATTTCCGATTTTATAAAAGGCATTGAGGTTGATTCATACGGAAATAATCCCCTTGTTAAATCAGCGGTTGAGAGGCAGTTTGAAATAATCGGAGAAATCCTAACCCGCATGTCCAGGGAGTTTCCCCTTGAGTACGCGAAAATCCGCAACGCCCGCAGGATCATTGATTTCAGGAGCCTGATTTCCCACGGTTATGACGTACTATCCGATGAACGAGTATACCAGATAGCCGTGGAGAATGTTCCCGAACTTCTTGAAGATGTACAAAACATATAAACCTTCAACCGGGCCTTCGTCCGGGAGATGAAGACCGCCCCGGAACGGTACCGGAAAGGGTCCGCCCTTCAATAACCGGCCCCGAGAACTATCCCCCCTCATACCCGGACCGCCCTGTTCCAGGGCAACCCGGGGGGTGGCTCGTTTACATTATTCATTGAGGTTACGCGAGGCGAGAAAAAACTGAAGACCTCACTCTCCCGGATATCACGGCAATGATCTCTATTGCCTTTCCGGTCAGCAGCTTACAGGCGGGTTTTCCACGAATCGGGCTCTCTATGGAGGTTCATGACGGCAAGAATATATATTTCTTCTGATTCAACGGAATAGAGAATACCATAGGGGAATCTCGGCACGAGGCACCGCCTGATTTCATTGTCAATGGCAGTCCAGGCAAGAGGGTGGGCCAGGATTCTTTCTATAACGGCGTGCACTTCAATGGTGAAATCAATACCCAGTCCTTTCTCACTCTCTTCATAATAACCAATCGCCGAATTAAACTCGTCTACAGCCTCCGGATGAAACGAGAACTTCATTTTCCGTAATGATTCCAGATCTTATTAAAGACCTCGTTCCCCGGAATAGACTTACTATCTCCTCTTCGAAGCTCCGTAAGCCTCTGTTTCGCTTGTTTCACCCATTTTTTATCAATTTCAGTTTCAGGCGGGTTCAGCGATTTGAGGACTGAATCAACTACTTTGGTTCTCTCCTCAACCGGAAGGGATATCAATTCATTGACAAGGTCTTTTATTTTCATACCGCTCTTTCCAGTTTTTATAGAAAAAATATTCTATTATTGCCCTCAGGTGACAATGTGTGAATACTCTCTCAACAAAATACTCACCCGGAATACCTCAGTCAAGGCATAATTTGTATTTTTCTTCCCTCTAAATGGGGCCCCGAGAACTAACCCCCCTCATACCCGGACCGCCCTGCTCAAGGGCAACCCCGGGGGTGGCTAAACAGCGGCCCCCCGGGGACACAAAGAACTGTCCCGGGTCGATGACAAGGGCCCGGACGAGTGCCGACGTATTTCTTCTCTTTCGTATCATGGTACGATCCTCCATGTTCTACCGCGTGTTATACCGCCTCTCACTGTATCGCGGTTTATCTATCTACGGTCCCACTATACTGTTATGAATGGAATCGGGCTGGCCATGTTCTGGCCGCGCCAGAAATTGTCCGTCACGGGAGGGGGCTTCAAACATGAAATTTCGAATTGACAAAAAAAAGCGCTGCCCCTATAGTGCCTCAACATTTTTTCAGTATGGTAGGAAGCACGAATATGACACAGCCATTAGAGGTACGGGTCAATGGTGACATCGAAAAGGCCTTTAAGAATCTGAAAAAGAAGATGGCCTTTGAGGGTATTTTTAAGGAACTCAAGCGCAGGCGGTACTATGAGAAACCGAGCGAAGAGAAGAAGAGAAAAAAGGAAGAGGCCGAGCGGAGACGCTTGAAAAAGACACGGCGAATGTCCATGCAGGGCCGTCCAAGAGGGAGTTCAGGCCCCGGATTCCGGGGACCGCGCGTGAATGACGATAACGACAAGAAATAATTATTGCCATCCGCAAGAATGAAATCCGGCGACGCCGGATTTTTTTATGGGTACCTCATCCGGGTAATGGAAATATGACCGATAAGAGCGACACCATCCCCCTGGCGGAACGATGCCGCCCGAAGACCCTGGAACACTTCATCGGCCAGGAGCACCTCCTCGACGAAAACCGGCTCCTGAGGACGATATTCGAAACCGGCAGGGCCTATTCCATCATACTCTGGGGCGAGCCCGGCTCCGGAAAAACCACCCTGGCGCGCCTCATCGCCGAGAGCTGTTCCATGGACGCCTGTTACCTGAGCGCTATTTCCGCCGGGGTAGCGGACGTGCGCAAGGTAATCGAGAAGGGAAAGAAAAACCGGGAAGAGGGCGTCCAGACCCTACTTTTCCTGGACGAGATTCATCGGTTTAACAAGGCCCAGCAGGACTCGGTACTCGGGTCGGTCGAGTCCGGCGACATCGTCCTTGTCGGGGCCACCACCGAGAACCCCTCCTTCAGCGTCATATCCCCGCTCCTCTCCCGTACCAGGGTGCTCAAGCTGAAAAAGCTTTCTGACGAAAATCTGATGACCATCCTCCACAACGCCCTGGTGAAGGACGAGATTCTCAAAAACGGCAACGCCCGTTTCGAGGAGGGGGTGAAGGCGACGGTGGTCCAGTACGCCGGCGGGGACGCCCGGCGTCTCCTGAACCTGGTGGAAACGTCCTTCCTGCTCACGAAAGACGGCTTTATCAGGAACGACCACGTACTCGAGGCTCTGGAAAACTCCATGCTCTACTACGACCGGGCCGGCGACCGGCACTACGACACCATATCCGCCTTTATCAAGTCTCTCCGGGGCTCTGACCCTGACGCGGCGGTCTACTACCTGGCCCGGATGATTATCGCCGGGGAGGACCCGGAGTTCATCGCCCGGCGCATGGTGATTTTCGCCTCCGAGGACATCGGCAACGCCGCGCCCACGGCCCTGAACCTGGCGGTGACGGCCCTCACGGCCGTGAAGGGTATCGGTCTCCCGGAGTGCGAGATAATTCTCTCTCAGTGCGCGACATTCCTCGCCTCGGCCCCGAAGAGCAACGCCTCGTACCTGGCAATTAAAGAGGCGAAGCGCGTCGCCGGCGAGGGTAATTACGAGATCCCCCTCCACATCCGAAACGCCCCCACCGGCCTGATGAAAAAAATGGGTCACGGCAAAGATTACCGTTACCCCCATGATTTTGATGGACACTTTGTCGACGAGGTCTATCTTCCCAAAGAAACAGCCGGGCAGGTTTTCTACAGGCCCACTGAAGAGGGGAGCGAGAAGTCGATCCGTGAGCGCCTCGCCCGTCTCTGGCCGAAACGGTATAAATAAAAAAAGGGCTCTGACCCTTTCAAAAAAATCGAAAAAAAAGGGGTCAGAGCCCTTTTTTTTCGACAAATTCCCCCCTCTCAATCGTATTAATAGTAAACACTTACGGAGGAAACCATGCCTCGACCGAAACGAAACATCGCCCAGGGATGCACTCACCATGTCTACACCAGATGCCACGGGAAA
>CAZEPS010000276.1:0-5439 GCA_964514165.1 uncultured Leptospirales bacterium
TAAGCGGCTGCCGGTGTATTTTTGGTAGGGGGTCAGAGCCTCTTATTATATTTCGCCCAAAATTCCGGAATGAGACAAAAATATTATTATTTTCAGAAGATGGCGGCTCAAACTTCATATAACCCGGCATAAGCCGCCCCGGCGCTTGAAAGGACCTCGGGGGTGAAGGGGGTGGCTGGTCTGACACCCCCTTCATATGCATTACACTCTCAGTGTAGATCCCCACGCTGAAAAGCGTGAAAAATGACTCCTGCGCTTTTCAGCGCAAAAAAAACCCCTCTCGGGGCCAGGAAAAAAAAAGGGGGTACCCCTTTTTAAAATGCCTTGGTCGCCTCCCACTTGACCTTGAGCCTCTTGTGGAACTCGTCAAAATCCTTCTGGTCGAGGATACCGAAGTGCTCGAGGACCGTTTCCTCGATATAGAAATAGGTGTATTTCCTGGTCTCAATGCCGCAGAGCATGTTGGCCAGGTACACGGTGAAGACGATGTCTCTGAACCGGCCGGACTCGTTCAAAGGGGAGTGGTGGTACTTAATCGCGTCCACCAGGTATACCGGGAAGTTCCAGTTCTTCGAGATGATTTCCCCTATGACGGAGTGGCTTATCCCGATGGAAATCTCTTCCATGACCGTTGAATTGACGATGCGCCGGTCTTTCATGATGTCGGCTATCTTGTTCACCAGGTTCAGGTCGGTCGACAGGAGTATTATCTTGCCGAAGTCGTGGAGGAGACCCGACAGGAAAACATTCTCCACTATTCTGGCCATCTGGAACCTGAGGGCGATCTGGCGGGCGTAGAACGCGCACTGGTTGCAGTGCGACCAGATCTGCTCGAAGCTTGAGAACCGGGTGTTCAGTATGCGCCTGGCATTGCTGGCGATGAGAATGGCGTTGAGGTTTTTCAGGCCGATGGTCATGATGGCGGTATTGATATTGTCTATCCGTTTACCCGGTACGAAACCTGCCGAGTTCGAAAGCTTGATGACGTCCGTAACCAGGGCCGGATCAATCTTCACCTTTTCGGCGATCAGTTCTATGGATGATTCCTGGTCGCTGCAGAGCCTCTGGAGTTCCAGGATATGTTCGGGGAAGGTGGGTATCCCCTCCAGGTCCTCGAGGATCTGCTCCTTGATCCTGGTGGTGATTTCTGTCGGCTGGAGTTTCTGGGGAATAACCAGTGACGTCTGGGTCACCTTGTCGTTGCTCTGGATCCTGAAATTGTCCGGGTTTATCCCCATGTTTTTCAAAAAGAGCACGGTGAGCACCAGGCCGAGCCCGGCCCCCTCGGAATCGTCCTGGATTTCGTCATAGGCGTCGGAAAAATCGTTGTACTGCTTTGCCTTTTCTATGCGAAACTGTATCCGCTGGAGCTCCTGGGGAAGGATCGTCGTGTTGTTGATGATTTTCACGATGAGCTGTTCGTTTTTATATTCGAAATTTATCTCCACGAAAAAATCGCTGTGGTTGAGGTCGTTCCGTATGAGGTCAAAATCGCCCACCACGTTCTTTTTGAACATGTCCATTCCATCGGCGTAGCTTTCGGGGTTTTTGATATCGATGTTGTTCTTTAAAAAGTAGACCCGTTTCGCGTTGGCCTTCAGGGCGTTCACTATTACCTCCCGGAGGATGGTAATAACCGAGTTTAGCAGAAAGATTCGGTCGATCTTTGACAGGTACCTGGTTATGATGCTGTTGAGAACCATGAGGAGTTCTTCATCCAGGTATTTAAACCGTATCTTCAGGGGTTCATCGTTCTGGATTTTCCGGGATATTGCTCTTCTGTCTATGTTCATGCTGCCGTTTTTTCTGTGTGGGCATGTGTCACTCATACCATCCATGACCGTTTGGTTGAGTATTTTCCCTGAAAAGGCCCCCATGCGATATGTGTACTGTTTTCTGTTTCGTTGACAAAAATACGATAATTATTAATACTTTATCACTGTCAATAGTCAAGTATTTTATCTTTTACCGATCCGGTGGAAAATCAAGTGGCGTTTATGTTTCTTTTTTCCACGTATTCCCGCGCCTTTTTTAAAAGAATGTCTTTCCGGTTCATCTCCGGGTCGTCGAGGACAAGCTCCAGGAGGCTGTTCAGGATCTCCCCGATAACCGGCCCCGGTTTGAGATAAAAGGTTTCCATGATGTCGTTGCCGTTGACGTCGAGGTCCCTCACGGTTATGGCGTTCTCTTCCTCTATGACCTTGTTGATCCTCCCCTTGAGCCGCTCTATCGGCGCGGGCAGGCCCCTCCGGGCCCCGTTCCCGATACGGTCCGCCAGGCGAAGGGTGAAGAGGTCGTCCATGTTCTCGAGCCCCACCTTCCGCATGAACCGGCGCACCGCCCCGTCGGTCCACTCGTCCGTGTAATGGAACATGTGGTTGAGGACCATGTTCGACACGGTATCGATCTGCTCGTTTGAGAATTTCAGGTTTTTCATGATCCGCTTTGCCATCCTGGCCCCTACCACCTCATGGTTGTAGAAGGTGTAGTCCCCGTCCGGGCCCTCGGCCCTGGTCGGGACCTTCCCTGTGTCGTGAAACAGGGCCGCGAGGCGGATCAGTGGCCTTTCCTTCGGCGCCGCGTCGCAGGAGTAGACGCTGTGATGGTAGATATCGTAACGGTGGAACCTGTTCTGGAAAACGCCGTACCCGGAAGCCAGGTCCGGGAGGACAATGTCGAGAAGACCGGTCTCCCTCATGCATTCGAAACCGATCGAGGGCCTGTCCGCCTCGAGGAGCTTCAGGAGCTCGTCCCGTATTCTTTCGGCAGATATCAGCCGGATCATCTCCCGGCATTCGGTGACCCCGTCCCTGGTCTCCGGGGACATGGCGAAGTCGAGCTGGGCCGTGAACCTGCAGGCCCGCATCAGCCGGAGCCCGTCCTCGCTGAACCGGGAGACCGGGTTTCCGATGGTGCGGATGATCCGGTTTTCGATGTCTTTGAGGCCCCCGACAAGGTCGATTATCCCGCCGGAAACCGGGTCCCAGGCGAGGCCGTTCATGGTGAAATCCCTGCGTATGACGTCCTCCTCCAGTGTCATCGAGAAGGAAACCGCTTCCGGGCGCCTCCCGTCAAAGTACTTCCCGTCTGACCGGAAGGTGGTGACCTCGAAGGAGTTGTCACCCGTGAGCACGGTGACGGTCCCGTGTTTTATCCCGGTCGGGGCGGTCCGTTTGAAGATTTTCATGATCTCTTCGGGACGGGCGTCGGTGGCGAAATCGTAGTCGAAGACCCGGCGCCCGAGAATCAGGTCACGTACCGATCCCCCGATGAGGTAGCACTGGTACCCGCGGGACCGGCAGGTTTCCGCTATCTCCCTCACGCTGTCAGCGTACTCGCCGGGAATATGTATTTTCTTTCTGGGAAGGTCCATCGTTAACGCCCTATTAATTCCGGGTAAATAGCCTCAAAAAGGTATCAATAGAAAGGCTCTCAGTCAAGATTTAATCTAACGGGGTTTTTGTCAATCTATCTCTGATCCGGCGAAGGGGCGCGCGGTCACGGCCTTCGAGAGGCGGGACTCGTGGTTGTGGGGGGTGTCCGGCTTGTAGCTGTCGTAGGCGCTCACGGCAAAAAAATAGAGCACCGTGTTCTCGAGCAGGGGGTAGGCGAGGAGGTTGCGCCTGTCAAGGGAACGGTTCTCCTCGATGAGCCCCGGGGTTATGGTGACCTCTATGAAGTTTCCTTCAGACAGGCCGTTGGTTATCCTCCTCCCGTTTATCCGCGATATGACCCCGTCGTATTTTCCCGGTTCCGTTCCGTAGTAGATCCGATAGCCGAGCATGTCCGCCTCGACGTTTTTCTTCCACCGGATTGTCACTTTTCGGCTGCCGGCGCTGACGGTCTCAACGAACAGGGGCGGGTCAGGGGGGATGTCCAGGCGGTAATGGAGCTCCACGTCGTAGAGATCCGGGCTCTGCTTTCCGTCCGGGGATGCGACCAGGTGCGCCCGCCACTGGTAGTAGCGCCCCCGGAGATACTCCCCGTTTATCTTCTTCAAGTGGATGTTCCTCTGGCCGTTATTGACCCGATACCATTTTATCCGGGTTTCATGGGGATCGAACCTGGTGTCGCTGGTCCTCACCTGCATCCATATGAAGGAGTGTTTCCGGATGGTTTCCCCCCACTTGAAGAGGGTAATCCTTGTGCCGGTCTCATCGAACGTATGGACCGGGCTGGTCACTATCCCCTCCACGTTGTAGGGGACCCGGCCCATGGTGCCGTGGGGCGTGTAGTTGCGGTTCGCGATGTCGGTCCGCCTTTCCAGTTCCGGGTACTCGATGGTGGCGATACGGAATTCGTCGATAAGGCCGGTGTAGTTAATGCCGAGCTTCGCGGGGACGGCGTCGCAGCAGACCATGTTCCCTGCCTCGTCCCGGTATCCGAAAGAGGGCTCGTATACCCCCACGGAGGGGTCCCCGGTTTCGGTCATGTACCGCACCTCTGTTTCGTTACCGTTGTGATAGGCGGCGAGTTTTCCGGAGATCCGGTCGAAGCTGATGCTGACATGATACCACCTGCCTGCCTCGATGCGGGGCCCCCGGGCCAGGTGGACGTTCAGGTTGAGCCCCCTTGAATCGCGGAATATGCCGTAGAGTGAGGCAACGGCCCTGCCGTTTTCAAGTTTCATCTCGATTCCCCGTTTCACCCCGGAATAACAGCCGACCCTGGTGAAGAGGATGCTGTTGTCCTTCACGGTTATCGGCTGGAACCGTATTTCGACGGTAAAGGAGCCGAGATCGTCGCAGGACCCGAGCCAGAGGTTCCGGACGGTTTCTATTGTTACCCCGTGGCCGGTCTTGAAGAACTTTCCGCATCCGGGGCCGAGGGAACCCATTCCAGGGACGTAATCGTAGCTTGCGGACCGTATCCGGTACTTTCCGGTCTCGTCCCTTGTCAGCTGACGGGAGTCCCGGTTGAACGAGAGGGCCAGGTCGGTGATATAGGGCTCCCGGTTCTTCTGATAGGAGAGGTCCGCTATGCGGTAGGCCGTCTTCCCGTTGTCAAGTGTGGTGATGACCGCGTTATGGAGATTCCGGTGCGGGACCGCGGGAAATATTTTTACACCGCCGGTGTCCCTGGTGGGGGACATCAGGAGCATTGAGGCGAGTATCAGTGCCGGGAGTATGAATCTTCTGTGTTCCATGTTCAGGTTTTTCGTTTCAGCAGGTTTCCAGGTCCATTATTTTGTCGACCCGGCGCTGGTGCCGCCCGCCGTCAAAGGAAGTATTGAGCCAGCGCCTGATGATTGCCATGGCCAGGTCTTCGCCGATGACCCGGGCGCCCAGGGCCAGGACGTTAGCGTCGTTGTGGCGCCGGGACATCTCGGCCATGAATTCATTGAAGCAGAGGGCCGCCCGGATACCCTTCATCTTGTTCGCCACCATGGAGGCCCCATCTGCACAGAACAATCTACGATTGTTCCAGTGCCCCCGCACC
>CAZEPS010000277.1:0-5438 GCA_964514165.1 uncultured Leptospirales bacterium
CGAAAAGATTAAGTCCCCCCGGGCTGGAGTCGGTCCATGAGCCGGGGCTTCCGTCCGGGGACCACCACGCCTGTCCGTTGTCTCCGACCGCGACGAATCGACCGCCGGCGTATGTGATACCTCGAAGGCTGTTTCCTCCCGGGCTCGAGTCGATCCATGAACCCGGGGAACCGTCCGGCGACCACCACGCCTGGCCGTTGGCTCCCACGGCGACGAATCGGCCGTTGCCGTATGTTATTGCGAGAAGATTAAGTCCCCCCGGGCTGGAGTCGGTCCATGAGCCCGGCGTTCCGTCGGGGGACCACCACGCCTGGCCGCTGAGTCCCACGGCGACGAATCGGCCGTTGCCGTATGTTATTGCGAAAAGATTAAGTCCCCCCGGGCTGGAGTCGGTCCATGAGCCGGGGCTTCCGTCGGGCGACCACCAGGCCTGGCCTGAATCACCCACGACAACGAATCTCATGCCGCCGCAGGCTATTGACCTGAGAGGATTACCCCCGGGACTTGAATCGATCCAGGTACCGGGGGAACCGTCCGGAGACCACCATGCCTGGCCGGTAAGACCCACGGCCACGAAACGGCCGTTACCGTATTCGACATCTTGGAGAAGATTTCCCCCGGGGCTGGAATCGGTCCATGAGGCCGGTGTTCCGTCGGGGGACCACCACGCCCGGCCGTTGGCTCCCACGGCGACAAATCGTTCGTCATCGTCAGTGATATTGGCGGTCACGCTTGCGATAGCGGTGCCGTTATAGGCCAGATCCCCGCTTACCGCGGAATGGGTAATGGTCCCGTTATGGGGCCCTTCAGCAAGTGCGTCGTCGACGGCGCTCACGGTCACGGTCTGGGCCGTGCACCAGTTTCCCGTTCCGGGGCAGACCCCGGTGGTAAAGGTCAAAGGGACGGTCGCAATTCCGTTCACCAGGGTTTGACTGTCAGCGGTGACGGTAATGGTCACGTCTGCCGTGGGTTCACTGGCCAGGACGATGTCGTAAGTGTCTGTCGTGCCGGACTCGGTCACGTCGGTTGAACCGCCGGTTTCGGATATGGTGACCATACTCGAACTGAACGGTATCAGGGAAGTCAGGAAAGAGGGAAAATTCGCCTTTTCCCAGAGATTGCTCTGGGCGCACGACACCATGAGGGTGACCGTGGTGACGAGGGCGAAGAGGAGGAGTTTCGGGGCTTTCATCGATTCTTTTCTCTCTGATCCGTAGTCAGTATCATTTTATCAGATATTTGAATGTCCGGTCTCGTGGCACTAACCGTAACCGGTTACGGTTAGTGAAGCCATGCGATGCAATAGCACAACGGTTTCGCTGCCCTGCGGAAAGCCCGGTTTTGCAGTTTATTCCCCATTAATATATCATCCATACTGATTCTATTATCGGTTTTCCCTATACTATACCGGGGATTTCCGAGTATAGTATAGGGAAAAATGAAACTGCTGTAATCATTACAATGATATATAATAATGTCTCCAGGGTAAATATATTAATTCGGCAGAAATATAAATTTATAATAATTTTGTTTACCTTGTTGCGGTGAGTTCCGTAATAATGCTCTATGCAACAAATATTGTATTGATAAAATGAAAGAGATTCTTACCCTTTGCGAGGGAATTTAGCCGTATAATAAATACTGCACCCGTCATGAAAAGATGAATTGAGGTAGTACCAATGAAATCATCACTTATCGACGTCACCCCCGACACCCTCGCAGACCATCCCGGTGTGATCTGTTTCATAAATCCGAAACACGACTCGTACCACCACAAGATCGACTGGTTGAAGAAACGGTTCGCCGAGGGCCTGAAAATAAAACTCCTCTACCTTGAGGGCGAGAAAAAACCGGCCGGTTTCATCGAGTATGTTCCCGGTGAGAACTGCTGGCGGGCCGTGAACGCGAAGGGGTACCTCTTCATTCACTGCCTCTGGATTAACGGCAACAAACACAAGAACCGGGGCCTGGGCCGCATGCTCCTGGAAGCGGCAGGGGAGGACGCAGCCGGCACGGCAGGTATGGCCGTAGTCACCAGTGACGGATCCTTCATGGCGAACAGGGATGTTTTTATCGGTAACGGCTATTCTGTTGCCGATGAATCGGGTATGGAACAGCTTCTGGTGAAGCAGTTCAAAAAGGGGCCGCTCCCCTCCATAAACGACTGGGAATCGGAACTCGCTAAAATAAAAAAGTTTACCATGGTCTACTCGAAACAGTGCCCCTGGGTGGCCCGGTTCATCGACGAGGTAAAACCGATCCTCGAAAAGGAGAAGCTCGAGGTCGCGTTCAAAGAACTGACAACCCCGGCCGAGGCCCAGAAGGGGCCGTCCCTCTACGGGACCTTCAGCCTCATAAAGGACGGCAGGCTCCTGGCCGACCGGTACATATCCACCACCCGATTTCTCAACATCGTAAAGAAGGAGTTAAAGGGTGGCTGAGCCGGAAATAACCGCGAAGATGATCGCCCCCTGCGGCATGAACTGCGCCATCTGCTACGCGAGGCAGCGGCCGAAAGACACCTGCCAGGGGTGCGGTTCCGACGGGTTCAAGCCGAACTACTGCGGCAGGTGCATGATACGAAACTGCGGGTTCTTTGATGCCGGAAAAAACCGGTTCTGCTTCGCCTGCGAAGACTATCCCTGCACGCGTTTGAAAAATCTTGACAAGCGGTACCGGACGAAATACGGGATGAGCATGATCGAAAACATCTCCTTCATAAAAGAAAACGGGATTAGGGAGTTCGTGAAAAGGGAGCGGGTACGGTGGGCCTGCCCCTCGTGTAGAGAGATCCTTAACGTTCACCGGTTGGACTGCCCCGGCTGCGGGTCAGAGCGTCCGAAATGAAAACCGCCTTTATTACCGGGGCGGCCACCGGCATTGGGCTCGGCATCGCCCGGAAGCTCTGCCGGGAGGGGTGGCGGGTATTCGCCGGGGTGCTGCCGGGACAGGACACGTCCAGTCTATGGGAAGGATCAGCGGACGGCCCGATACCGATACCAATCGATGTCACCGATAACAATCGGATAATCGAAGCGGAAATGCGGGTGCGGGAGGCCCTCGGCGGTGCCGGCCTTGACCTCCTGGTGAACTGCGCAGCCATCGGGGGGATAAACTTCCGTCCCCTGGAACAGATGGACGAGGGCGACTTCAAGAAGTTCCTGGAGGTGAACCTCTGGGGTCAGACCCGGGTCACGAAGGCCTTTCTTCCACTCATGAAACTGTCCGAACGCCCCCGGGTGGTCATGATAACCTCCGGGTCGGTGTACGTCACCATGCCGTTGGCGGCCCCCTATGTGGTCGGTAAGGAAGCCCTCAGGGCATGGACCCGGCACCTCCGGGTCGAGCTGGCCCCTTTCGGGGTGTCGGTCTGTTCTGTCGCCCCCGGAGGCATCGACACCCCCATGTTCGCCGCCACCCGCATGGACGAAGACCTCTTCTGGAAGGATTTTCCCGATTCTTATCGGTCGTCATACCGGAAATACTTCCGCTATCCCGGGGCAGCGGTGGGGGACCAGTTCCGACCCTGGTCCACGGAACGGTTCGCCGACGTTCTCTACAAAAAGGTGATCCTGCCGAAAAAGGTGAGACCGGAGTATGCCATCGGGAAAAACATGGGATTGTTATCGGTATTGACCCGGCTCCTCGGTCCCGCCCTCAATGAAAAGATCTTTTTAAGGGTTTACCGGCGGTGACCGGTTCCATGGATTTGCTGCTGGCGGCACAGGCAAAGTCAATGAATCTCATTCTCGTAACGAACAATACAAAAGAATTTGAAAGAATTAACAATTTGAAAATTGAGAACCGGGTAAAGGAATAACAATGGAAATTCTACAAACACTGCTCCTCCTCCTTCTCATTATGAACGGACTCTTCTGCGGCTTTATCCTGGCCTGGCAGGATTTTACACCGCTGTTTCGAATACTGCTTATCGCGGCCGGGGTTCTCTACCTCTCCGGAGCCCTCCTGGTCTCCCGGTATGGGGCTGAGCCGCTGTATGCCGGATAATGGCCCTCCCTGAAACTGAAATAACCGGGGAGTGGCAGGAGTTCAGGAAACGGTGGCGGCGGATTAACCTGGTGAGGTTTCTGCTGCCGGCCCTGTCCCTGGTGATTCTTATCGGTGTCATTATTTCTCTTTAGAGCCTGAAATTTTTTTAAACAGCTTGACGAATAACAGTTTAGTTGCTATACTGTATATGTGATTCTGGACCATGAAATAATTTACGAAGTCAGGAAGGACATTTTCACCCTCGCCGACAAGATTAACCGGCTCGAGAAGAAAGGACTCGAATACAACGGGGAAAAGCTCTATACCTCGGAAGTCCACACCATCGAGGCCATCGGCAAGAATCAGGGATCGACCGTCATGGAACTCTGCCGCCATTTTGACATCACCAAGGGTGCGGTTTCACAGGTGATAACGAAACTCCACGACAAGGGGTTTGTCGAAAAGGTGCGGAACCCGGATTTCGGCAAGGAAAAGATCATTACTCTGACACCGGCAGGGTGGGAGGTCTTTCACTGGCACGAGGAGTACCACAAGAAGATGGACGCTGACTTCGCGGCACGCATCGGCGAGGTTTCCGAGGAGCATTTCATGCTCTTCAGGGGGATGATAAAGGGGGTCCTCGCAGCCATGGATGTCTATCTTGAACGGGAGGATTTGTGATATTTTTATGCTTCAGTTTAGTAGCTATACTGATATTTTTATAAATTCTACCGATAACAATCGGTGGATTTCTGATAATGACCATGTTTTTACCGATAACAATCGGTGAATATCATATATTATATGTTTTTCAGGAGGATCAATCATGAAAAATCACAGAAAAAACGTAATCCTGTCAGCGCTGCTGCTCCTTCCCCTTCTTGCCGGATGTTCCGGCACGGGGAACAGCGCCTTTTTCGATAACCAGACCTACAATTTCCAGGTGCTTCGGGTTTTCGGCCAAATGCCCTGGTACGGGGCGAGACCCAGGAACTGCGGAGGAGATCTACAGCATGATAGGCAGGGAGGCGAACCTCCAGGGGTATGATGTGCTCACCTACGAGGGGCCGGGGCAGGGGTCCGTTATCCGTGAGCAGGGACTCCGGTTCACCCCGGAATGGGAAAAGCCGACTTCAGCGGTCCTCGATTACTTTCTGGCAAGGAAACCCGGCTACGACCGCATTGTACTTATCGGCATCAGCCTGGGCGGATACCTGGCTCCCCGTGCGGCCGCCTTTGACCGCCGTATAGACGGTGTAGTGGCGTTTAACGTCTGTTATGATTTTGCTGAAGCGGCATTCAAACAGGCCCCTGGATTCATGCACTGGCTCTTCAGGAAAGAGCTCTACGGAGTCGTGAATTTTTTTCTCAGTATCGCGAAAAATTTTGATCCCGGTATCCGGTGGGGTCTCCGGAACGGCACCTGGACCATGGGGGGAGAGAGCCCG
>CAZEPS010000278.1:0-5411 GCA_964514165.1 uncultured Leptospirales bacterium
TTATTTTTAATCAGACTTTGTGCACCCAGGGTGACTTCAAAAAATCAGTTTTAGAAGTCACCCATATTAACAAAAGAAGGTAAAATGATTAATCTATTGACAATTGCTCATGTGAAATATTAATGGTTTTATAATGAGTTTTAAGAATATATTGAAAGCTGAATGTACTGAGATGTATACTTCTTCACTATCAAATGTAACAGAACAGTCAATTATATATACAATATCTATCTTTTGTATGTATTCCTTGTCGTATTCTTTTTCGCACACAGTATCAAAATCATCATTGTCACAATCACTTGCAAATTTGAAGTCATCTTTGAGGGAGGGTGTTTCTGCCACCTTCCCGGGTCATGCATGGCTTCTAATTTTATAGGGAACTCCGCCCCTGGTGCTGTTCCCCGGTGGGTATGAAACAGGTATTAATCAGCTGAACCATCTAAAAAACTGGTTGAATTGCGAAATACCCATTAAACACGAAATTCTATTACTATAAGACTTACAGAGGAGGTTTGTATGGTAAGAAGGATCGAAAAAGTAGCTGTAATTGGCTCTGGTATCATGGGAGGGGGGATAGCAGCCCTCTGTGCCAGCGCCGGTATACCTACACTGCTACTGGATATTGTTCCTTTCGATCTCAAAGACGAAGAGAAAAAGGACCCAGAAGCAAGGAACAGGATAGTCAAGGCCGGTCTCGAAGCGACCATGAAGGCCAAGCCCGCCCTGTTTATGGACAAAAAATTCGATGTTAACCTGATTGAAACAGGGAACCTTGAAGATGATTTCGATAAGCTGAAAGATTGCGATCTCATAGTCGAAGTTATTATCGAGAACCTGAAGATCAAGCAGGACCTGTTCGCGAGAGTAGAGAAGGTTCGTAAACCGAACGCTGTCGTAACATCGAACACATCCGGCCTGCCCCTTGAGAAAATGGCTGAAGGGAGAAGCGCCGACTTTAAAAAACACTTCATGATTACCCACTTCTTCAACCCGGTACGATACATGAAGCTCCTTGAGCTTGTAACCGGTCCTGACACGGATCCGGAAGTGGCTTCATTTATCGCGGACTGGGGCGAGAAAATACTCGGAAAGGGTATTGTCTGGGCGAAGGACACTCCGAATTTCATCGGTAACCGAATCGGTGTCGGCATGATCGTCGAAGCCATGAGGCTTCTGGCAGAAGAAGACATTAACGTAACAGAATTCGACGCTATCTATGGCCCGGCCACAGGTATGCCGAATACTGCTGTTTTTTCTCTTACTGACCTGGTCGGTCTCGACACCCTTCATCACCTGGCGGAAAACTCTTACGAGATGCTCGTCAACGATGAAAAGCGTGACCTGTTCAAGGTTCCCGATTTCTTCAATAAGATGGTTGAAAACGGCCAGATTGGAAACAAGGCGAAAGAAAAGGGCGGTTTCTACAAAAAAGAGGTCGATCCCAAGACCTGGAAGAAGACCAATCTGTTCCTTGATGTCAAGACAATGGAGTACAAGGAATATGATCGCAAGGCAAAGCCTGACATCGTAAACGAATCCAAGAAAAAGCCAACCCTTGGTGAAAAGGCGCAGTTCCTTCTGTACGGCGATGACAAGCTCTCGAAAATCGCCTGGAAACTGGCTGCCCACACCCTCATCTATTCGGCGAACCGGGTTCCGGAAATCTCCGATGCCATCGTCGGTATCGACGACGCCATGAGATGGGGCTATGCCCTGGAAGCAGGCCCCTTCGAGCTGTGGGATCTGCTCGGCGTTAAGAAATCCGTTGAGAAGATGGAAAAAGACGGGTACGAAGTACCGGAAAACGTCAAGAAGATGCTTGCCGGCGGCAACGAGACCTTCTATCGGATGAAAGACGGCAAGAAGCAGTACTTTGACTTCGCGTCCAACAGCTACAAGGACGTTCAGTACAGCCCGAACATGATCTTCCTCGCCAACCTGAAAGAGGACAACAAGGTCGTCAAGGGCAACGAGTCTGCGTCTCTCATCGACATCGGTGACGGTGTTTTCAACCTGGAATTCCACACGAAAATGAATGCCGTTAATAAGGGCATGGTTGAATTCATGGGTGAAGCCGGTGAATATGTCTACGAAAACGGGATCGGCATGGTTATCGGCAACCAGGCCCCGGGAATGCCCGGAGCATTCTCCGCCGGCGGCGACCTCGGTTTTATGGGTGAACTCGCCAAGAAGAAAAAGTGGTCTGACATCGACGCTTTTATCAAGCTCGTT
The DNA here is from genome assembly GCA_964514165.1 of uncultured Leptospirales bacterium. Classification (GTDB taxonomy): domain Bacteria; phylum Spirochaetota; class UBA4802; order UBA4802; family UBA5550; genus CAZEPS01. The sequence goes on from CAZEPS010000278.1 coordinate 2,233, forward strand.
CACGACAATCTCATTAAGCAGCGATACGCACCGTTCCCTGTTGTTGCCGCTCCCTACGGCATGACTCTGGGCGGCGGATGCGAGGTGTGCCTGTCGACCGACATGATAGTGGCTCACTGCGAGCTTTACATGGGTCTTGTAGAGATTGGCGCCGGCCTTCTTCCCGCAGGCGGCGGTTGTACCAACCTCTGGAGAAAGTTCGTGACCAGCGTTCCCAATCCGGTGAAAATCACCGACATGGCAGCCTTCTTCCTGCCGGTTTTCATGAACATAGCCCAGGCCAAGGTCTCCATGTCCGCTGCGGAAGCCAGGAACAACGGTTTCCTCGGACCGAACGACCGAATCGTTTTCAACAAGGATTATCTCATTGGCGAAGCCAAAAAGGAAGTCCTCAAGATGATTGACGATGGATATGTTCCCCCGGCAAAAACCAAGATCCCGGTCATGGGTCAGGAAGCGCAGGGTATGGTCCATGCTGAACTTCTCAACATGAAGCTCGGCGGGTACATCACACCGCACATGGAGTTCATTGCCAAGCGGATTGCCTATGTAATATCCGGCGGCGATGCCCGTGAGAGACTTGAGCTTTCAGAAGAAGCAATGTACAAGCTCGAGCGTGAAGCCTTCGTGGATCTCTGGAAGACCGAAAATACCCAGAAGATGGCAGAGCATATTCTCAAGACTGGTAAGCCGTTGATGATTTAATGGTTTATGATATACTACTCTAACAGGAGGAACAAATGAAGGATGTATATATAGTCAGTTCAGTACGTACACCCGGATGCAGAAGGAACAAGGGTGCCTTCGCGCAAACCCGTCCTGAAAACCTTCTAGTTTACGCCCTTTCTCAGGTAATTGAAAAAACCAAGGGCGTGGAAAAAAAGGATGTGGAAGATATTCTTATCGGCTGCGCCTTTCCGGAAGCGGAACAGGGCCTCAACATTGGCCGTATCGCTGCTCAGATAGCAAAATTCCCGGATGACACATGCGGTGCGACGGTTAACCGTTTCTGCTCTTCCGGACTTGAAGCTATCGCGCTCCAGGCCTCAAGAATCGCGGCCGGCTGGGCCGATGTCTGTATCGGCGGCGGTATCGAGTCCATGTCGATAGTCCCCATGGGCGGCAACATGCCCCGTCCACACCCGGACTGGGCAAAGGAAAATCCCGATGTCTATATCTCCATGGGCATCACCGCGGAAAACGTGGCCATGCGTTACAAGATAACCAGGGACATGCAGGACGAATTCGCCATGCACTCACAGCTCAAAGCGGCTAACGCCCAGGAGAAGGGCCTCTACACCGAGATCGTCCCTACCCCTGCGTACAAGTATGTTGAGCAGCCTGACGGCAGCATCGTTCGTGAAGAGTTCATGCAGGACAGGGACGACGGAGTTCGTAAAGAAACCACGGTTGAAGGCCTCGGCAAGCTTCGTCCCGCGTTCGCGGCACCAAACCCCGATATGGGCAGAGGAACCGTTACAGCAGGTAACTCATCCCAGACAACTGACGGCGCGGCGGCTACTCTTCTGATGAGCGAAGAGGCGGTCAAGAAGTTCGGCGTCAAGCCGATTGCCAAGTTCAGGTACTACGCGGTAGCCGGATGCAAGGCCGACGAGATGGGCGTTGGTCCGAAATACGCCATTCCGAAAGTCCTCAAGATAGCCGGGATGGATATCAAGGACGTTGTTAACAACGGCCTCTTCGAAATCAACGAGGCATTTGCTTCCCAGGCCATCTACTGCGCCAATGAGCTCGGAATCGGCGACAAGAAGCTCTGGTCAGCTGAGAACGACGACAGGATATTAAATATCAACGGCGGCGCAATCGCGCTTGGCCACCCCCTCGGATGCACCGGCGCCAAGCTGGCGGCGACACTGCTCGCCAACATGCAGCGCCTGGGCAAGAAGTGGGGCGTTGAATCCATGTGTATCGGCGGCGGCATGGGTGCTGCAGCCATATTCGAACTTGTCGAATAAGGCACGCTACAGTGATTATTGAAAAAAGCCGCCTCCGGGCGGCTTTTTTTTATGTTTTTGTACCGATTCCACGGCACTTTTTTCTCATACAATACCGCAAAAAATCCGACATAAAAGATATATTTAGTTTATTCTAAAGGAGATCCGCCATGTTTAACTATGACGATATCGACATGAAACAGCTCAAGAAGGAACAGCTTGATTATTTCAAGGAATACGCCAGGCTCTTTCGAAAAAACACTAAAGAGTATAAAACGATAATGAGTGGTATCAAAGAACTCGAAAAGTGCATGTAGTCCCGCCGGCACATTTAAAAAATATATTGACACAGGTCATCATTCCTTTATGAGGGTATACAGGAAACCGTTGCGGTTTCCTTTTTTACTATTAATTATCCCTTCCGCAAAATATGAACGAGAATGAGTCATTCAGGGAAAAGATTTTAAACAGGGTCCGTTCCCGGGATCAGGCCGGGGAGACCAGCCGCAAGAGAAGAATAACCACTTTCATCCTGATAGTGGACGCGATAGCGGTAGTACTGATTCTCTTCTACTTTTCAAACAGGAACCCTGAAGGTGAGTATACATCCACCACCTTCAACCTGCGGGGGATAGAATACCGCTTCTCCATCAGTCAGGAGAGCGGCAGGGGGGACCATACAGTCGCCCTGTCATTGCATTCAACATCCGAAAGTAAAAAAACCGCCCGGTTTCGCGGTTCAATCGCAGCTGTGACAGTACTGTACGGCGATGATACCGTTGACCGGATCAACATTGGGAAGAATATCGACGCGATTACCCTGCTCCCCGGTGAAAGTAAAAATTTTATTGAAATAATACCTCATACAGAAATAGAAGAGTATATCAGGCAAACGGGGGATATCGCGGTCAAGAGAGACGGTTCCATTTTCAGCACGAAAAAAGGGGTGCCCTTCACCGCGGTAATCAATCTTTATACCGGGGACGAGATGTCTACCTCCCTGAAGTACTGGCACAGGTTATAACATGATTGAACGGCCATCGTGGGACTCTTACTTCATGAAAATAGCGGCTGACGTCGCGACACGGTCCACCTGCATCAGGCGGATCGTGGGAGCAGTTATCGTCAAGGAACGGCACATTCTCGCCACCGGGTACAACGGCGCGCCGAGCGGAATCACCCACTGCACCCCGGCGACCTGTCTCAGGACAATCCACAACGTTC
>CAZEPS010000279.1:0-5402 GCA_964514165.1 uncultured Leptospirales bacterium
AGTTTAGGAATAATTACTGATAGATAAAACAAATATATGTACCCTAAAGGGAACCTTTTGCTTAATTAATAGAGGTCTTCATAATTAATTTCATTGTTTTTCGATAGAATTTCTGTTGTAAATATCTACCAGCTGGTATAGTATTGCGGAAATCTTACAAGTTGATCCGGGGCAGGAAATGCTGAATAAATTAGAAGAGTTTTTTCTCATCAGATACGAATCATCTGATTATATAACACAGCGCAAGGCGAAGACCTTTTTCTATTTCGCTCTAATCATATCATCTATTCTTGTATTGACAACTACCGGGATGATCCTGATTTCAGCATATGATCTTCTTTCGTTCGAGGCTGCTTCACGGATTATGCTGATTCTGCTTGGTATTGCAGGGCTTATCCTTATCAGGACTGGTGTCTATTATACGGCGGCAAACGTGGTCGTAATCGGAGCCACCCTGACAATGGGGCTGCAGATTTTTATTGTTGGCCAGGATACGGCATTTGGCCTTGTCATCAATATTATCATGCCATACCTTTTTATCATTTCAGCGGCCCTTCTTTCAAACATGACTTCTGTGGTTATTACCAGTGTACTGAACGCGGGTATTGGGGCAGGTGCTGTTGTTTTTTCTGGTCTGATCCCTGCTGAATCAGCTGCCAGGGTCATCGGTGCACACCTGGTCATGACCCTCTTTATCGCGGTACAATGTATTATTATCATGAGAAACCTGAACCTGTCACTGGTTGAAGTTGAACAGAGAATGAAGAAGAGCGATGAGCAGAGTTCAATAATTAAAAGACTTCTTGGCAATGCACAGGTTCTATCGGTAAAACTCGCATCAAGCAGTGATACCCTGTCATCAACCGCAATGCAGCTGTCGGAAAACGCGCAGAACCAGGCATCGTCGGTGGAGGAGATCACTGCCTCCATGGAGGAGATTTCTGCCGGTGTCGAAAACATATCTCAGAGCGCCGGCACTCATGATTCGATCATGGTTTCTTTGCTCCTGAAGATGGAACAGTTTAACGCGATGGTGACCGAAAGCAAGAAAGAAGTTGAGTCCATGCTCGCCCGGGTTGAGCGCATCAGGGAATCTGCGTCGATTGGAACCGAAAACCTTGAGTCCATGAGCGGCAGCATGTCCCGGATAAAGGACAGTTCCGGTGAGATGACCGGTATTATCAACATTATCAACGACATTTCAGACCAGATAAACCTCCTTTCGCTGAACGCCGCGATAGAGGCGGCAAGGGCCGGGGAATTCGGACGGGGTTTCGCGGTCGTGGCAGACCAGATATCCAAGCTTGCCGAGGAAACCTCCCAGAGCGTGAAGAACATCGGCGAGATAATAATATCTAACGATAAAGAAATAGACGACGGAAGGCGGGTGGTGGAATTCACCGTGGATACCATTAAAAAAATCATTGAGGGAGTAAACGCCAATTACCAGTCAATGCAGCTAATTGCCGGTCAAATGGAACAACAGATGGAATCCAATAATGCAATCAATGCTGACGTGAATCTGGCAAAGGAACGTACCGAGGAGATAAAAAATGCGACCAATGAACATAAAACAGCAACCGAGGAGATAGTCAAGACTATCAGCGCCATCAACGAGATGACCCAGGCCAATTCAGCCGGCGCCGAAGAGACCTTCTCCAATACCGAAGAGCTTTCCTCCATGGCGGCAAAACTGAGGGAACTGATTTCTTCTATTGATTCTTAATTTATTCCGGATTGAACAGCTCTAACAGGTGATCAATGAATACTGGAAAGATCCTTGTTACAGAAGATATTCGTGGTGCCGGCATTGACCGGCTCCGGAAAATATGCGGTGTCGACATTGATCCTGAACTCTGGAACAACCAGGAGTTACTCCTGGAATTAATCGGAAACTACGACGGCCTTCTGGTCAGGAACCTGACCCGAGTTGATAAGAAGATTCTTTCCCGATCGTCGCGTCTGAGGGTCATCGGCAGGGCCGGTGCGGGAGTGGATAACATTGACGTATCTTCTGCGGCTTCGCGCGGGGTGACGGTCGTGTATGCGCCGGAGCAGAACACCCGTTCCGTGGCGGAATTGATTATCGCCCTGGCGTTCTCCCTTGCTCGAAAGATGCCCGCCGCCCACGTAGACACGGCAGGCGGGAACTGGAACCGGCACCGCTACACCGGCATTGAACTTCACGGAAAGACACTCGGACTGGCCGGACTCGGAAGGATTGGACGTGAAACAGGAATGATAGCCCAATCCCTCGGTATGAGGGTAATCGCCTCACCGGTTCGCAAACTAAAGGAAATGGATAACTCCATACCGGCCGGCATAGAAACTGTCGCCTTTGAAAAGATGCTCGACATGTCTGATGTCATATCGTGCCAGTACCGGCTGACTGAAGAAACCCGGAACAGGTTCACTAAAAAAGAATTTAATGCCATGAAAGAGAGCGCATATTTTATTAATGCCTCCCGGGGAGGGATCGTCAACGAGGAAGACCTTATCCATGCCCTTAAAGAGGGAACCATCGCCGGGGCTGCCCTTGACGTGAGAGACATGGAACCTCCCGGCAGGGACCGGTTTTGTTACCTCGAGAACGTCATTCTCACACCCCATATCGGGTCTTTCACTATCGAGGCCCAGGAACGGGTAATCGAAGCTGTATGTGCTGACATGGTTTCGGTACTTGAGGGAAGGGTTCCGCGGTATCCCTGCCTATAGAATCAGCCTTTTGAATACTTCCATTGCCTCGTACTCTGCCATACCGAGTTTGTCATAAAGCCGGGCCGTGTTCCGATTCCTCGCCTCCGCCCTCTGCCAGAATTCCCTGGTGTCAATCCCGGGAAAGAGGGGCCGGTCCTTCTGGGACTGATGTTTGAAGATGGCGCTCCGCTTTCGGGAGAGTTCAGATGGGCTCAGTGGAACGGCCATGTCCACGTCGTTGACGTCCCACTCCTGCCACGCCCCCCGGTAGAGCCAGATATAGCAGTCTTTCATCCACGGTTCCCCTTTCAGCGCCTCGAGGGCTGCAAGGACAGCGTTGAAACAGACCCTGTGTGTGCCGTGGGGGTCGGAGAGGTCACCGGCCGCGTAGATCTGATGAGGCTGCACGGATTTCAGAAAATCCACGATGATGGAAATATCCTCGCTGCTGATCTTCTTCTTCGTTATAAGGCCTGTTTCGTAAAAGGGAAGGTTCAGGAAGTAGACCCTTTCTTCAGGGATGCCGATAAAGCGGCAGGCGGATTTTGCCTCTCCCTTCCTAATGAGGGACTTGATGGCGAGGATCTCTCTGTTGTCAGACTGGGTCGGTTTCTTTTCTTCAAGAAAGGTTTCAACCGATCGTTTCACATCACCGATTCCGGTGTTGTCAATATTGAATTCACGGTAGAAATCGTTAGCGAACTCGGTATACCGGACCACGTCATCGTCAAAGACGGCGATGTTCCCGGATGTCTGGTATGCCACATGCACCTCGTGTCCCTGGTCGACCAGGCGGATAAGGGTTCCTCCCATCGAGATCACGTCGTCGTCGGGGTGGGGACTGAAAACCGCGACCCTCTTCGGGAACGGCGCCGCCCGTTCCGGTCTTTTTGAATCATCGGTGTCCGGTTTTCCCCCCGGCCATCCGGTGATGGTATGCTGAATGTCGTTAAAGATTTTGATGTTGATTGAATAGGCGTCACCCCATAGTGCTATGAGGTCATACATGCCGTTGTCGATATAATCCCTGTTGGTAAGCTTGAGAACCGGTTTTTCAACATCCAGACAGAGCCGGACCGCCGCCTTGCGGATTAACCTGTCCTCGGTCCAGTCGCATGGCCGGACCTTCCATGGAGTTTTAATCCGGGTAAGGCGGGCGGACGATGCCTCGTCAAGGAGAATAATCATGTCGTTGTGCTTCTGGAGATAGGTCGCCGGAAGTGACTCCTGGACCTCACCTTCAACTGACCGGCTGATTACATCCGCCTTTCCCTCACCCCATGAGAGGAGAATAATTTTCCCGGCCTGGAGTATCGTACCCACTCCCATGGTTATAGCACGGGAGGGAACGTTCTCCTCGCCGTAGAAATCGCTCGCGGCGTCCAGCACGGTTACGTGATCCAGGGTGATGAGACGGGTCCGGGAGTCCGGCAGTGAGCCCGGTTCGTTGAAACCGATGTGCCCCGTCCTTCCGATCCCGAGGATCTGGACATCTATTCCTCCGGCACGTTCAATATTCCGTTCGTATTCCATGCAGTACTCGGATACATCCTTTTCAGGAATAGTCCCATCCGGTATATGGATGTTTTCTGGAAGTATGTCGATGTGATCGAATAGGTTTTCATGCATGAACCGTACATAGCTCTGCATGGAATCTGACGCCATGGGGTAATACTCGTCCAGATTGAAGGTGATGACATTGCGGAAACTCAGGCCCTCGTCCCTGTGCATCCTGATAAGCTCCTCGTATACAGTCATGGGTGAAGAGCCGGTGGCCAGCCCGAGAACGGTTTTTTCGTTCTTCGCGTTTTTTTCGTTAATAATTGCGCGGATCTCTTCGGCAGCGAAACGTGAGGCTTTATCCGAATTCTGGAAAATTTTAACCGGGATCCTTTCGTAGCGGTCTTCACGATGAAAAAAAGCGGACTGGTTATCTTGTTGATTACTGGGGACTTTATTTTTAGCCATGGGTAATTTCCTGGATTTTTCGGAATTTAATACTTACATGAATAGTAGGTATCAATGGGAATCAAGTCAACGCAAATATAAAAAAGGAAATATTGTCAGGCATGATTCTTCACGTAGCTGAATATTCCTGAAGCAAGTTCCTCTTCGTTCGGAAGGCGGTTATTTTCGGCGATAAACCGAAACAGTTTTGCAGAATTTCTCGGTATACGTTTTTTTGTTTCCATGTTTACCTCGTAAAGGCCGAACTTCGGTCCGAAACCTTCGGTCCACTCCCAGTTGTCGGTTAGGCTCCAGTAGGTGAATCCAAAAACCGGGAGATCCTCCTCGAGGAGACAGCGGACCCATGCGAGATGGTCCAGGATGTATTTCGGGCGTTTTGAATCATCGGCGTCAGCAAGACCCGATTCAGCGATAAATATCGGCACACCCCGGTACCGCCGGCTTACCTCTTTACAGATACGGTATAAACCTTCCGGGTAAATTTCCCATCCCATGTCAGTGGATGGATATATATTCAGATCCCGGTAATCGATAAAACCGGGCTTGAAGGGGTTTATCGAAATAATCTGCCTCGTGTAGTAATTCACCCCTATCCAGTCCAGGGTCCCCGCGAGGTTGTTGTTCTGCTCCCGAACCTTTGGCCCCAAGGGCACAGAGAGCTTTATCTCGCCGGCATGAACAGCGTCCAGAAGGTTCCAGTTGAAAAGGTTGTCCATTGCCCGGCAGATGTACCTGTC
>CAZEPS010000280.1:0-5399 GCA_964514165.1 uncultured Leptospirales bacterium
ACCTGCCGAACCAGGGCTCCTGGAACTTCGGGTCCTGCTTCCGGAGGTCGTCCCCTTCGAATTCCCGGTCCTTCGTCATCTTCCCGGACAGGAGGCCGCGGCAGATTCCCCCGTAGGTGATGAGGGTGATGGAGTTTTCCAGGCAGTAGGGGAGGATGTCCTTCTCGATGTCGCGCTCGAACAGGTTGTAGGGGGGCTGGCAGGTGTGGAGGGGGGCCTCTTTTCTGAAGCGTTCCATTTCTTCCACGGAGTAGTTGCTCACGCCGATGGCCCTGATGGTGCCGGCCTCAAGGAGTTCCCTCATGGCCGCTGCGGTCTCTTCGATCGGGACCAGGGGGTCGGGCCAGTGAATCTGGTAGATGTCGATGTAGTCGGTCTTCAGCCGCTCCAGGGAGTCCTTCACCTCTTTTTGTATACGTTCCCTGGTCGAGTTCCGGTAGGGGACCCCGTCCTTCCATTCGAGGCCCGCCTTGGTGGCGATGACGATGTTCTCCCGGTGAAGGTTCTCCAGGGACCTGCCGACGATTTCCTCGGCGGTGCCGAACCCGTAGACCGGGGCCGTGTCTATGAGGGTAATCCCCCTGTTGATGGCCGCCTGAATCGCGTCGATGGAATTTTTCTCGTCTGTACCGCCCCACATCCATCCCCCCATGGCCCAGGTGCCCATGGCGACCCGGGAAATTTCTATATCAGTATCCGTAACGTACACGTATTCCATCTATCGCCCTCCTGCTTCTGTTTTGTGGTTACAACATGACAACGCCCGACCGCGGTGGGCGGCCGTCGTTTTCGGCCCGTGTTAATTAAAGAATAATTACGTTAACACCATTTTCCAGGGCCTGTCAATAACTAAAATGACAGGACAGCCTCCGGGGATGTTTTTCTAAATCAGGGGCGCTGAACAGTCGAGAAAATTCGCAACATAACGCACCCGGTGGATCACATAATATGCAGGGCGCGCCTGTTACAGCCGCCGGGGAGGAAAGAATGAACTATTACATCATAACCGGGGCGTCGAGCGGAATCGGCGCCGCCATCGCGGAATCGTTTGTCGAGACCGGAAACACCATCTTCTGCGTCTCACGGAGGAAAAATAAAGATCTCATGAACATGGCCGGAGACGCGGGGGTTGCCCTGGAGTATATATCCATGGACCTGTCCCGAACCGGGAAACTTTCGGGGCTGATGGAGCGAATCTTCAGGAAGATTTCCCGGGAAGGGGCGGAGCGGCTGGTGCTGGTGAACAACGCCGGTGTTCTCGAGCCGATAGGACCGTCCCAGCATAACAGCGCCGATGACATTCATCGGAGCGTTGCCGTGAACCTGACGGCCCCCATGGTGCTGACCTCGAACTTCATTCGCCTCGGGGCCGGGTACCGGGTGCCGAAGACCGTGGTGAACCTGTCATCCGGGGCGGGGAAGAGGCCGATTTTCGGGTGGAGCTCCTATTGCGCAACCAAGGCCGGGCTTGATCTCTACACCCGCACCGTCGGCCTCGAGCAGGAGGGGAAAGAATTCCCGGTCACAATCTACGCCTTCGCCCCGGGGGTGGTGGACACCCCGATGCAGGAGCGGATACGAAAAACGGCCCCCGGGATGTTCAGGGACCGCGATCGCTTCATAGCCTATCAGGAAGAGGGGAACCTCATAGACCCGGCCCATGCCGCCGGGGAGATCAAAAAGCTGATACTTGAGGGCGGCGGGGAGAACGGGGCATATCCTCCTGAAATTTAATCTGTCCGTTTTAGAAGGCGGTGAAGAGTTCCTTTTTGGCCCTGCAGACCGGGCAGCTGTCCGGTGCGTCCCCTTCCAGGGTGTAGCCGCAGATGCCGCAGACCTGGACCGTGTCGAGGTCCATGTCTTTTTTACCACTGGCGGATTCCATTGCCTTCTCAAAAAGCCTGAGGTGTTCCTTCTCGGCGCTCAACGCCCAACCAAAGGTCTTCACGGCCCCGGTCTCTTCCTGGAGTTTCGCGGTCTCGATGTAGACCGGGTACATCTCTGTGATCTCGAATGTCTCGCCCCCGATGGAATGGCCCAGGTTTTTGACCGTGTCCCCGGGGCCGAAGGCCGCCATGCTGTTGGCAACGAACCCCCCGTCCAGGTGTTTCAGTTCGTTGTAGTGGTCCCCCGCGTGCACGTATTCCGCGTGGGCGACCGCGTTCCAGAGCCGGGCGATGTTCGGATATCCTTCTTTCTCTGCCTGTACCGCGAAGTGCAGGTACCGCATGTGGGCCTGGCTCTCGCCGCCGAACGCGTTAATCAGATGCTGCTGTGTTATTTCCTTCATGGAATAACCTCCTGTTGAAGTTTCAGATGTTAAAAGTACTTACTAAAGAAACCACAGAGACACAGAGGCACGGAGTAAAGAAGAGAAATTAAGCATTTTTTTCTTCATTTTATTGGAAATATACAGTAATGGAACATAATTAAACTCTATGAAAAATCCCTCAAAATTATAGATAAACTCTCTGTGTTTCTGCGCCTCCGTGGTTAATGATAGTCTCGAATATTGTTAGTATTCATTTTCAGTTTTAGTCCAATTTCAAAAAAATCACAAACTGCGGAGATCGATCTCGCAGGTGTCAATCTCCCTCTTTTCGTATTCCAGAATGAGCCGGCGCATTTTTTCGGGCACGTCGGCCTTTTTGTTCTTGGCGTAGTCAAAGGTGACGATGACCCCTTCGCCCTTTGCCGAGAGCCCGTTCTTTTCGCTGTAGAGAACGTACTCCATCACCAGGCTCGAGGCGCCGCACGACTTCATCCGCGCCCCCACCTCTACCGTGTCAGGGTAGACAATCGGCTTGATGAACCGGCACGAGGCGTGGGCGAGTATGGGGCCGACCCCGGTCTCTTTCATGACATCGGACATGGCGGACTGGTGGAAGTACTGGATCCGGGCCTCCTCGAAGTACCGGAAGAAGACCACGTTGTTCACGTGGCTGAAAGAGTCCATCTCTCCCCATTTGACCGGTATGGATATGCGCAGGGGGTATTCGTTCAGTTCATCCGTCATATTTTTCTTCCTGCTTTATGCATGATGTTTTTGTCAATATTCTGGTATTTTAAACAGTTATGTCAAACAGTATAGTTGCCTGATGATTGTTTCTTTTTCAGAAGTGTAATAATTACAAATGAGCAGTTATAAGTAAAGTAAAATTAAAAAATATTTTTAACCCCGCGGGAGTGGGACATTTACGAAGGTGAATGAAAAAACCTGAAGAATAACCTCTGTATCAACTATCGCCATAAGGGCAGTATCCGTACGCGTGTTCGCTTTAACTCGTTTTTATATTTGATAATAATCGATATTATTGTAGGGCCAATTACTGAAGGCATGGTATCCAGTGTGCGTATCTGTAAGATACTTGGACCTGTTTCATTGGTGTTTGCCAGAATAACTCCAAAATCAAGGTCGTGTGTAAATATTACATGACCATTATTTCTTGCATGATTAAAAATTTCTAAATCTGTCGCTGATGGATCTCCAATTTCGGACCAGTTGACAGCGTTGAAACCATTATTATGGAGATATTCACACCATAAGGGAGAGAGGTTCATATCGATCAGTATATTCATTCGGTAATAAGCGGTTCTTCAATTTCATCGACTCGATTGGCCGCGTATTTCAGGGCTTCACGAATATCATCCTCTTCAAGATAGGGGAATGCATCCAGTATTTCTGAATGGGACCTGCCTGAAGCGAGTAGTCCGACTATGGTAGAAACGGTTACGCGCATACCACGAATACACGGTTTCCCACCCATAACTGATGGATCAAAGGTGATTCTGGATAACTTTTGCATGCTACTATTATCAATTTTACGATCTGAATATAATGTATGCTGATTAAAACTTAAAAGCATGATATTTTTTCAGAAACGGCTACACCTTCCTGCCCAGGGCAAGGTTAACACCGAGTTTCAGCATCTTCCAGGGGCCGTTTTTTTTCGCAAGGATTTTCAGGTACATTTCGCCTGAATTCTTCGCCAGGGGTTTCTGCTTCTCCCGGGGGAAGAGCTCCATGGCCCCGAAGCCGCACCGGGGAACGCAGTTGCCGCACCCGATGCACCGGTCCAGGTTAACCCTTGCCGCGCCTTTCAGTTCGATAGCGTCCATGGGGCACCAGTCCATGCAGACCCCGCAGGCGGTGCACTCGGCTTCGTTTACCCTGGCCTGGCAGGTGGAGGAACTGAGTTCCGCCGGCCGGGGGAACTGCTTCATGGTGTTCAGGTACCCGCAGCAGTCGCCGCAGCAGGTGCAGATGAAATTCGAGTTCAGGTTGTTTCCCGGGTGAAGGACAAGTCCGTCCCCCTGGACTTTTTCAAGGATCGTCATCGCCTCTTCACGGGTTATGCGTCGGGCCAGGCCCATGTGGAGGTAGTGGTCCGCCGCGCTGTTCAGCATAAAACAGGACTCCCGGAGGTCGGTGTGTTTACAGCTCTCGCCGATCATGTCCTTCCCCTGGCGGCAGATGCAGTTCGCCACCGCTATGTTGTCCCCGGCCCGGTCGATGATTCTTCTCAATTCGTCGTGGGTATGGACCCCGGTCTGGTGTTCCAGGCTCACCTCCACCGGTATGGTCCGCATCTGGGGAATCTTCGTCCGGTGAAGTTCTTCGGCGAACCCTTCCTTTTCGTACCGGTGGATATCCTCCACCATCTCCCGGGTCATCCGGTTCACCTGGAACTCGTAGAACCCGATGGCGATGTGGACCCGGCTGTAGCGCCACTGGTCTTTCTTCCATTCGCGGAGGATGAGCCCCCGTTTCACCATGTCCTGGAGCTTTTCCCGGAGTTTGTCCTCGGTGTGGCCTTTGCCTTTCAGGCGCTTGTGGATTTTTTTAACCGGCTCCGGCACCATGCTCAGTTCCAGGACGATCTCCGCCTCATCCGGCGGGAAGATCTTTTTTAGAAGGCTTATTTCCACCCCGGAATTTGTTTCAGGCATTCCGATGGGCATGGCGTCCAGGTGTTTTCTCAGTTTCCGGTAGAGGGTTTCTTCATTTTTCATTATTTCTCCGGGGTCTTATTATTTTGGCTCGATTTCAATGTGATTCGCAATGAATAATCCAGCAACGGGAATTTATCCAGGGACAATGAGCCGACGTTACAGGACCTGCGTTGAAATGCCGTGATAATTGAAATAAAGTCAAAGCAAAAATAAATTTGCCATATTTCAACAAAATCTAAATATTAGCTTCACATTTCCGTGGTAACGGTGCATTCCATATACATTCCCGCGAGGTGTTCAATGAAACTATCACGTCTCCTTTTATTATTTCTCGTTCTGACTGTTGCCGCGCACATCGGTTGTAAGAAAGAGAGTCTTACCGTTACCGGATCCGAGACCATGTACCCGATGCTGAAACTGCTCGAGGGGGATTACGAGAAACACCA
>CAZEPS010000281.1:0-5381 GCA_964514165.1 uncultured Leptospirales bacterium
AGAAATACCGGAAATTGAAAGATGCTAAAAGAGATTTATCCTGACATCTATATGATTACAGAGAGAGCGGATGGCAGTTCACTCTGGCCGTCGGTGAATATCTTTGCAATTATTGGAAGTAATGGTCTAATTTTTGACGCAGGTTATGGTACCCGAAAGGATGTAAATTATCTCGTAAAAAACATCAGATTCATCCTCAAAATGAATCCTGAAAGCCGTATATCAAGGGTTTTAATCAGTCATACCCATGTCGACCACTTTGCCGGGCTGAAAAAGTTGGGAGATCTTCTGGGTGTTAAGATTATCTTAACAGAAAGGATGGCCAGGTTCATTAAGTCAAAAAAAGATTATTTTAATTTATATCATAACAAAAAACCTGAATATATAAACGAATCTTATACAAAAAGTGAACGTATTTTAAATCTTATTAAGCAAAGACTTATAGGTCTGGTATATCGCCATTTAATCGGAATTAAGTTTATACAAGAACCAGATGAAATTATCGGTGAAAACACTGAAATCGATATCAATGGTGAAAAATGGATGATTTTACACACGCCGGGACATGCGGTTGATCATATATCGTTATATGATCCGAATCGCGGAATCCTGTTTGCCGGTGACAATGTTCTCAGTGATATAACAACCTGGCTCGGGAAACCCTGGTCTGATATCTCTGAATATATGGGCACCCTTGAAAAAATACTCAATTTACCAAAACTTGAAATAATACTCGGAGCTCACGGGGATCCGATAACAAACCCGAAAAACAGAATACAAGAGCTCATTAGCTGGAGAAATAGAAGAGTCGAAGATGTTAGAGAAGTGATAAAAATGAGAAAATCTGATGGAATTTATTTAAGAGATATCATACGGGAATTATATCCGAATAATAATACTTTTTACCGGGACATGGCAGGGGGATGGATCGAATTAACAGTAGAAAAATTACTGGATGAAAATGAAATCAAGCCCCTGAAGATTAATGGCAGGGTAAAGTTTTATCCACAGGATTAAGGGTGCATCGATAAATTGGTTTTAATCATGATTTATAAAGGATAAAACCAATTAATAGATGTACCCGTTACTCAAATATGTTTTCTTCAGATGGGAAGGTCCTGCCTTGTACCTCTGAGCAATACTCCTGGACTGCATTGTAAACTATGTCATGTGCATCTGCATATTTTTTCAAAAATTTCGGATTGAAATCCTTATTCAACCCAAGCATGTCATTAATGACAAGGACCTGTCCGTCGCAGTGCCTGCCTGCTCCGATTCCAATGGTTGGTATGGAGAGCGATCCTGATATTTCTTCAGCCAAAGACTCGGGGACCATCTCGAGAACAAGGGCAAAAACCCCTGAATCCTCAAGGATTTTAGCATCTTCGAGAATGATATTTCTCTGCTCCTTGCTTCGTCCCTGAACGGAATATCCTCCAAGTTTATGGATCGACTGGGGGGTCAGGCCAAGGTGTCCGCAAACAGGTATTGACGCTTTTGTTAAAGCGGAAACAGTTTCTTTAAAATCTCTCCCGCCTTCAAGTTTAACTGCATTCGCTCCGGTTTCTTTCATAATCTTCCCGCAGTTTCTAAGGGTATCTTCTACTGAAACATGATAGCTCATAAAAGGGAGATCGCACATCAGAAATTTACTCGGCGCCCCTCGCCTGACGATTTCAGCATGATAGATCATCTGTTCCACTGTTACCGGTATGGTGCTGTTATAGCCAGCAAAAACATTACCAAGTGAATCACCCACGAGAATTGAATCGATATTGGTCTTTTCAAGAATTGCCGCGAATGAATAATCATAACAGGTTATGACAGTTATGGGGATATTGTCATTTTTTTGTTTTTTAAAATCGTTGATGTTCCTGATAGTAGCAGATTTTGGATGCGTGCTCATCTTATTCCTCCATTATTTGCGTAGTATACTTTTTTTGATGAGAAATTTTGGTAACTATTCAGCAGTAGCTGAGTAGATACAATTTTTGATTATATCAGCACAATTATTAACTAACTTGTGGAATATACCTGCATCCTGATTTTTGAATTGCTAATGGGCACATCTATAAATCGGTTTTATTCATAATTGATTTGGGATAAAACCGATTTAAACCAAAATATGTACCCCAGAGGGACCTCTTGTTTATATAATAGAGGTTCCCTAATAAAGAGTGGCGGGGGTCAGAGCCTCGCTTGCAGAGCCTCGCTTGACAATGGTTTTTACTCCAGATTAACTGTACAGACTGCATGGATGAAGTTAAATCTTCAAAACCTGGAATTCACTACAGTTTCTCCCGGAAGTCATCTCCGCTGATTTCAAGAATTTTAGCCATCTCCCGTATTCGTGAGAGAACCCTTCCCTCAGAAAGTTCATTCAGTGTTTTTACAGGATTCCTGTTTGACGTAAATATGGTGAATTTTTCAGCCTCATACCGGGAATCCACAAGGTCATAAAGGGTAGTCTGTTCATAGTGAGTATCCTTCTGGACTCCAAAATCATCAATAACAAGGACATCTGCATCGGACAGGTCCTTTAATATCTTGCTCGATTCACCATAGGTGTCAGAGCCCTCAACAAAAGTAGATTTCAGCCTGCTGAAAAAACTCGATATCTTTATGTATCTACCTTCAACGACATTATGGATTATGAGTTCCGTCAGGATTATGGAAGATAGCAGGGTCTTTCCAGTACCGGGATTACCCCAGAGGAACAGTCCCTTGTTCACGTTTGGAAAAATTTTTACGATATCATAGGCGTAATTTTTTGCCTCATTTGACAGTTTGTTTGCAGGTTTAAAATCACCGAGTCTCTTCCATCGGTATTTTTTTTCTATGCCGGCTCGTTTATAAATTGCATTTATCCGGTTTATCCTCATTCGTGATTCCCTGCAGAAACAATCTGTTATATTACCGTCTTGAAAAATATAGTAGGGATCTTCACCGCCGCACCGGCATTTCTTTAAAACGCATTCAGGGCAGGGCGACAGGGGAACTTCGGCCAGTTCCTCAAAATGGGGATTGTGAATTATCCCGTTCCTGTCGCAGTGAATACAGTATTTGCTTTTTTCTCTGGTTTTTGCTTTATCCATAGATCATAGTCCGATATAATTATTCCTTTTATTGAATACTTTTTGATTCGCTGTCAACAATATTAATATTAAAGTAAAGCATGAAGGATTTGTTTCTTTTGCGTAAAATGCCGTATTTTTTTAACTTTATCCCGGACACGGAAACCAAGAAATTATTGACGGAGTAATGTAAAAATGATTCAATTATACCAGTTTCACTGCCGATACAGGTAGTGAGAAACTACAATTTCTGCAAGAGGTTATTTATGAAACGTAATATACTATATATTGGTATTATTTCCATCATTGCCGGCATATTGATGATTTCTGGCGTTTTTTCGAGTCTTTCAGCCCAGCAGGCAGAAGAAGAAACCGCCGAAACCGATAAAATTCAGGAAGAAAACATAGGCTGGCGGGTTCGTGATTTTAAACCCTACGTAAAGGCCATCAAGGAACTCGAGAAGCTCAACAAGGAATATTCTGAAAATCTTCTCAAACTGGCGATTGACGAATATTCAACCGGCCTGGATATCCTCGAAGACATGGAGAATGAAATAATCAAGATGCGTACCGCCAATAAGAGCAAAAAATACCTGAATGAACGTTTTTACTGGCAGGAAATTGATCGTAAAAACGCTGAAGTGAGGAGAATAGGCGCCAAGAAATTCGAGGCTAAGATGAAGGCGGTTACGTATTTTACCCGGTCAATCAAGTACCTTGACGAAATACTCTCCAATGAACTCAAGCAGGAACCGAAATTCATTAATTTCCAGTCCCGGGTATTCCAGGTCTACGTTTCAACTCAGTACGATCTCCAGAATTTTAAACCCTGTATCCCGATACTTGAACGGTATATAACTCTTACGGAAGAGAACAAGAAGGATATCTGGGCGTATAAATACCTGGCCAGCTGTTACGGCTACATGGAAAAGGTGCTCACCAAGTATAAGCACGCAACTGAAGACGAAATAATGCAGTACCGTAACAAGAAGAACCGGAGCATGCTCCAGGCGGTTGAAATTCAGTACGGACTTGATTCCCCTCATTATAAGCAGTTGCAGGAGATTGTCCAGCAGGATGAAAAGAAGAGCGAACGCATCAATGTCTATAGATAATTACTTCTGATTTGATATTATGAAACGGGGCCCGGCTTTTGCCGGGCCTTTTTTATTGACTTTTTTTATGTTTTCTCTTCTCGATCTTTTTTTTCGCTTTTTTCAATTCACCATCCATGAGCTTGTGAAACAGGGTCGGTATGAATCGGGAAACCCTCCAGATAAAGCCTGACTCTCCAGGGGTTATGTGAAACCTGTTCTTTATAATACCCTGTATCATTTTCCGGGCTACCTCTTCCGGCTGCATGAGGCCACCCCCTTCTGATATCAGGGTCACCTCTTCCGGCTTTGATTTGTTTTCTTCATCAAAGCCTGGTGTTTTTGTATCAGGTGGAAAGGTGACGGAAACCCTGATGCCGTGCGGTTTGAGTTCATGCCTGAGGCATTCACTGAGGCCGGTAATGGCATATTTTGAAGGTGAATAGGTCGCGTAACCGAGGAGTCCCATCAATCCAAGGAGGGAAGATACATTCACAATATGCCCGTCTTTCTTTTCCAGGAAGTAGGGAAGCAGTATGAGTATTGGCACGAGCTGGCCGTAGTAATTGGTTTCCATGTTTTTTTTGAAATCATTCAGCTTCAGCTTTTGTAGATATTGCGGATAAGCGTATCCGACGCAGTTGATGAGATAATCCGGGGCCCCGTATTTCTTGATGAATTTTTTTAATAATGGCTCCAGTTTTTTTTCGTCAGTAGTATCGCATGAGATGGCTTCAACCAGTTGATCGGGGTTAATCTTGTACTCAGAGATTTCCTTCTGTGCTGTGTCGAGATCCTTCTTATTCCTTGCGATAATACAAACCTGTGCCCCGAGCTTTGCCATTTCCTTCGCGGTCGCCCTGCCGATCCCTTTTGACCCCCCTGTTATTACTGCAATTTTACCGGAAAAAAGTGATTTGTTATCCATACATCCTCCCACCTGCGCATTAATATGTATTTTTACGACTATGTTTCTATGTGATAAGTAAAGGGCCAACTGGAAGCACCGTCAATTACAATAAATTTTGCGGATTGCAAAACCGTTGTAAAAATTCTTGTTTATATCAAATTCAATCAGTGCATGATGGTATTCTTAATATGTTGTAAATTTGATACAATGTGTAAATAAGTGAAAAGATACCGGATTAAAAAAAATTATAAATATATATAATGATAAACATTCACTAAATCAGGGATTATTTAGAAAAAAAAA
>CAZEPS010000282.1:0-5377 GCA_964514165.1 uncultured Leptospirales bacterium
AAACAAAAATAGTTTAGGAATAATTACTGGTTTATAATTGACATTTTCAATATGATGCATTGTTATATGTGAAAAAATTCCACCCTGCATACCTGCGAGGTCCATTCCATGAAAAGCAGCAGTTTCAAAGTTCTGAGCGATGACGAGACAACGCTCATCCATGAAAAAACCCTTGAGGTTCTCGAAAGAACCGGCGTCAAGGTCGAGCTCAAGAAGCTCAGGGACATGTTCCGCGACCATGGCTGCGGTGTTGACGAGAAGACGAAGATAGTAACATTCAAACCGGATTTCGTGATGGAGTTTTTACGTAAGACCCCGCCGGAATTCACCCTCTGCGGTTCAGACCCGTCCCGGCAGTGGCCGATCAATATCAATTCACGGGTACACGGCGGGCTCGGCACGGCCATGAACATGTACAGCCTGGAAGACGGATCATATAAAGAGGCTACCCTGAAAGACGCCATCGATCACATTATCCTCTTTGAGCACCTGGAGCACATCGTATCGAGCCAGATGGACATCTGGCCCTATGACATTCCGATGCACACCATTCACGCCGAGGCAATCCTCGGCTGGGTTAAGAACAGCACCAAGTCCTTCGGTATGGGGGCCTACGGCGTCCTGGCCACAAACGACATGATAGACATGGTGGAGATGGCAGTGGGCGGTAAGGACGTCATAAAAAACAAGCACCCCTACATGACTATCGTCAGCATCCAGAGCCCTCTTTCGTCGGCCCAGATTCAGCTCGAGGGGCTCGTGATACTTGCCGAGAGGGGACAGCCGGCCATCATGTCGCCGGAGGCAATGGCAGGCACTACCGCGCCGGTGACCCTTGCCGGGCTCCTGGTCCAGCACAACGCCGAGGTCATATCACACATACTGATGGCCCAGGTCGTGAATCCCGGGGCACCGGTCCTGTACGGAACGGTCTCCACGATCGCCGAGATGAGGCGGGGTACCGTCGCCCTGGGGGCGGTGGAGACCGGCCTTATCACCGCCGGGGCGATACAGCTGGCGCACCACTACAACATCCCGTGCCGGTGCGTCGCCGGGGCAACCGAGGCCAAGACCCTGGACATGCAGTGCGCCCTGGAACGGGAGCGGACCATGCTCCTGGCAGCGCTGGCAGGCGGCAACTACATCACCTCGGTCGGCACTATCGAGTCCACCTGCGCCGGGGCCCATGAGCTCTGCGCCATCGACAACGAGATAATCGGTTCCGTGGAGCGGGCTGTTCGCGGAATAGAGGTCACTGAAGACTCCCTGGCTGTTGATCTCATAAACAAGGTCGGGCCAGACGGAAGCTACATCATGGAAGAGCACACCCAGATGAACTTCCGGAAAGAGCATTTTATACCGAAACTGGCTGATCGGGACAAGCGTGACATCTGGGAGCAGGGCGGCAGCAGAGAGATGGTGGACCGGGCCCGGGAGATGAGCCGGAAGATCCTGGCTGAGCACAAAGAGCGGGAGCTTGATCCGAAGATGCTCACGGATCTTGAATCATTCGTGGAAACCGTGAGGAAGCGGACCATAGAGGATTTTTACAAGGCTGAGTGGGAGGGGTAATACCCCCGAATTTTCCGCCGGAGGCGAACGATGAGCGAAATCCTTAACAAACTGAAACAGTCGATAATCGAAATGAAGCACGACGAGACAGCCGTCCAGGCCCAAAAGGCCCTGGACGAGGGAGTAAGCGCCATAGATATCCTGAACCGGGCCCTGGTTCCGGCACTGGACGATGTGGGCGTCCTCTTCCGTGAGGGCGACTATTTTCTACCGGACGTGCTGATGTCAGTGAAGTCCTACGAGAACGCCTACAGGCTGATAGAGCCCCTGCTCCTCGAGGGGGGGCTCGAATCCAGGGGGAAAATTCTCATCGGGACCGTAGAGGGTGATATCCACGAGATAGGGAAAAATATCCTCATCGCCCTTCTCCAGGGGAACGGCTTCGATGTTGTTGACCTGGGGCCCAACGTGAAGCCGGAGGTTTTTCTTGAAAAAGCCAGGGAGATCAGTCCCGACATTATCGGCATGTCCGCCCTTCTTTCCACGACCATGCCGGTCATGAAGGACGTCATCGACCTTTTCGGAAAGGAAGGTATCAGGGAGAACTACAAGTTCATCGTCGGCGGTTCCCCGCTGAACCAGAAGTTCGCCGACGAGATTGGGGCCGACGGCTACGGCCAGGATGCCCAGTCCGGGGTTGATCTGGTGAAGCAGCTTCTGGCTTCTTGATGCATCTGATCTGTCATTGCGAGCGTAGCGAAGCAATCTCTTGATAATGTTTTGGGAAAGATCTGGTTCATATGTCAATTGTTGGTTTATTAAAACATTACATAGAGATTGCCACGGCAGTCTTTGACAGCCTCGCAATGACAGTAGCTTAAGATACGGTTTTCATCTTTTCAGAGGGGGTAGGGTATGGTTCAAAATAGTCAGGGTGCGCAGGCTGCCGGACGGCCGGTATCGCTTAAGGATATTTTCTTCTACAACCTTGCCGGTTTTACATTCAATATCTATGATACGGTGCTGTATACCTGGATCGCCTATTTCTTTACGCCGCCCCCGGGCCTGGGGAAAACCCAGTACATTCCCCTTGCGTTCCTCGGCATTATTCTTGCCGGCGGGAGGATACTGGACGCCATAACCGATCCCCTCATGGGATATCTCAGCGATCACACGAAATCGAAATGGGGGCGGAGAAAGCCCTATATCTTCATATCGAACCCGGTGCTCTTTCTCGCATTCATATTTATCTGGCTGCCGCCGGTCAACGGGACCAGCATGATCAATGTACTCGTGCTGGCGGGGCTGCTTTTCGTGTATTACATATCCTATACCGGGCTCCTCATTCCCTGGTTCGCCGTACTCCCGGAGATGAGCCCCCATAACGAGATGCGGGTGCGGATTGCCTCAATCGGGGTGGCCATGGGGGTCATGGGGGCGCTCCTGGGAGGGGCCCTGTCAGGCCCCCTCATAACCTTAACCGGTTTTTTCATAATGGCCCTCGTGCTCGGGGGGGCAGCTTTCATCGCCGGCCAGCTGACGAACGCGGGTGTCAGGGAGAGCTACACTCCTGATCACGAACTGGAAACACCCGGCTTCTTTCGGGTTGTGAAAGAGGTTTTCCTTGACAGGCAGGTCCTCTCCTTCTCGGCCATGATCATGCTGGTGCAGCTCACGTACGTACTCATGCTCATGAACGTTCCCTACATGACAAAGCTCATCCTCGACAGGGAAGAGGCGGACGCCTCCATACTGATGGGGGAGGTCATCATCTTTACCGCCTTTTCCGTCCCCATCTGGTACAAGCTCCTTAACCGGTACACCAAGAAGCGGGTTTTCCAGATTATCATTTCCACCATGACCGTCGGATTCATTCTCTGCTTTTTCATCGGCTCATACCCCTTCGGGACCCCCTTTGTCCAGGCCCTGGTGATCTTCCCCATCGTGGCGATTCCGACCGGGGGGATGTTCATCACCGTTCTCGGGGTGATCGCGGATCTCACCGATTACGACGAGCTCAAGACCGGAAAGCGGCGGGAGGCCATGTACTACGGGATCTACGGCATTGTCCGCAAAACAGGGTGGGCCCTCTGCGCACTGATCCTTGCCGGGACATTCTCTGTTTTCGGCTACAGCATGGATAACCCCTTCGGGGTGCGGGTCATCTGGCTCGTCTGCGCCCTCTCGTGCCTTATCGGGCTTTTTGCCTTCATTCCCTACAAGATCGGGGACAGCATGGAAAAGACGAAAAAGATCATGGGCCTGTAAACAGGGTGGAGAAAAATATTGGACATCCCCGGGTGTCCCCGGTATTCTGGATGCCACTGAATCATGGAGAAGAGACATGCATGAACTCATTGAACAGCTGTTAAAAGATAAGCCGGTCGTCACCGACGGATCCTGGGGGGTCCAGATTCAGCGGCGCGGACTCGCCCGGGGCGAGTGCCCTGATTCGTGGAACCTGTCGAAGCCGGAACTGGTCGAGGAGGTCGCCCGCCAGTACGTGGATGCCGGGAGCCAGGTGATTCTCACCAACACCTTCGGGGCCAACGCTTACGTCCTGGGGCGCTACGACCTCGGCGGCAAAGTGGAAGAGATAAACCGCGCCGGGGTAGAACTCTCGAAGAAGGCGGCCGGGGACAGGGCGAAGGTTTTCGCGTCCATCGGGCCGACGGGCAAGATGCTCGTAACCGGGGAGGTGACCGAGGCAGAACTGGGAGAGGCCTTTTCGGTTCAGGCGAAAGCCATTGCCGCGGCAGGGGCTGACGCCATCGTTGTCGAGACAATGATGGACATAAACGAGGCCCGTCTCGCCATAGAGGCCGCCCTTGACACCGCCCTCCCGGTTGTCGGGTGCATGGTCTTTGACGCCGGCAAAGAGAAAGACCGCACCATGATGGGAAACACACCCGAAGAGATGGCGGCCGAGTTTACGAAACTCGGCGTTTCGGCGGTGGGTACCAACTGCGGCCAGGGAATCGAGGGTTTTATCCCGCTTTGCCGCCGCATCAGGGAAGCCACCGATCTGCCGGTATGGATAAAACCGAACGCCGGCCTCCCGGAGACGGTTGACGGGGAGGTGGTCTATACCACCACGGCCGGGGAATTCGGTGAATCGGTCCCGGTCCTGGCGGAAGCAGGCGCCTCCTTTATCGGGGGGTGCTGCGGCACGGACGAGGCCTTTATCCGGGAAATACGTAAAAGACTCGGGAAATAATCCTTCCTGCCCGGTAAATCAGCGTCAATACCGGTGCTGAACGAAAATTGAAATGAAGCGTTTCATTTCTATCATTATTATACTTTTTATCGCCTGTGTTCAGTCCCGTACCGAACCCATGAAACGGTGGGGCTATGTTCTGCACTCGGCCGGTCTCCCGGCAGGGTACTGGGAACAGACCCTTCCTGAATACGCTGTCATTTCATCAACCGGGTTTACCCTTGACGGGAAGGGGGGCTTCGCCCGCGACCCGGGGGTTTTCACAAAGGGGGGGATGGCGGAGGCATTGAAACGAAACCTCACCGTGTATCCCCTTATCACGTTCCGGAACGCGGCAGCCGGCAGGTCGATACTGGCTTCAGATGAATACCGTAAACGGGCCGTTCGTGAAATCGTTTCCCTCGTGAAAGAAAATAAACTCCCCGGGGTTCATCTCGATTTCGAGTACCTCCCGCCACATGACGCCCCCCTGCTCGGGCTTTTCCTTGAAGAGCTGAAGGGGAAGTTAAACGGTAAAACCCTCACCATGGCGGTGTTCCCCCAGGTGGACTTCCCGGAAAAATGGTCAAGGTTCCACCGGCTCGACATGCTTTCACGGCACCTTGACGCGGTTGTCCTCATGTGCTACGATTACCACCGGGCCGATAC
>CAZEPS010000283.1:0-5320 GCA_964514165.1 uncultured Leptospirales bacterium
CGAAACAGACGAGGAAGCGGTCGCGGGCCTTGCCCGTGAGGCAGAAGAACTTGTCGCGCACCCGAACCTCTTCACCATGGATAAAAAAACAGTGGAAGTATGCAAAAGATGGGACCGGTTCTGCCACGACTTCTTTCACGCCTTTCAGGAGCAGGCCCTGGCAGAGGTGCTTGCCCTGGAGATGAAAAAATCGGAAAAGGGGATTGCCTGAAGTACACCCGTTCTATGTATTTTCGGGAAGGGAAGGGGTTTCCGGTTAAAAGGGCCTCATCCGCTTTTTAATGGTGTCCCGCTGTTTTCGCAGAAGGTCCTTTTTTTTGTCAGCGTCATCGAGAAGCCTGTCACGGATTTCCTTTTTGTTCAACTTGAGGTCGAGAATCCGGCTCTTAATCTGGTTTCGCAGTTCCGGGCTCATGCGCTGGAATATCCGCTTGTTTTCGTAGATCTTCTCCACCCGGCCCCGGAGCTGGTCCAGCCGCTCCTCCCTCAGCTCCCGGACATTGAACTCCGCTCTTCTGGCAATGATATCCCTGATGATGTCCCGGTTCAGCCTGAGCTCCTGGCGTTCACCAACGATCTGGCGGAACTCCCGCATCACCTGGCCGTTAAAAACGGGGAGGACGTCCACCTCGCCGTCGATGACCTCAATCTGGGACTCCTCGTCGTCAGTGGAAACCTCGAAGCTGGTCCCCCGGACGGCAACAACCGTGGTCTTGGTCTTCACGGTGTAGTTGTCCCCCTTGACCAGCTTCGACAGTATGGACATGATGCCGCCCTTTTCCAGATCGGCCTCTGTTTCGATATTGTTCTCTTTGATTATCCTGGCCAGTGTCACGGTTGTGTTCTCGGAAACCCTTATGACACCGCTGTCGCCGTACATGACGTCCGCCATGGACCTGTTACCGGTGATGATGGTGGCGTTTTTCCCGATAGCCTGACCGACTTTCGGCGTCTGCTTCACGTTGTTCGTGACTACGGTCACGGAACCGACAATCGCCTCAACGGTGAATTCCGTGCCGGTTTCAGCGCTCAACAGGGAATCAGCAACAATCGTAATAAGGAATATCAGGAGAAAGGCCCTGGTTCTTTTCATGGCGCACGTCCTTTTTGTTAAATCCTGCTGTTTCTATCTTCCAACGTATTTATTGTTTACCCACCGGCCGACGCGGACCCTGCCGTTACGCCAGATGTACCGCCCGTTGCCGTGCTTTTTTCCGTCTTTGAAGGTTCCGATAAACCGGTCCCCGTTCTTGTAGTACATGGTCCCCTTGCCGTTCCTCTGGCCTTCCTCGTATTCGCCGATGTACCGGTCGCCGTTGATCCAGGTATAGGCCCCCTGGCCATGGTACTCGTTATTCTTCCAGTTGCCGTTGTATTCGCTCCCGTCAGGATGGGTGAGGGTGCCGTCACCGTTGGCCTTGCCGTTTTCCCAGTACCCGGTGTAGACCCTCCCGTCAGACCACTGGTGGGTCCCGTAGCCGTTTTTGCAGTTTCCGGCCACGCATCCCCGTGTTGAAACGCAGGAGGTGTATATCGTCAGCGGAAGCAGCAGGGCTGCCAACAGAAAAAGTCTCATGATAATACTCCCGGATAATAGTTTATACATGTTTCTTAGACGCTTTCAGCATTTCTGTCAAACAGTTTTTTAGGAATCAACCGGTGCGGGTTCTATCATTTCAGACCCGTTTATTACCAGAAACTCCTCTCCCTTTACATGGGTTATGGCAAGGATGTTGTACCTCCGCAAGAGTTCAACCGCGTATGAGGTCGGAGCCGCCCTGGATATGAGAACCGGCACCCCGCCGTAAACGCATTTCATAACGATCTCGCTCGATATTCTCCCGGTGGTGAGGAGGAAGAGCCCGGAAACATCAACTTTTTTCATCACGGCAAAGCCGAAAACCTTGTCAATGGCGTTATGCCTGCCGATTTCATCGAAGAACACTGTTTCTTTTCCCCCTGGATCAATGAGGGAACTGCTGTGTACCCCCCGGGTCAGGTCGTGTATGGTCGACTCGGAAAGAAATCGTTTCATGGAGGATAGCACTGCCAGGGGATTCACACCCGGCAGGGACTTTCGAACGAACGAATCATCCGGCAGTTCCCGTACGCTCCTTCCGCCGGAGGTGAATATCCTCCTGTGGGAGAAACTATTCTCATAAATCTGATTCTCCGGGTCGCAGGAAACCGCGCAGACAAGATTTTCTTCGTCAAAATCGATCCCGCGGAACTGATCCGATGACGTGATGATTTGTTCCGAAAGGAGAATGCCGGCCGCGAGATATTCAAGTTTTTCACCGGAACAGGCGATGGTGCCGTAGGGGATCCCGTTTATGATAATCTGTACCGGGTATTCGGTGCTGAAGGGATGTTCGATTTCGTCTAACCGGCCCTTGCGGTACCTTTTGACAGTTATATGGCGATACGGGGGAAGGGGCATGGTCTATTCCAGGTCGTCCTGATAATTGATATTGTGGAACATGGCCGCGGGTTCCGGCGCGAACCTCTTCATCTCGTCCTCAGGGTATAGTACACTGTTAGTTCTTTATGCTTCTGCTTTCGCCACCGGCGAGGATGGATCCGGATATGGCACGGTTTTTTTTCCCATGTATCAGTTCAGGATAATCTTCCGGTCCCCTTTCCGCACATGTCCGATAATGCCGCTCTGCCCGAGGCCCCTTCCGTGGAGCCATGATACTACGTCCCGGGCCTCCTTTTCTGGTACCGAAATGACCAGCCCCCCCGAGGTCTGGGGATCGAAAATCATGTCTGCCACGCTTTTCACCGCACCCTTCCTGATGTCGCACAACCCTCCGGCATGGTCCCTGTTCCGGTAGAGTCCGCCGGGTACCATTCCCCCTTCGGCGTGATCCGCTGCCCCGGGAAGCAGGGGAATGTTCCGCGAGTCAAGCGATATGGAGAGAGGCGAATCTCCGAGCATTTCGGAAAGATGGCCGGCAAGGCCGAAACCGGTTATATCGGTGCAGGCGTTCACGGTAAATTTCTGTGCCAGGTTTGGGAGGTAATCGTTCAGGGTTGTCATTGATTCGATAAACGGCTTCACTGTTTCTTCATTCACCATTGCTGCTTTCACAGCCGTGGCGATAATACCGGTCCCCAGGGGCTTGGTCAGGACCAGGGCGTCCCCCTCGCGGATACTGTTGTTTTTTATCACCCGGTCAGGATGGACCGTTCCGGTCACCGAGAGGCCATACTTCATTTCGTTGTCGTCAACGCTGTGCCCCCCGAGGAGCTGGGTGCCGGTCTTCGCGAGAATCGAGAGCCCCCCTTCGAGGATTCGTTCGAGCCGGTCCAGGGAGAACCTGCTTACCGGAAAGCAGACCACGTTCAGGGCGGTGAGGGGCCTCCCACCCATGGCGTATACGTCTGACAGGCTGTTGCACGCGGCAATCTGACCGTAGGTAAAGGGATCGTCCACGATGGGGGTGATAAAATCCACGGTCTGGATGAGGGCGATCTCATCAGATATCCTGTACACGCCCGCGTCATCGGAACTCCCGGCCCCCACAAGGGTTTTATCATCGACCGGTATCCGTATGTTTTCCATAACCTTCTTTAGATCTCCCGGACCTATCTTGGCAGCTCACCCGGAGCCGCTGACAGATTCCGTGAGCCTGAGCCGGTTAAGTTTCGAGATGTCACAGCTCTCCGCCACAGATGCCTCCTTTACAGGTTTTCTATCCGGTGGTATTCGACCCCCGCTTCTTTCATCAAAAGTTCCACTGCTTTAACGTCAATTGTTTTAACCTTTACGCAGTATCCGCAGTCTGAACTCATCTTCCGGGGTATCGGTATGATTTTTCGATCGATACTCAATTTTTTCATGAGTTTCGCCGCCCACATGGCATGGTTATTTGAAAAGAATAATATGATCGAGTACCCGTTCATCGATTTCCCGTTCTCAGGCTGATATTTTTTAACGCAAAGACTGATTTGTCAATCCCTTCCCTGGTGTTGAAGAGCCCGAATCCGAAGCGGACGATACCCTCAGGGAACGTCTTCATGGTCCGGTGGCCAGGGGGTACAGTGGAGCCCCTGGAGACACATTATCCCGTATTCACCTGAGAGGTTCCCGGTAACCTCTCAGGGTTGTATCCCCTCCAGAGTATTTTCCGTGGTTTTTGGATGTACTCATTATCAAATTTCGTTGTATAGTGTTATGCATCGGATTAGTGTCAATAGATTTATTTTGCCTGTAGTGGATGGAACAGGGTTTTCACCGGGTCACCCGGCGTTTCATGTCACGAAATTCCGACGGGGTTTTACCGTTGATTTTTACGAAGACCCGGTTAAAGGTCCGCAGGCTCTCGAACCCCACGGAATATGCTGTTTCTATTACGGTTTTATCTGTTTTCTCGAGCTGGATCATGGCGTCCCTAACCCTGAGCTGGTTTAT
Organism: uncultured Leptospirales bacterium; assembly: GCA_964514165.1. Lineage (GTDB taxonomy): Bacteria > Spirochaetota > UBA4802 > UBA4802 > UBA5550 > CAZEPS01. The sequence goes on from CAZEPS010000283.1 coordinate 4,418, forward strand.
GAAATCGCCGATCTTCATGCCGGTGTAGAGCTTAAATCCCCGGGAAAGGGAGGAAAGGCTCATGGCGCAGTAGGCAGCAAGGCCCTCCCGGGAAATGTCGTAGCGGTAATATTGTTCTATGTAGTCTATGACGAGGTTGATCTTCCGTATCGCTGATTCCGAGAGAGTATCTTCACCCTTCCTGTTTTTATTATAGGAAACCAGTTCCTGTTTCAGCCTGTGTATTTCATCTTTGAGCTGGCGGTTAACCGCCAGGGTCTCACCCACAATTCCGGTGAGAAACACCATTTCGTCATCAATATTTCCGGAGTAGTTGGCCCACCGGCGGATTTCGTCCAGGAGCTTCTTCATCGGCTTGACCAGGCCCCCGAAGAGAAAAAGGGGTGACACGAGCAGAGCCGTTGCGGCGAAGAAAATCGTGGCAAGTATCAAAAGCAGTGCAACCGGATGCATGTATGCCCGGTAGTGGATAAAGCCCACGCCGAAACCGTAGACGGTCCCGGCGCAGGGTATGTTGTAATGGAAATAATTGCTGTTGTTGTTACGGACATAGTACCGAACGAGGGGATCCGCGCTGGCAGGGGAGTCGGAAAAATCACGCGGTTTTAAAACGTAACCGCTGATGTTGTACCGGTGAAAAACATCCGGCGAAAATGATGAGATGCCCATGTCGTAAACTGGATTGTTTTTTTCATTTTCGTTTTCAAAACGCAGGACGTATGAAATATCATCGGTTAATTTGTCATATTTCCCTTCATTGATGTACCGGCTGAAGAGTGTCAGCCTTGATCTGTTAATATCGTCATAGGATCGGTCTCGTACCGTAAGGGCAATCTGTCCCGACAGCTCCAGTACAAAGAGTACCACCACCAGGGTTATCCCGGCCAGCCTGTTCACCAGCAT
>CAZEPS010000284.1:0-5263 GCA_964514165.1 uncultured Leptospirales bacterium
GGAAAGAAAAACGGGGTCAGAGCCTCTTTTTTTTGTTGTTATCGGTAGAAGTGGCTGGTTTTCAAACATTCCCCCCCGCCGCCTCCGGCGGCGGGGGGGAGGGGGGGGTTGATGAACACAGCAATTCAAAAAAATACCGATAACTATCGGTATTTTTTTGAAATCCGCCCGTTTTTATTATATATTCATCTGGATATCCCCGGAATATTTTGTGCCAAAGATTTACTGCTTTTCCGTACTCTTCATCAATCTGGCAGATATCCACTGTGTAAAAGTATGGGCGATGTGACGTTATGTCGCATTGCACTGGAAATGTGTGATGTCACGGGATATTGCTACTAGAAATTACCTGTTACGGCTGGTTCCGGCGGTGGCCCTGCTGGCTCTGACCCTCTCCTGCGCGAACGACAATTTCGACAGCGCCATTGCCCTGGAGCGGCTCCCCCTGGAATCGGCCTTCGTTAAAAACGGACCGGTTCCCGGCGGCGGCGGGCTCATAACCACCATGGGGGTGACCGGGATAGGCGTCACCCTCCGGTGGGATCGGGCTTCCGACGATGTTACCCCGGCCGGTGATATCGAGTACCGGGTGGTGTGGAGCAGCGATAACAATATCGGGGCACCCCGGGAGGCTGAACGGAACGGGACAGTGGTAATGGACTGGACCCGAAACCAGGAACGCGCATCGGTCACCGGGCTCCTGCCGGGGACGACCTATTTTTTCAATGTTATCGTCCGGGACGGTGACGGGATATCCGCTGCGTACCGGACAGTGTCAGCAACAACCACCAGGGAGGTGCTCTACCTCTTCTCCGCCGGCACCTTCACCGGTGCTTTATTCAACAGGGGCAGGGTCGATTCCCGATGCGAGAGCGCCAGGGCGGCGAGCTATCCCGATCTCCCCGGGGCCAACGTTCATGCCTTCACCAGCATGAGCGGTACCGACACCCTGGCACGGATGCCCCTGAACTACGGGATCCCCAATACCTGGCCCCTGATGGGGCCGGCAGGCACGCCCCTAGCCGATACCTGGAACGATCTCTTTGATCACGGGATTGATCCCCTTCGTCATACCCTGTTCGAGGCGGGGATTGCCGACTACCACTGGTGGTCTCATTCTGAAGAAGACGGTTCTTACGTCGATTTTCCCTGCAACTGCAACGGTCACACCGACGGAACCAGCTCTTTTGAAGGGTGGGGAGGCGCCCACGACTACGCTACTGAAGAGTGGCTCGTGAACTTCATGGGGGGAGGGGAGCACCCCTGCGACGAGCTTCTTCACCTGCTCTGTGTTTGCTGGAACTGAAAAAAAATTTCGATTTCTCTCTATTAATTTGCCTGGTCCCCCTTTTTTTTATAACTTAACATGGATGTCCCCAGAGATTTTCAAACCCGCGACTTTTGCCGCTTATTGAACCTGGCAGATATCCACCGCTTTTTCACATCACGGGCCGTGGCCCTGAGGCGAGCAGGCATGATGGAGATCATTGTTAGACAGATTGGAAAACTGTTTCCCGGGATCATAATTTCCCTGGCCGCCCTTGCTGTGCTCTCGTGCCATGACGATTCCTTTAACAGCGCCATGGTCCTCGAGAACCTTCCCATCCATGCCCTTCTCATGGAACAGGCTGACATTCCGGTACCGGGCAATGACGGCATCATCACCTTCGCAAGCATAACGGACACGGCGGTGAACCTGATCTGGTCCCCGGCAATCGACGGCAAGACCCCTGAAGATGAACTCAGCTACAAGGTGGTCCGGTCCATGTCGAACAACATCAGCACACCGGAAAAGGCCGATCTGAACGGCACTATTATCACCGACTGGACCCCCGCCATAACCGGAACCGGGTCCTGGGGACTCATTCCCGGGGAAACCTATTACTTCAACGTCATCGTTCGGGACGGCGACGGGCTCATGGCGGCGTACATGACCGTGTCCGCCACCACCACGGCGGTAAACGCGGTCTACCTTTTCTCCGCCGGGCAGCACCAGGGTGACTTCGCCTGTTCCGGGACGTTTTCTTCAATGGCTGTTGTTTTGGTAGTGGTTCCGATACGGGATATGGCGGATTCATTCTGCTCAAACGCAAAAGATACCTATTACCCGGCCCTGGCCTGCTCCAATGTCCGGGCCTTTATCAGTATTTCCAGCGCCGACTCCATTGCCGACATGCCCCTGAATCACTCTGTCCCGAACACGTGGGAGATCAGGTCGGTCACCGGCATGATAGTGGCCAGCAACTGGGCCGACCTGATGGACGGCACCATCGACGACCAGCTCCAGAACCTTGGGGTCGCTGATGACTTCTGGTGGTCCGGGTCCGACACTGACGGAACCGCCGCTGCTGACAACTGCGACTCCTGGTCAACCGGAACAATCGAGGCCCAGGGGGTCATGGGTGCCCACAACCGCACGTCGGACCAGTGGCTCCACTGGAGCAGCACCAACTGCAATACATCGCGGCACGTGCTCTGCCTCTGCTGGTAGGGTTCAGTACCCGGCAGACCGACGTGCCTTTTAAAGGGCACATCAAAATCTACACATCATGCCTTTTGAACAGGGGTTTTTAACATCAGGCTGATGTTTCCAAATATGCCGGAAATATTCCGCTTTTATGTTGACGCTCATGATACTGATGCCATACTATTAATGATGAATTACACGTCGGGAGAGACAGAAAACTGAAAAGGATGTCAGAAGTGAAATGAGGTACAGTATCCTGAGGACGGCCGCTGCCGCTGTAATATTTATCTTTTTATCGTCCGTGTCCCTGCAGGGGGAGGAGAAAAAAAAGAGCGACTACATTCTCGGCTTAAAGGGAGGATATTCCTTTATCGAGGGGTATTACGGCGGGCAGATACAAGACTCCTATTACTCCGGGTTCTATTTCCTCTATTCGAACCCGAACATTTTCCCGTACGTCATGGGGGAGTTCGACGGGTCCTTTTCGCGATATAACCTGAAGAACAGCAGCGGATCGTACATGAGCTACTATTCCCTGAACCTTGGGCTCCTCCTGAACTACCCCCTGGTCGATTTTCTCCAGATATACGGGGGAGCATCGTTCAAGGGGGCATACCTCGACCTCGACGCGACCCGCACCGGGAAGAGCCTTCATACCTTCAAGCCGGGGCTTACCGCCAGGGCGGGTTTCTTTTTCATCCTCCCCATGGGGGCGCGCCTCAGGGCCGGGTTCGATTACGACCTCCTCTACCTTTCGGGAAAACCCTTTCACGGATTTCAGCTCTACGGAGGTGTTTCGTATAACTTTAACCCGAACGTCAGACACGCCGGTGTCGAGCCGTTGGAAGAACGGGTCGAGCGCCTACACTCTCTCGGAACCCGGGAGCTTGATAAAAGGAACATGGAGAATGCCGAGGATTTTCTTCGCCAGGCGGTGAAGCTCGATCCCGACCACCGGGAATCCCGGAAGAAGCTCGACCTGATCGAAGAGACCAGGGCCGATTTCAACAGGGCCGAAGAACTCATGAAGCGGGGCCGTAACTACGGGGCCCTGAACATCTACCTGAAGGTTTCAAAATACACCGCCAGGGCCGACAGTACGATAGCCGAGGCCCGGTCCAGGCTCGCCGGCGAGATCCCGTTCCTTGAAAAACGGGGGGTTCAGCTCTACGAGCAGAAACAGTATCTCCAGTGCCTGCGGGTAATGGAGCGGCTCCTGGTCATCGACCCGGACAATTCAACAGCCCGGATATACCTCCCCCGGGCGAAGAACCGGTACGAGGCGCTCCAGAAACTGAGATAGGGCCATGAAGATCAAGTATAAACTCATCCTTGTCTTTGCCGTCATCATCCTTGCCGCCTCCCTGCCACTCTCGCTGTTTATACTTGACCGCCAGGAGAAAAGCAAGATCTCCCTCCTGACCCACCAGGGTGAGATCCAGAGCAAAATCCTGGCCCGTTCGACCCTGAACATACTGCTCATGAACGGGGGGGACATCCCGGCCTCGAGGGTCGACGCCAGGGAGATGATATCCATCCTGGCCCCCCTGACCGAGGACGGCCTCATGTACGCCGACGCGGTCATGGTCTCGTCCCGGGAAAACCTCAACGGCCTGGTCCTGGCGGATTTCACCAGCGGCGCGGCCAGGGAGGCCATCCCTCCCCGGGAGCGGGTCAGCTCCGGGGTCATGGAGCGGCTCACCGCCACCGCCGGTTATAACGAGATCCGCCTCTCCGGGGTGAAGGGTGTCTGCTATGAGTTCGTGTCCACCGCGTCCATACAGGGGAGAAACCCGGTGTGCCTGGGGAGGCTCATCTTCTCGAAATCGGTAATCCTCGAGCCGATAGGGGTTCTCCGAAACATGATATACGGCGCAACCGGTTTCGCCATTCTCGTCGTGAGCATCATTGGTCTCGCCTTCAGCAGGTATATCTCGAAACCGATAGACCAGCTCATCACCGGTGTTGAGAGGATAGGAAACGGAGACCTGAGTTACCGGGTGGACATACAATCCCGGGACGAGCTCGGCAGGCTCGGCAACACCTTCAACCACCTCGCGGACGTGGTGCGGATGGAGATTGCCGAGCTGATCGCGGCGAACGAGGAGCTAAAGCGACTGGACGAACTCAAGGACGAGTTCCTCGCCAACATATCCCACGAGCTCAAGACCCCCCTTTACGGGATGATCGGCATCGCCGAGTCCCTCATGAAAGGCGCGGCCGGGGAGCTCGGGTGCGAGGCGGTTCACGACCTGGCACTGATTCAGAAGAGCGGCAGCCGCCTCTCAAACCTGGTGAACGACATACTCGATTTCTCGAAGCTGAAGCACAGCGACATCGAACTGGCCTTTGCCCCGGTGAACGCCTGTTCCGTGGCACAGCTCTGCCTTTCCATCATGGGACCCCCGGCGCGGAACAAGGGCCTGGCCCTGGTGAACCGGCTTGACCCGGAGGCATCCCACGTGCTGGCTGACGAGAACCGGCTCCAGCAGGTTTTCCTGAACCTGGTGGGAAACGCCATAAAGTTCACCGAATCCGGGGAGGTTGCCCTCTCGTCTGAACCCCATCCGGAACGGGACGACCTGGTGGTCTTCTCGGTGACGGACACCGGCATCGGGGTACCCGCTGAACGGGCTGACCGTATATTCGATATCTTCGAGCAGGGGGACGGGTCCGTGACCAGAAGCTACGGCGGCACCGGCCTCGGACTCACCATAACCAGGAAGCTTGTCAACCTCCACGGGGGCGAGATCTGGGTAGAGCCGGGAATTGACCAGGGGGCCCGGTTTTCCTTTT
>CAZEPS010000285.1:0-5259 GCA_964514165.1 uncultured Leptospirales bacterium
TTAAGAAGTATAGAGTGAATAAAAAGAAACCAATATTCATACACGCTCAATTTCGGACAGGAAGTACGTATATTTGGGAAAAATTCAGAAATAATAGTAATTTCTACAGTTATTATGAACCTTTACATCAGAATTTAGCTCATATTACTAAACAAAATTGCACAATAAACAACTGGTCTTTTACAACGTATAAAATGAATCATCCTGACCTGAGCAGGAATTACTACTATGAATACGCCGGTCTATTTAAGGATAAAAAGGAAACTGGTGTTCCTAATTTTCAAAAATCATTCAGTTTCGATGAGTTTTTTCATAATGATGAAAATCCCCAATTAATGAAATATATTGACATTTTAATACTCAATGCCGGCGATAAAAGACCTGTTATGCAATTTAACCGAAGTTCCATGCGTATGCAATGGTTTAAACGCAATTATCCGGATTCGTTTAATATATATCTGTTCAGAAATCCCAGAGACCAGTGGCAGTCATATTGTGAAATGTTAAAAAAGGACGATAAAATATTTCATATAATGGACCTGTTGATTTGCAGTATACACAATAGACATAAATTTATGCGGGGATTAAATACAATTCTGCCTTTAATTAACATGCAGAGTGATATTTTTGAAGATGAAAGATTTCTTTATGAAACTATTCTTAGTGAATATTCTAATCAGGAAAAATATATGATGTTTTATACATTATGGTATTTATCTTTCATTCAATCAACTTTTTATGCTGACTTAATTATTGATATCAATTTATTATCAGATAATACTGATTACCGTTCATTCATCATGGATACGTTATCCAGGAACAATATACATAATGTTTCATTTGATGATGTGAAGATTTCAAAATACGATCGCTACATTCTATCTGAAAGTGAATTTTCTAATATTGAGAAAAACGTACGTGCTGTCTATTCTCAATTAACTTATGAGTATACTAAAGAAAATACACAGGGTTTTGAAAGAGATGACTTAAGGTATCTAAAACAATATACTGCGATCATTGAAGAGTATGATATGCAGAAAAGTGATAATCTGGAAAATGCATCGAATAACTGTTTAGATGATAGGTATGTATCAATAATTCAATTATTGGCAAATACTTTAATGCAATCAAGTAAGGAGCTGGTACACGTAAAGAGTAAATTGTACTATCGAATATTTAATTATATTTTTAGACTTTTTATTGGAAAGAAAAAGTAGACAAGGCCCTTAAAAGAATACGAGTAATATTAATCTGTGAAGACCATATATATAATTCTCCCGGTACATAACAGAAAAAAAATAACCGAGCAATATGTCCGATGTTTGATTTCTCAAACGTATCAATTGTACCATCTCATTCTAATTGATGACGGATCCACTGACGGAACGAAAGAGATGGTCCGTTCATATATTCCTGACAGTAAATTGACTGTTATTACAGGAAAAGGTAACTGGTGGTGGGGCGGCGGTTTACACCAGGGATATAAATGGATAAAGAATAATGATATTAGAGAAAGCGATATTGCTTTGATCAGCAATGATGATTCAATATTTGATGATATGTACCTTGAAACCGCGTTAAAGTTAATCAATGATAAAAGCAATTGCTTGGTTTCTTCTGTTAGTTACAGTCAGCAGACAGGCGAGGTTTATGAATACGGGACCCGGGTAGACTGGAAAGAATTTAATTTTGATTCAGTAATGAACGAATCAGATATAAATTGTTTAACAACAAGGGGGCTCTTTTTAACTGTCGGTGATTTTTACAAATTAGGGGGATTTCACCCCAGGCTTATTCCCCATTTTTTGGCGGATTATGAATTTACGATGCGCGCGAAAAGAATCGGTTTTGAATTCATTATTTCCCCTGAATTAAAACTTTTTTTTAACGAAGAGACTTCTTATTCCTATGATTATGTTAAGGATACACTATTTCAAAAAAGTTCGTTTCTGTCTTTCTTAAAAATACTTTTTTCAAATAAGTCACCGTCCAACCCGGTCCATTTTTCAAATTTTATTATTTTGGCGTGCCCATGGAGATGGAAGTTGAAAAACCTGTACCGCGTATGGAGGGCCGCGATATTATCAATAGGCAAACATTTCTATAAGTCAATAGCAGGGAAATGACTGAGTATCGGGACAGGAATATTGACAGCTTAAAGGGTTTCTTGATACTATGCGTTGTTATCGGTCATTTTGTCATTGCTCAGTCAATATTCAAGAATGAATTGTTTAAGTATTCATGGACGCATTCAGCAGGTCTTTTGCCGGTCGTATATTTCCACATGCCCCTTTTTCTCGCGGTGTCTCAATTTTTCGCTTCGGAATTCAGCCTTCAGTATCTTAAGAAAAGATTTTTATTGATTTATCTTCCCTATGTATTCTGGTTTTTCCTTCCGGTACTGATACATCAATTTACCGCGCTAACCAGATATCCTTCGCATTTTTTCATAAACATGCTGTATGGAGACTGGAAGCATATCGGAACGATATTATGGTTTCTGCCCGTGCTGTTTACCGCCAACACAGCCTTTTCCCTGTTTAAGCGTTTTCTTTCCAGTGATTTCAAGTATAAAAACATATTCTATATTATACTGATATTAATGTGGTGTGTTTTTTTCTATTTTATAGATCGAATTGCTGATTACCATGCAGATGGTTTTTTCCCCTTTGGGATAGATATCGTAGTGTACATGTTTCCCTTCTGCCTGATAATGCATCTGATTTACCTGAATCGAGAAAAAGTAAAATCTATCAATATTTTTATCTTTGTCGGAATTATGTTTTTAGGGAAGTTTCTCATAGATGTAACTGTTGCTGTTAAAACCCATACAATATTTCATTACCGCATTGATTTAGCTCAAATGAGCGTCCCCCATAGTATCTGGGGATATCTTGCCATGACATTGCTGTCAGGGGCGATTCTCTGTTTTTTCCTAAAAATAAAAGAAATACGAATTCTCAGTTATATCGGAAGGTATTCATTCCCCATATACGTGCTGCATATTTATCTTATTGGATACTTGAATAAATTATTATCTATATTAGGTAAGTATACTACTTATTTTCATAATGAGGTATTTGTTTTAGTTTATGGTTGGATAACTTTTATAGTTATATTTATTCTCTCAATTGCCATTTCGAAATTGTTAATGAAATTATCAAAAGCCTTTAGATTTATCGGCATGGCTGAATAGGTGTCACCCTTTCAATTCCTTTTTAAGTTTTATACTGAAATCAATTGTCCGGTTTATAAATTTTTGCTTAGCTTTCATGCTGGTGTTCCAGCTTGACTGTCCGTGAATTCTTACCGGGAAAAGCACATCAAACCGTATAATTTTTAGATCACTGATTTTTGCCATGTATAAGGCATAAAGATCGAGAGAGAAATCGTAAGGAGGATTATCCCAGCTTTCAAAGAAAGAGCGGTGAAATATATTCGGCTGGGCGTTGATGTCCCATAATATTTTCTTCATATACAGTGATTCAAAAAAGCTCATACCTATGGTGAAAAACGTATCAAAAAATGGACGACCTTTTCTCTTTCCCTTTATGTATACATCATCTGGATTTCCCAATTTTTCAATAATATCAAGCGCCTTAATCGGATCATAGGGATCAGTCTGCATATCAGCGTGGGTCCATCCAATGTATTCACCGCGGGCCTGTTTGAGACCTGATATAATGCCGTAGCCATAACCCTGGTTTACTTCCACTTTTGTAGATATCGCGAAGGGGTATTTCGGCAAATGGCCCTGTATTATTTTTTCGCTGTCATCAGTAGATCCGTTATTAACGATGACTACTTCAACATCGTTTCGATTGATAACTTCGTTAAAGCGATTGAGAATAAGAGGGATATTCTTTTCTTCATTGTAGCATGGAATAATTATCGATAATTTCACATGTGTTACCCCTGTCATTTTAATCAATAATCGAATATTTCTTTTTAAATACCCACCATTTTTGACCAATGAAGTTGATAGATGTACTCGTTCCTGTCGCGCATATGTAGGCGATTATGAAACTGGAGGGTAAGATAGTGAGTATGAAGGAATTGACTCCAACGTTAAATAATAATGAAGTAATATATAAAAGTATAAACTTAAAAGGTTCAAAAGTTATAAATTCTTTCTGACTGAATGTCCAGAATTTATTTATAAAGTATGATGTTGTCATTCCCAGTATATATGCCAATCCTTTCGCTATCGGAACGCTTGCAATGAAATAAAATAAATAGTATGATACCGAATCAACGATTACTATTATTACTCCAGCAACAATAAATTTCAGGATTTCGTTGATTTCTATGTCATTTATGATTTCTTTTAATTTATTTGTCATTTCGCAATACAATCTGCCTCTGGAGCGGGAAAACATTTTTTGATATAGAAATCAGAATGCTGTCTATTATATCAATCAGTTTCAAAATCGTGTTCGGTAGATTCACCGTTTTTGTTTTTGCTATGACCCCTCCTGATAATGGGAAAATAAGGAATTCGGTGTATTTGTGATGGATTATTTTAAATTGGAAATTCCGTTCGAATTTCTGTCTGTCATCGAAGAGAAGGTTCGGTATGGCGCAATTTGCCGACCATGGGTCCGACGGGTTATTGCAGATCGCGTTTTCATCAAACACGTCAACATCGTAGGAATAGCCTTCGTGTTTTTTCAATTTTAAAATAATGCGCATAAAAAGGGAATTATTAATCTCCTGAATAATTATGCGTCCGTTGGGTTTTAATACTCTTTTGCATTCGTTAAAAAACCTGTGAGGCTTTGCAAGGTGATGTATCATGTTGCTTGATACTATATAATCCAGAGATGAATCATCATAAGGCATGTCTAATGCGTCAACCTTTTCCATAACCCATGGGTTATCCAGGTAATCGGTCAAAATGAAATTTTCAGAATGAATAAATAGTTTTGACAGTCCGTGACCGCATCCTATTTCTATCCCTCTCGCATTTTTATTGATAAACGCATTCATCCATGTGTATCTTTTTCTCAAAAGAAACTCCAGGTTGGTCGGCCTTTCATTTAAAAAATTCTCTCGTGCATTTGCCACATTACCGACGTTACCCATCATGTTTTCTTCTGGATCAGGTATAAAAGCTTTTGAAAAAAGAAAAGGTTTACTCATATTAAGATGCCCGTGTAGTTTTTCATTTCGTTAGTTGCATTCTTGGTGGAACCCACTATACCTTTTTTCAGAACTATTTTAGGGATCAAGCCTGTCGGACACCGGACAGATTGCCTG
>CAZEPS010000286.1:0-5248 GCA_964514165.1 uncultured Leptospirales bacterium
CATGGTTTCCTCCGTAAGGGTTTACTATTAATACGATTGAGCGGGAGAAATTTTTAAAAAAAAATCGAGGGTCAGAGCCTTTTTTTAAACAAAACGGCTCGAACTCATATCGCTACTCACCTGTACCCTTGACGAGGAACTTCGCATTTTAATACAATAGTAAACAGCCAATTCCGCCATATAGTATTATATAGAGGAACACATTCCCCTTTATAACAGAAACCCGGGGAATACCTTACATACCAGAAATTTAAGACCCAGGGCAATGTATTCCTCTTGCAATATTCCGGTAAATGCTCCAAAATGAGAAAAAAGCCGGGAATAAACCATGTCAGAAAAAATGCGCGCGAAGATTGATTTCGGGACGATCCTATGTGACAAATCGATGACCGGGTTCTATGAACGCCTGAACGAGACCGTTGTCGGACTGGTCAGGTCCCTCCCCCGATCGGTGCAGTCTGATGCCATGTTCTTCATGATGCAGTACGGGAAGATCTCACTCGGTGAACCCCTGGATTTCTTCAAGAACTACTATCCCCCGATTTGGACTCTCTTGTATTACCTGCTGGAGCGTGGGAGCGGCATATCACCGGATACGGCTGAATCAGCGATTTCCTCACACGCCCTGGCGTTGCAGCTCCATTCCCTGGACGACCACCTGAACGACGGGGAAATTCCCTGCAGTCATCTGACTTTACTGCTGCGGGGCCAGGCGTGGCACCTGATGACGGCCTCTCTGGAGAAAATCACCGATAACAATCGGTACAAAAGCGAAATTTTGCATAAATTCATAGATGATTACTACAGCAGCATTACGAATTCCACAAAAATTGATGATCTCGATACCTACTGCGAGACCTTCCGCTTACAGATGGCGACAGTATCGGCCGTTCCGGACCTGGTGATGGAACTCTCTGGCATAGCGGACAGGGAGCGGGAGGATATCCTATCAGCCTTTACCTCGTTCGGGGTCGCCTGGCGTCTCCTGGACGACATCCATGACCTGGAAGAGGACCTGGCCAGGGGGATAGAGTCCGCGGTGTACCTGGCCCTGCCGGTTGAGGGTCAGAGCCTCTGGACAAAATCCGCCGAAACGGGAGAGACTTATATAAAGGAAGAAACTCTCGCGTATATCGTGAAAACCGGGGCTGTCACGAAAATAACCGGCCGAATCCTGGATGAGATGGAGAGCGCGGCAACCGCTGCCGAAAAGCGGGGCCTTCCGGCCTACGGCCAGGAACTGCGGGAGCTGGTTCAGCCGATACGGGCAGGGTACCATGAACAGAAGAATTGAGCCGGACATACTCGAGTCCATAAAGGATGAAAACCTGAGCATCGAGGTGACCACCCGGTGCACCAGCGCCTGCACCCACTGCTTCGCCAGGGCCGGCCGCCAAAAACCGGTTGATCTCGACTTCGATACGGCCCGGGCCGTCATAGATGAGGGGTCAGAGCTAGGGTACCGGCGCCTCCACCTCACCGGGGGGGAGCCCTTCCTCTGGGAGCACACCTTCGGCCTGCTCGAGTACGCGGCCGCAGCCGGGTACGAATCCTCTTTCATAAACACCAACGCCATGGTTCTCGACCGGGAGACCGCGAAGAAACTTGCCGGCACGGCCGGCCCCTCCCTGTCGGTGAGCGTCCAGGGGCCGGAGGAGGTTCACGACCGGTTTCGTGGGAAGGGCTCGTTCAAAAAGGCCCTGGCCGGCCTCGAGAACGCCCTTGCCGCGGGAATAAAAACCAGCGTGTTCACGGTCACCGGCAGGGGGCTTCTGCCCTCGCTCCCCCGGTTCGCCGATTTCCTTAACAGGGAATATCCCGGAATCGAGGCTCTGACCCTCATTCAGCTCATCAGGGTGCACGGGGACGCCTTCGACCTGTCAGATGAGCTTCTCGCCCCCGGTGACTTCCTCACCATGGTCCGGGCCGCGGCCCTGTTGAACCTGTTCGGGTACCGGGTATCGATTCTGCAGAACCCCCTGGCTACGGTTGCATCCCGGGCCATGGAGATGCCCTGGCTCGCGCCGGCGCCCCCCCTCTACCGGCCCGGAGGGCTCATCGTCATGGCTGACGGCGCCGTTACACCGGCCCATTCATCACGGGACGACCTGGGGGCGTACAAACCCGGGGCCCTGGGGGAGATTCTCGCCTCAAAACTGTACGGGGAGCTCACCGGCACCGATAACAATCGGTGCGAAGGGTGCCGCCACCTCCCCCTCTGCAGGGAAAACGGCATGGTGCGGCCTTCGGAGCCCTTCAGGGACATGGATGAGGAAAAACCGTACTGCGTGCGGGTACTGGACAGAATTGAGTAGTAACGTACAAAAACGAAAAGTTTGAAATGAACGAATTTCAGACCCGCCGTATCATGATAACCGTGATATCGTCGTCCAGATCATCGATTCCCTTTTTGTAGTTCTTCAGCAGGTCAAAGCATGCCCGTTCCACGCCATGGCCGAGGTCGAGGGCGGCCAGATCATTTTTCAAGAGTTGGATCTCATTCACGGCATTTTCCCCGGCATGTTTTTTCCGGTGAGACTCTATCATCTCAAAAATACCGTCGGTGAAAAACATGACCCCGTCACCGGGCCCGAAATCAAGGGTCTTCTCCTCGAACACGATGTCCCTGAGGAGGCCGACGATGGGGCCCCGCGGCTTCAGGCCGGTGACAGCGCCCCCCCTGGCGACGTACTGCTCCGGGTGGCCGGCAACGGCCAGGGTGAGGGTATTCTCTTTGACGTCAATGTCCGCGATGACCGCGGTAAACACGATCTGGTAGTCCCTGAAATAGAGGGCGAAGCGGTTGTTCAGGTGACCCATCAGCTCAGCCGGGGACGTAATCGTGTTCTTAATCGCCGCGTATTCGGACAAAATCTTCACCGTGTTGAGGGAGGCCGCGATGCCGTGGCCCGTGGCGTCGGCGAGAAACACCCGAAGCACCCCCTCCCTCGGCTGAAATATATCGTAGATGTCCCCCCCTATCTGGAGCAGGGGATCGTAGTGGATATGGTACTGAAGACCGTCCATAATCTCGGCGGTCATGAGCTTCATCTGGAACGAGTTGGCGATGTCCAGGTCTTCACGGATGATCTCCTCCCACTTGATCATCTGGATGGTCGAGTTCTTCAGGTCGACGCTCCGCTGAAGCAGGCTCGAGATGGAGTCTTTCTCTTTCCGCAGGCCGTTGATCACCGACTTCTCCATGTCGAGCATGGTCTTGATGATGAGCTGGTTCTCGATGCGGGCGAGCATCTCGCTCCGGTTGTAAGGCTTGGTGATGTAGTCGTTGGCCCCCATGTTGAAGCCCCGCACCATGTCCCCGATGGTGTCCCGGGCCGTGACCATGATGACCGGAAGGTGGCGGTCAGACCTGGTCTCCCGAATCTTACGGCAGACCTCGTACCCGCTCATACCCGGAAGCATCAGGTCGAGGAGAAGGAGGTCCACCTCGTCCCCCTCGACAATCTCGAGGGCCTCGGGCCCGGTACCGGCGGCCAGGGTGTCGAACCCCGACTGCTCGCAGAGGCCCGCGAGAACCCTTCGGCTGATATCGTCGTCGTCGACGACGAGAATGGTGGCATGGATCAGACTCCGCTCAAGGGTTTCGCCGGATTCGACAAGGGGAACGGGAACCGCCTGGACCGACGTGCGCACCGGCACGGCCGGGGCCTCATCGCCGAGGCGGTTCCCCTTGACGATGGCGTCCACCTCGGGCTCGAAGGGAAGCTCGAAGGTGAAGGTGCTCCCCTCGCCCGGGACGCTCTCGGCCCAGATCGCGCCCCCGTGCATCTCGACGATCTGCTTCGAGATGGCCAGGCCGAGGCCGGTGCCGCCAACGGCGCGGGTGTCGGGGCTCTGACCCCCCTGGTCAAAGGGGTCCCAGATGCGGCCGAGGTCTTTCGGCTCGATGCCGGACCCGGTGTCAGCGACCGAAACCCGGGCCGTGCCCGCGTTTGTTTCGCGGACGATGACGCTGATGATGCCGGCATCGGTGAACTTCACCGCGTTGCCGACGAGGTTTACCAGCACCTGCCTGACCCGGTTCTTGTCCGCGGTGACCAGGATGTCGTCCACGTCGTATATGATGTCCACCTCTTTGTCGTCCACCATGACCGCCAGAAGGGAGACCACTGACCGGGCCAGCTCCCCGAGGTCGAAACGCTCGAGAATCAGGTCGACCCTGCCGGAGCGAATCTTACTGAAATCGAGGATCTCGTCCACAAGGGAATTGAGCCGGGAGGCGCTGCTTTTGATGAGTTCGAGGTTCTCCCGGTTCGGGCCCGAAGCGCTGTCGAGCATGGTGTCGGTGAGGCCGATGATACCGTGGAGGGGGGTCCGGAGCTCGTGGGTCGTGGTGGCCAGGAACTCGTCCTTCATCTTGTCGATGACCAGGAGCTCGGAGTGGGCCTTTTCGAGATCACCATGTAGTTTTACTGAATACTGGCTGATAATATATGAGAAAATGATGATAATGGCCATGTAGGATTCGAGAACAAGGGGCTCTGTGTCAAAAATACTTAAGAATACCAACATGTTATAGACATTGAAAAAGAGAAAAACCAAGAGGGCAATGAGTATACCCCAGGCGAATCTCTTTCTGTCAAGCACGGCCTTTATTCCAAGGAAAATACCATATACCAGGATTAATAATAATCCTTGGATAAAATAATCATAGAGATATTTATTATAGTAATATATAGAACCGGTAATCAGATATTCAATTAACGCAGCAGCAGCAAATCCCATATATATATATACGAGAATATTACCAAAAAGTCTTTTCTTTACATTGAGAAAGGATTGAAGAAACACGATAAGCATGGCCGGTACAATCGCGCCAAACACATAGGTACAGATAATGAATAAAAATTGGTAATCAAAGATAAATAAAACGAGAAAGGAGAAGCCGAGGGCCCACAGGGAGAATGACAGGGAAAGAAGACCTATATAAATATAATAGGTCTCTTTACTTCTTAAAAGAAAGCGGGTTATATAGAACAGACCGAGGAATAGGGATATGGCGATAAGGGATGCTTCCCAGATTATATCGCTGATCCATATACGGTAGATCTGTTCCCTGGGACCGATCTGGAAGGGTTTACCCGCTACAAAACCACCATTATAATCCATTGTTGCTGTTTTTAGCGCAAGGGTATTTTTACCGATATTTATAAATTCGCTCGGTATACATATTATAGTTGGCTTACTGACAATAGGAGGGGGAATTCCGTTGTTAAAGTTTCTCGTT
>CAZEPS010000287.1:0-5240 GCA_964514165.1 uncultured Leptospirales bacterium
TTATGCAAAAATTATCGAAAAGCACGGACCGGCGGGGGTGGCGGTGTCTTCCTAAAGTTAAGGTTGTTAATCAGGATTAAGGGCACATCTAAAAACCAGCCCAGCACCATTTTTTGAAAAAATGGTGCTGGGCTGGTTTTATTCCCGAGTATGAATAATTACTGTACCATGCATCCTTTTCCAGTCATGATGCATGGTACAGGACAGTTAAAAATATAATAGTGTAAATCAGATTACGTCTATTATATTTTTCATAGATAAAATATTTTTTATTTTCTTGACTTCTATCCCCCCTGCCCCTATCTTAGATATATCAAAAATACGTTCCGGTGTGCTGCTGCTTTTTGTGATTTATTCTCCAAAATGTCCGTAAAAAGCTTCGAAGTTTTTCTTCATACACCGGTTCAACACATAATGTTCATTACGGGGTAGTCGAGGGAAGCAGAATCTGTTTTCCCATGACTGGGTTCACGCGCGTACCGGATATCGCGCGTTATGGATTACATTTGAAAACATCTGCGGCTGAACAGCAGATAAAAAACAGGAGGTCATATGAGAAAAAGTTTCACGTTAATCACCGTATTAACAGGCTGTCTTATCCTTACCGTTATTCTGTCTACCGGTAAGGCATGGGCGGATGAACCAAGGGGCGAGAAAGGAGAACGCGAAGAACGAAAGACAATTGGCCTGACATTCTCTCTCGACTACACCAGCAACTACCTCTGGCGGGGCACCAAGTACTACGGAGGTGACGGCGCGATTTTCCCGTCCGTTACCTATACTATTCCGAAAGTGGGTATAACCCTCTACTTCGGCGCTGAACTGTCCCAGAGCTGGATGTTCAACGGCTTTAAAAAAGTTGACAACAAGTACTACCTGACCGGTGATATCTACAGCGGGGCCTCGATCGCAAAGAAAGAGGGTAAATACAACCACCTGGCCTACTCGGGTCACAGCCTCGACTTCGGGGGCTCCTGGGCGTACACCATTAAAGAAAAGTTTACAATTGGCGCCATGGCCTATTTCTACTATCTCTACAACACGAGGGATTCTTTCGAATACGGCCAGCCGAGATTGAGCAACGGCCTGCTGACCCTGTGGACCCCAGTCAACTGGGACATCCTCTCCACAGCCGTCTGGTTCGGGTTCGATTTCGTGCCGTGGATCAATCCGAAGCTCTATGTATACCACGACTATTATACAGGCCGAAATGTATCAGGTAACTATTACGTAAATCTCGACCTGAGCCATCCGTTTAAGCTCACCGATCACTTCTCGGTGACTGTCGGTATCTCCGGCGCTTACTACGTCAGGAGGATAACCGAGAATACCTACTACTACTTTGACACGAGCGGCAACTGGTACCGGAGCAGGACACCACTCAAGAAGGGTATCAGCAATATAAATCCGCGGGTCGGCATTTCCTTTACCAAGGGCGGCCTTACTTTCAGGGCGGGATTCAAGTGGGTCATCATTCCGGCTAAGTCCTTTTACAAGGGTGAAGAGAACCACCGTTATGCCGCAAACCTGGGCGTATCATACAACCTGTGATATTTCATGCGAAGTAATAAAAAAAGGGGGTATCCAAAAATTGATATCCCCTTTTTTTCACTGCCCCTGAAGAAATTCTTCAGTATTTTTTGCCAGCTAAATGTACCCATAAGAAAGGGCGCCTTATGAGACGCCCTTTCTTGTCTTAACGATGATTTTCTACCACCATTTATTAACCAGTCTCTTGTTTTCCTTATACCAGCTCTGTGCCGCTGTCAGGGGATCGTCAGCATCCTTGACCTCGGCCATCAGGTCGTAGAGCTCCTTCTCGGAGAGATTAAAATCACCGAAGAATTCCGTCAGTTCCGGGAAATCCTCCTTGAAGCCCTTCCGGGCCAGAATGGCCATGACGTCTTTCGGATAAATCTCTTTCGGATCCTCCAGATATTTCAGGTCAAACCTGGCCCACTTGAAATGGGGCTTCCAGCCGGTAATGACGATGCATTCTTCCTTGTCATAGGCCTTCTGCAAGCTGGCAATCATGGCCGGACCGCTCGATGTGATCTGTTTGAAGGGAAGACCGTATGCCTCGATTGCTTTTTCAGTATTATTATGGATACCGGCCCCGCTGCCGATACCGATTATCTTACCGTCATAGGTTTCTTCAGCCAGCTTGAGGTCCTCAATACTCTTTTCTTTGCAGTATTTCGGGACAACCAGGCCGGTGGTGCCGTCACTGAAGGATTCCCCGAGCTTGTCGATACGGTCTCCGTATTTTTCCCAGTATTCCCTGTGCGTGTTCGGCAGCCAGGCGTCAAGGAACAGATCAGCGTCACCCTTCGCCAGGGACGCGTAGATAGGGCCCGGCTCGATCGGCTTAATGGAGACCTCGTACCCGTTATCTTCCAGGGCGACCTTCGCCAGGTTGGTAATGGCAATGCCTTCCGCCCAGTTCGGGTACAGAATAGATACGGCTCCCTTCTCCCCCTTTTCTACCGGTTCTTTCTTGCCGCACCCGGCCACGAGTAAGACGGCTCCGATGACCGCAACGGCCATTATTACCAGAATTCTCTTATACATATAAACCTCCAAGTTTAATTTTTTACTTTATTAAAGCTGTTCCTTCCTCTCTTCCCCGAGGGACTGGGTAATCCGGTCGAGGATAATAGCGATAATGACGATGCCGAGGCCCGCCTCGAAACCGAGGCCGATCTTTGCCTGGAGTATACCGGTGTATACCCGCTCCCCGAGTCCCCCGGCACCGACCATGGACGCGATAACAACCATAGAGAGCGAAAGCATGATGACCTGGTTCACCCCGGCAAGTATCGTAGGCATGGCCAGGGGGATCTGAATCTTGAAAAGCATCTGGCGGTCCGTACACCCGAAAGCGTGCCCAACTTCAATGACGTCAGGCTGCACGCCACGGATGCCGAGGTTGGTGAGGCGGACGGCCGGGGGCAGTGAGAAGACCACGGTGGCCACGACCCCCGGCACGTTACCGACGCTGAAAAAGAGAATCGCCGGTATGAGATACACAAAGGCCGGCATGGTCTGCATCAGGTCCAGGATTGGCCTCACAATCTGTTCCAGTCGGTCGCTCCGGGCGGTGGCAACCCCCAGTGGAAGGCCGATGATCAGGGAGATTATGGTCGAGACTAAGACCAGGGCCAGTGTCTGGACTGTATGCTCCCAGAAACCCATTCCGTATAATAAAAAGAGGCCCAGGACGGAGAAGAGGGCGAGACCCCTTCCCTGCTTGAAACCGGCCCTGGTGAAGAAACCGTAATTCCGGGCCTTGACCAGGTAAGCGATGACCGCAATTATCCCCATGAGCACAAAAGGATGGGGAAAAGCGAGCAGGGCGCCGAAGCCCTCCACCATTGATTCTATGCCCACGGTAACGCCGTCAAAGAAAGGCTCGCCCTTCATTGAAAGCCAGGAGATGAATTCTTCAATATATTCTCCGATTTTTATATCAACCATTGTTTCCTCCTCGTTCAGCAAGGCCGGCAATTACCGAACCGCGTACAATCATCCCCACCATCTTCTTGTTTTCATTAAGGACAGCGATGGGATACCTGTTGTCCACCAGCATGGGCAGTATATCACCGACCGGTGTGTCCGGTTCCACGACTAACTGATCGTATTTCATGATGTACGACTCGAGGCTTGTTGCCTTGTCATC
The DNA here is from genome assembly GCA_964514165.1 of uncultured Leptospirales bacterium. Lineage (GTDB taxonomy): Bacteria > Spirochaetota > UBA4802 > UBA4802 > UBA5550 > CAZEPS01. The sequence continues at coordinate 3,680 of CAZEPS010000287.1, forward strand.
AAGGGCCTGCTTGGCGTCATCTGCCATGATGATCCCGCGGAGGGACATGTCTTTTTCAGTAATAAATATACTTGAAATACCCCGTTCTTTCATCACGTGAAGCGCGGTCCTGGGGCCGTCTTTCGAGGTAACATGGGAGGGTTTCACCATAACATCCTTAGCTGAAAGCACCTTGGTCATGTCAACATTCTCGACGAACCGCTCCACGTACCGGGTCGCCGGGTTCAGGAGGATGTCCTCGTTGGTGCCCACCTGCACGATCCTTCCCGATTTCATGAGCACGATCCGGTCACCAAGACGGAGCGCCTCGTCCAGGTCGTGGGTAATAAAGATGATGGTCTTTTTCACCTGGTGCTCCAGGGCCATAAGCTCGTCCTGCATCTCGGTGCGGATCAATGGGTCCAGGGCGCTGAATGCCTCGTCCATGAGGAGTATGTCCGGGTCAACCGCCAGGGCCCGTGCCAGGCCGACCCGCTGCTGCATACCCCCGCTGAGCTGGCTCGGGTAGGCTTTCTCCCATCCCTTGAGCCCCACCTGTTCCAGGGCCTGGAGCGCCATCTCTTCCTGCTTCTCCTGGTCTATCTTCTGGATATCCAGGCCGAAGGCGGCATTCTGTAAAACCGTCCGGTGCGGGAACAGGGCGAAGCGCTGGAAAACCATGCCGAATTTCTTCTGCCTGAGCTGCCGGAGTTCCTCTTTATTGAGGCCGGTCACGTCAGTATCGTCAATGGTAACCTTTCCGGTTGTCGGCTCATAGAGCCTGTTTATACACCGTAAAAGTGTCGATTTCCCGCTCCCGGAAAGCCCCATCACCACCAGGGTCTCGCCGTCATACACCTCAAAGTTCGCGTCAACAACGCCCACGGCGCACCCTGTCTTTTCCAGGATTGCATCATTACTCTCGCCCTGATCGAGCATTTTCATGGCCCTCTCAGAGTTCTTGCCGAAAACCTTGAAGAGGTTTTCCACCTTGACCTTGACTTTTTTCTCTTCGCCCATAGATAACTCCATAAATACAGCAAATGATAAAACCGGGCTGCTCCGTGTCCGCACGCGACACGAAAAAATCAACCCACACCCCGGGAAACACCCAACCAATGATAAAAGATTAAAAACAGAAATTACCGATATGGCTCCATTTTTATCATCGATACCTCTCCGGTCTTTTCAAAAGGAATCGATTTGAGAAATGGCCAGGTAAAGAAAACGTTATGTTTTTGACGCGATCGCTTCCTTATCTTTTGAAAGCGATGCATTTTGATGCGGTGCAACTGACTCCCTGTACCAGGGCTCACGGCACTTGATTCAGGATATTTGGGCCGTAATCCGCTATTGCAGTTCAAGCCAACTACAATAAAGAAGTCATGATAGAGCTTCACATCATTTTCTTCCTTGAATTTCAGATATAAATAAAAGCCTGTCAATGAAAATTTTTATAAATAATTCTGAAATAAACAGGAACAGTAATAATTTAACCATATTACGGTAAAAATAACAGTTTTTTATCAATAATTATTCCCAAACATGTTTTTTAGAGCACAATAATTGTATACTAATTTCC
>CAZEPS010000288.1:0-1958 GCA_964514165.1 uncultured Leptospirales bacterium
TCCATGATCCGCGCGATCGCCCGCCAGGCGGAAGCCGAACGTGAACGCCGCGCCATGCTGGCCAAGGCACAGGGAGAGCGGGAAAGCCGGATCAACCGTTCTGAGGGGATGAAAGCGGAACTGATCAACACCTCGGAAGGGATCATGCAGCAGAAAATAAACGAGGCGGAGGGTACAGCCCGGGAAATCGAGGAGGTCGCCACGGCAACCGCTGAGGCTATAAGCAGGGTTGCTGACGCCATTAACGAATCGAAGGGAGTTGACGCTGTCCAGTTACAGCTTGCTGAGCGTTTTCTTACAAAACTCGGCAACATCGCGAAACCTGAGACTTCAGTTCTGCTCCCGGCCGACCTGATGAAACTCAATGACCTTCTGAACTCTCTCGGCCTTTACACTGATTCGTCCGGTTTCAAGGTTGAATAAGCAGCGAAGCGGGGACGATCAGGCCCCGCATAATATTTATAATGCTGAAAAATATTTACAACTTACTGAAAAATATCACCTTTTACCTTCTCCATGGCAAAAAAAGTCCGGATGAATTAATCCAGCATGTGATGCGGGAACTCAATGATAAGGTACCCGCCCTCACCATAAGGATTTCACGGCTCAATAAAGAAAAAAAGAAGTGCGACAGGAACCTGTCAAAAATGCTCATGGAAAAAAAAGAAATAGAAAATCACCTTGCAGGGGTTCACAAAACCGAAAGCCCGGAAAAAAAAGACCCTGCTGAAACCAGGCTGAAGAACCTTTACAGGATGATAGAAACTCAGGCCCGGAAAAGGGATGAGATCCAGGGAGGCTATGTAACCGCCCTGAAGCAGATGAACGAATACATCAGGGAAATGAAAGACACAATGGTGGATGCCCTGTACCGGCTTGAGGAACAAAATCGTCAGCACTGGCACGGAAGGATTGAGTCAATCCTGAAGCAGTTTGACATACCATGGAAAAGCGACCAGTCTCTGGCGAAAGATTTGAATCAAAGTGTCTCCAGTGAATATTATAGTGATAAAATCCGAAGGGCCAAAGAAATTATCAGTGAAATCCAAGCCATAGATATCAGCGAACCGGGGAACGAGATCAGAATAGCTGTTGATGACATCATCCGTTTTTCCCAAGAAATAGTTAATCATCTCAGGGAATCACCGGAAGAGATGGGCAACGCCAGGATGTTCCTGACGTACTATCTCGATTCAGTAAAAGAGATAATAACGGGATACGATAGACTTTTACGACAGGGTAACGCCGATGTCAGGAACAACGTACTGAGAAAGAGAGCGGAGAAACTGATTGTGGAGATAAGAAAGCATTTTGAATCCCTGTTTTCGAGAATGCTCGAAAAAGACCGGATTGAACTCGATACTGAAATGGAGGTCCTGGAGAAGACTTTAAAATCCGAACCGCTCTTGTAATTGCTTTCCGTAACAGACTCTTTTTCCCAGGGTACTGAATCATCCTGCACGTCTTTCATGCACCGGTCAGCGGCACACCGGTCTTCACCACGCGGTGCACAATAACTGTTTCGGATCGATTATATGCTTGATTCATCGAGGATAAAATCAATTAAAACCAGAATATGTACCCATACTGGGACCCTTTATTCAATAAATAGAGGTCCCCAGTATTGTTTCTTGACTTTTCAATCTGAATATATCATTGTTTCGTATTATATCAGAAATACCGGTGAAAAAAGTGTCAGCAGAAAAAATGAATGATACAACCGATGTCAGAAGATATATCCGGCTTCCAAGGGGAAATATTCTTGTTGAAGATCTCTCCATAGGCTCACTCCTCATCGGATGCCCTCCGGAAACATTGAAAGACGTTTTTCGCGAAGAAAATGGCAGCGATGAAAAGATACCCCAGTACGTGGTTTTGCGGGACAGGCTCTTCGATTCTCATAATAAATGCATAAGTGGGGGGATCGTAATGGGCATTTAGGCCGGTCAGCGAGACGT
>CAZEPS010000288.1:1968-5179 GCA_964514165.1 uncultured Leptospirales bacterium
GAGCTTGAACAGATTGTTTTTTATAACTTCTACAAGTTAAAACGAATAACGCATGTTATCTGTTCGGAAGAGCAGAAATTGCGCCAGGAGAAAATAATCAAGATAGCAAATTTCGGCAAGCCGGTTTCCCGGGACCGGATATCCGACTCTTACCCGAAGGAATACGACTACAATGCTATTCCTGATCTCAAGAGCGAATTCGAAATGTTCGCACGTGGCATTTATCTGAAAAACATGATCTCGTTCTTCGTATTTAACAAAAAAGACAACAGCGTTGAAATAAAGGGAAAAAACCCCGCGACGGGAAAGAAGGGGCATGTTATTATCACACGGGAAGAGCAGAACAGTTTTACGATAAGAGACCTGGCAAACAATGAAACAATGGAGGGAATCAACGCCCGGATAACCGCCCCCAGGGTGCCCTTCACCTCTTTTCCCCATCCGAAGTATCTCCAGCTACGCAACGCAGTATCCTTTATATCAACAAGCTCCGGATTCGCTCCCCTTCTTCCGGACGTGCCCCCTGAACACGCATACGGTTCAACCGTCAGTTTTGTCATCTGGGACGATATTGGCACCGGTACGGTCGTTGATCCGCCAGTCGGTTTCCCGAACTGGATGAGAAAAATGGGGATATACAATTACAAGATCCAGGATCTTATCCTGACCCACACGCACTTCGATCATGACGCTGGAACAATAGAAAGGATTCTTGAGGATCCGGTCAACGTGTATACGACTGAAACAATCATGGATGCTTTTCTTGAGAAATCGTCGGCTTTGACCGGTATTTCCGAAACACAGATACGGTCGAGCTTTAACTTTCATCCGATAAAACTCCACAGTCCGGTCAAGATTGGCGGTTTCGCCTACTTTTTTTCTCACAGTATCCATCCGATTGAAACCATAAGGTTCACATTCCAGGATCACGAAGGGAACACATACTATTATTCCTCGGACATTCTATACAGCAGGGAACACTTACGGGAACTGGTTCAAGAGGGAGTCATCACCAGTGAACGGATGGAAGACATCATGACGATTCCTAAAAATGCCAGCATCTACATACAGGAGCAGGGAAGCCCGAATATACATACCCCACCAGAGGCGATCGCGTCCCTGCCTGACCAGATTCGTGAAAAGACCTGGATAGTTCACACCGACTCACTTCCGGTACTTGAGGACGGCTCACCGGTTTCGGGGATACGACTTGCCAGACCGGGAATGATAATCCCCCTTCGGACCCCGAAGCAGGCGAAGCTCGATGAATTCAGCGCCACCTACCATATGCTCTCCCAGCTCGACAGGATACCACTTTTCCATAACATGCCCATGGCATCGATAAAGGATCTCAGGGACGTGCTCCGCCTCATAATCCCGAGACAGTATGAGCCGGGAAGCCAGCTGATTCAATACGGCGACAGGCCCGATAAGCTCTACATCCTCCTGGACGGGGGGGTCGACATAGTAATACGGGAACAGGTTTCCGGCGAAGATGGCCCGGCTCGCCAGAAAATGATACACCGAAATGATTTCGGATTCCTTATCGGCGACGCCATAGCATCACGAAGCGAAGACCGGCGTGACGCTGACGTGTACGCCGGCATGGAAGGCCTGACAGTGCTTGAAATCAATGAAGAGAGCATACGGGAACTTGAAGAAAGAAACATACTCCTCGCGGACATTATACGAAAAAACCGCGAAATGAGAAAGGTAGGTGTATACTACGCACTTGAAAAGATACCGATTGTCAAGGATTTGTCCTATTCCCAGAAGCAGGAATTCGCCATTCTTTGCATGGAACACCCGCTCATTAACGAAGTTGACCGTTGGTTGATAAAGCAGGGGGAGTGGAATGAATACCTCTACATCATCGCTGAAGGCCAGGCGGAGATAATCGTCCACGAACGGGATGGAAGCAAAATAGCAAAAAAACGAATATCAACTTCCGAAAGCAACATCTTCGGCGAAATATCAATCCTCACCCAGAGTAAGACCATCGCGAGCGTTTACATAATCAGCGACCTGGACAAGACCCGTATTTACAAAATGCACAAGAACGATTTCAACAACTTCCTGAGGAATAATCCGAATTTCAACCTGAATTTCAGGAAAAACATGGAGGAGCGGATAGCGGAAACAACCCAGGTAAGGAAGAACCTCATTGAAACCCTGAGGTCCCTCTCCAGGGAAATGCTGCAGCAGGACGAAACTGAATTTGATTAAAGCCGTGCTGTAATACTACATGAATAATATACTTCTTGCCCTGATTTTTTTCTGACACATAGTGTCCTAATGGTAATACTGATTATACTGATTGCCGTTGCAGCGGTTATTCTCTCCGTAACAATTATGGGGAGCCTGAGAAAACCGTTCCCCTCACGGTCAATTTCGGTTAACGGCCAGAAATTTCCTGACAGTTTTCTCTGGTCCACTGGCGAGGACCCCTACCAGCACGAGGGGAGCAACTACAACAATGACTGGTACCTGTTTGAAAACGAGACACCATCACCCATTGCCGGCGGGGACAAGTGCGGTGAATGCATCGACTTCTACAACCGGTTTGAAACCGATTTTGAAAACGCCGCCCGGGACGGCCAGAACGCACACCGTATCGGTATCGAATGGAGCAGGATTGAACCTGAGCCGGAAGAATATGACCTGAAAGCAATAGCCCACTATAAAAAGATGCTGATCTTCATGCGCAGCAGGGGGTTTACCGTATTTCTGAACCTGTGGCATTTTACGCTCCCGATCTGGGCGTCGGAAAGGGGGGGATGGGAGGAAAGCTACGTGTTTGAACGGTGGGAGTCCCTTGTGAATCTCTGTGCTGTAGAATTCGGCCCTTTCGTCGATTACTGGAGTACCATGATAGACGCCCAGATCTACGCCCTTCGCGGCTACGCAGCTGGTGACATACCCCCGCGGGTACAGGACATTAAACGCTGCCTTGCTGTTTACCGCCGCCTTATTTATGCCCACAGCTCGGCGTATCAAATCATAAAGGAAAAGGCTCAACTCCCAGCCGGGAGCTGTCACAAGACGCCCCAGGTCGGCATGATATACTTCTTTTTCTGTTACGAACCGCAGGGGTATCTTCTCGACAGGTACATCTGCCGGGCAATGGACAACCTTTTCAACTGGAACCTTCTGGACCCCTTCAAAGTACCATTGAAAGGGAAATCCCGGGCTGGAACAGGTAGCGTCCAGC
>CAZEPS010000289.1:0-5147 GCA_964514165.1 uncultured Leptospirales bacterium
GACCCCCTTTTTCCAAAAAAGGGGGTCAGAGCCCTTTTTTTTTGCTTTTTGAGCCTGCTCAGGCAGGTTGTAATACTGAATAGATAATAAAAAGTAAGCACCTCTGGGCTTACTTTTTTTGTTTTGCACGTATAATCCACCGATAGTTATCGGTGGATGGAGTTGGGCGGTGTTCACCTCTTACCAGAGGGTCCGCAAACCATGGTCCCGATACACTTCAAGTTCACTGTCAGCGGTCATCAGGGTTATCCGGTTTTGTATGCACTGCCAGATTATGAGCCGGTCAAAGGGGTCCCGGTGGTTATCTCTCGGAAGTTTATAAAAGGATGATACTTCTACCGGGTCGGGGCACAGTATGTCAAACCCGGACTCTTCAGCATACCCGGGCAGTTCTTCGGGAAGAACATTTTTAAGGGCCAGTTTCCCGATATTGTATTTGATGGCTATTTCCCAGAAGGTGATAAAGCTGACCAGGATGGTGTTGTCAGGATTTTAAATTTTAGTTACTATGGAATCAGTAAGTTTTGATGAATCAAACAGTGACCACAAAAAAGCATGGGTATCGAGGAGGTAATTCATTCCCGCAGCATTTCGTCATCAGATAGTTTAAAATCTCCATGAATAGCAAAGGAAGCCTTATGTTCAAGTATTCCTAATTTTCTTGAAATGTTCTTTTTGTATTTTGCGTACGGTATAATTACAGCTACCTTCTCTTTCTTTTTTCCGAAAGAAATGACATATTCTTCGCCTTTTTTTATATCTTCCAGCACCCTGGAGAATTTTGATTTCAGTTCACCGACCTGTACATTTTTCATGCGCTAAATGCACTATTTTCTTGTCAAGTTGTCAAGAAAATGTGTGGGTGATTTTCAATATCCTGTTGAAATAGTAGTTTTATCATACGGAAACAACCTCCTCGGGGTCGTGGTCAGGGACGGTGACGACTACATGCTTCTGAACGTGTTTGAGCAGGCTTTTCAACAGTAACTATCACATCATCTATTCCTTCAAATATATCCAGATTCCTACAAATATATACAGATATAATTTTTAACTAAAAAAATTAAACAACGAAAAAAAATATATTGACCTGGAAGTAATTTTTAAGCACTTTATTTTCAGTGAATGGTTTTCTCCAGGTTTGGTTAATCGACATGATGCCGCCACTTACAGTACATGCAGAACACCCTGACAGTCCGCTTAATCTCGCTGTAGCTGCTAACAGAACTGAAAATTTCATCTTTTTCTCGCTGACGCGTCTAAAAACCGATAACAATCGGTGCTTTTGCAGCAGGTGCCGTCGTTATCAGTATTAGAATATAATAGTTCAACCGATAAGAATCGGTTTATTTCGTAAATTTACCTGCGTATACCGATAAAAATCGGCTGTTCACTAGTTCCAGCCGGTATTTCCGGGATAAAACACACAGGAGGAATGTAATGGACAAGTTACTGCGCGTAAACATGAGCGGCAAAAAGGGCCCCGAGATACAAGAAGGCCCGGTGCCGAAGGAATACGCCGGCCTCGGGGGCCGGGGCATGACCTCGGCAATCGTGGGCACCGAAGTGCCGCCCCTCTGCCACCCCCTGGGTGAAGAGAACAAGCTGGTCATCGCCCCCGGCATGCTGAGCGGGTCCGTGGCGGCCATGTCCGGGAGGCTTTCCATCGGGTGCAAGAGCCCCCTCACCGGTACCATCAAGGAATCGAATTCCGGGGGGCAGCCGGCCCAGGTCCTGGCGCGGCTCGGTTACGCCGCGATCGTTATCGAGGGGAAGCCGGCGGACGACACCCTCTACCGTGTTTTCATCAATAAGGACGGGGTGAAAATTGAGGAGGACAACTCCCTTCGGATGCTCCCGAACTATGATCTCGTCGATAGGATGAAGGATCTGTACGGCGAAAAGATCTGCTGCATCTCAATCGGCACCGCCGGGGAGATGAAAATGAGCGCCGCGTCCATCGCCTGCACCGACATGGAACTCAGGCCCACCCGCCATGCGGGTCGAGGCGGCACCGGGGCGGTCATGGGATCCAAGGGGATAAAGGCCGTCGTTCTTGACGATACCGGCATGAAGATGCGGGAGCCGAAGGACAAGGACGCTTTCCGCGCCGCGAACAAGGTGTGGGTGGCCGGCCTCAAGAAGCACGCCGTAACCGGCAAGGCCCTGCCGGCCTACGGGACCAACGTTCTCCAGAACATAATAAACGAATCAGGGGGGCTCCCCGCCTATAACTTCAAAGAGGGGCAGTTTGACGGGGTCGCGAAGATAAGCGGCGAGGCCGAGGCTGAACTTGAAATAAAGCGGGGCGGCATGGCAACCCACGGCTGTCACAAGGGGTGCGTGATCCAGTGCTCCGGTATCTTCAACGACAAGGACGGCAAGTTTGTTTCGAAGCAGCCTGAGTACGAGACGGTATGGGCCCACGGTTCCAACTGCGGTATTGACGATCTCGACACTATCGCGAAACTCGACTACCTGGACGACAATTACGGCATCGATACCATAGAGATGGGAGTCACCGTCGGAATCGCCATGGAGGCCGGGGTGATCGAATTCGGCGACGGCGAGGGGGCGATACGCCTCATCAACGAGGTGGGCAGGGGGACCGATCTGGGGCGCATCCTCGGCAACGGGGCGGCCTTCACGGCCAGGGCCTTCGGCATCGAGCGGGCCCCGGTGGTGAAAGGGCAGGCCATGCCGGCGTACGACCCCCGGGCGATCCAGGGTATCGGGGTCACCTACGCCACCACGACCCAGGGGGCTGACCACACCGCCGGATACGCCATCGCCACCAATATCCTCAAGGTTGGGGGGTTCGTTGATCCCCTGAAGACCGAGGGCCAGGTGGAGCTTTCCCGGAACCTACAGATCGCCACGGCAGCGGTTGACTCAACCGGGATGTGCCTGTTCATCGCTTTCGCGATTCTCGATCAGCCTGAGACCTTCCAGGCCCTGCTGGACCTCATCAACGCCTTTTACGGCCTGAGCCTCACGGCTGACGATGTCACCGGGCTCGGCAAGAATATTTTGAACATGGAGCGGGATTTTAACGCGCGCGCCGGTTTCACGAAGGCGCATGACCGGCTGCCGAATTTCTTCTACCGGGAGAAGATACCACCCCACAACGTTGTCTTCGAGGTTTCCGACGAGGAACTGGACCAGGTATACAACTGGTAGCTTTGGCGGAGAATCACCTTGAGGCCCGGGCCGCGAATGAGTTCCGCGTCCGTGCCTTTTTATCGTCATGAACGAAAAAGAGCTTGTTATCGAGGTGGACGATATAGCTGCGTCGGCCCGGGATTTCTCCGGGCTGTTTCAGCGCGGGGTGGGGATCCGGATCCGCCCGGGCGCCAGCATACGTGACTTTCTCGTGAACGGTCTCGGCCTCAATGAGGAATACATCGGTGATAAGGTAAAGACCGTGTTCCTGGACAGCAGCCCGGTTGACGACTTGGACACTGCAAAACTCACCGACGGTTCTGTCCTGGCCCTGTCCGGGGCCATGCCGGGCCTCGTTGGGGCGGTCATGCGGGTCGGGAGCGTTCTCTCCCCCTTCCGGGAGTCGATTTCCCACCGTGACAGGAGAGATCCTGAAACAGGGGGCGGGGGATTGATTACCCTGAAGCTCTTCAACGTGCTGTTGAAGGATCTCCCGGTCAGGCTTCTCGAAACTGGTGTGCTTGCCCCGGGAAAACTGCTGATTGATTATTTCAAGGATATGGATGCTGGTATTCTCGCGGGCTTTAAAAGTATTTCGTACAACGGCAGAAAAGTTGACGCTCCCGGCATTATCCTTCATGATGAGTTCGCCGGCAGCGGCCTGGTGCGCCTGTTGCTAAAAGTGGCGGCGTAAAAAAACGATGGTCGTGACGGTTAAGCTTTTCGCCACCCTCACCCGGGGTCGCTTCGTGAAGGAGGATCGGGAATACCCCGATGGGGCCACTCCCGGTGATATCATGGACGCCCTGGACATCAGTGACGGGGACGCGGCCATTATATTCGTCAACAGCGTCCACGCAAACAAAGACCGGAAACTGAGTCACGGCGATACCGTTGCATTTTTTCCTCCGGTGGGGGGAGGTTAGGGCTGCACATACCCTCCTTCAATGAGTGAATTGCAGGTGTCCACCAGGGTCTTCTCCACCGGGACGAAATCGAGCCCCAGGTCCCGCTGCACCTTCGAATGGTCGAAACTGTACCGCGCCCCGAGCCTGCGGCGAAGGTATGCGAAATCGAGGCGCTCGTCAAAGAGGGAATAGACATACATCACCCAGTTCGGAAGGTTGCCCCGGGGTATCTTTTTACGGTCGGGGAAATGTTCCCGAATGATATCGGCCATGTCCGAAAGCCAGAGGTCCGTGTTGTGGAGTATGTAGCGCCCCGAGGCCCCGCCCACCTCCAGGGCATCGACATGGGCCCGGGCCACGTCCCTGACGTCTATGACACCGAAATAAAACCGGGGCGAGGCGGGGAACGATCCTTTAAGGATGTCTTTTATTATTGACGGGCTCGTGCGCAGGTGCCCCGGGGCAAGGAGAGGCCCCAGTATATACACCGGCTGGAAGGTGATGAGTTCGAACCGGTTCCCTGCCGGAAGGTTTTCCGCGAACTCCCACGCCCGCTTCTCGGAAAGGGTCTTCGCCAGTGGGTATGGGGCGTTCTTGACCGTGGCGTCGTCGCACCAGTCCTGTTCGGTGTAGACCACGCCATCGCTGTGTTCAATCCGGTGGACCGCCGCCGCTGACGAGGTGAGGGCGAAGCGCTTCACCGTTCCGGCCTTCCTTGATGATTCCAGGGCGTTCACCGTGCCGTCAACGGTTACGTCTATGACGTCACGCTGGGGGTTCTTTGAGGCGAGGTTTACCGCTGCCGCCGTGTGGCAGATGTAGTCGCACCCGGCGAAAGCTTTGTCAAAAGAGCCGGGGACGGTAATGTCCGCGCTGAACAGCTCCAGGGGATAGTCGGCTGCCTCGGACATTTTATTCAGATGGACGGTCTTCTTTTCATCCGTTGCGTCACGGACGGTCCCCCGCACCCGGTACCCCCTCTCCAGCAGGAGTTTCACAATGTGGGAACCCACGTAGCCCGAGGCCCCGGTGACGCAGGCGGTTTTTCCGCGGTTGTCGGTTCGTTCTGCATTCATC
>CAZEPS010000290.1:0-5121 GCA_964514165.1 uncultured Leptospirales bacterium
CAAACTATATTGAGAGATTGCTTCGCGGAGTTTATCCCGAGTATTACGAGGGACCCGCAATGACAAATATTTTTGAGATAACTTCTAGTAATAATCGCTCATGCCGATGTCTTCAAAGAGGTTCTTCTGGTAGTCGTCCTGCCCCTCCTCGAGTTCGGCCGGGTAGTCCCCGTCGAAGCAGGCGCAGCAGAAGCTCATGTCGTCCCGGCCCAAAGCCTTGATAATGTTTTCCACGGTCATGTACTCGATAGAGTCGACCCGGAGGTACTTTCGTATCTCCTCGATGGTATGGCTCGAGGCTATCAGCTCTTTCTTGGTGGGTATGTCGATGCCGTAGAAACAGGGGAACCTGGTGGGCGGGGCCGAAATCCTCACGTGGACCTCTTTCGCGCCGCCGAGGCGGAACATCTTTATTATCTTCCGCATGGTGGTCCCACGCATGATGGAGTCGTCCACCACCACGATGCGCTTGTCCTTTACCGAGGCACGCACCACGTTGAACTTTATCTTGGCGCCGAAGTCCCGTATCTTCTGCTCGGGCTCGATGAAGGTGCGGCCGATGTAATGGCTCCGTATCATGCCGAGCTCGTAGGGTATTCCCGATTCTTTGGAGTAGCCGAGGGCCGCCACGATCGACGAGTCCGGGATCGGCACCACGATATCGGCATCCACCGGGGCCTGCCGCGCGAGCATCCTCCCCAGGGCTATACGCATGTCGTAGACCGACTCGTTGAAAATGATGCTGTCCGGCCGGGAGAAGTAGATGTATTCGAAGATGCAGAGGGAGTGCTTTTTTTTCTCGAAGGGGTAGTACGATTTCAGGCCGAATTTGGAGAGCTCCACCAGTTCGCCGGGCATGATCTCCCTGACGTATTCCGCGTCGATGATATCAAAGGCGCAGGTCTCCGACGCAACGACCCAGGCCCCGTCGAGCTTTCCCAGTACCAGGGGGCGGAAGCCGTGAGGGTCCCTGACCGCGTATATCTTCTGCTTGTTCATCACCAGGAGGGAGTAGGCCCCCTTGACCTGTTTCAGAGCGAAAATCAGGGCCTCGAGAAAGTCCCGAATCCCCGATTTTGCCATGAGGTGGACGATGACCTCGGAGTCGATGGTGGTCTGGAAGAGGTGGCCCTTGCCCTCGAGTTCGTTCCTGAGGGTGCCGGCGTTGGTAAGGTTCCCGTTGTGGGAGAGGACTATGGGCCCCAGGACCGACTCCGCCCTGAAAGGCTGGGCGTTCCTGAGAAACGATGAGCCGGTGGTGGAGTACCGGTTGTGGCCCACGGCCATATGGCCATGGAGGTTTTTTATGCGCTCCTCTGTGAACACGTCAATCACCTTCCCCATGCCGGCGAACCGGTAAATGTGGTCGCCGTCCGAGGAGGCGATACCGGCCGATTCCTGCCCCCGGTGCTGGAGGCTGTAGAGGCCGAGATAGGTCAGGTTTGCCGCCTTCGGATGTCCGTACACGCCGAATACCCCGCATTCCTCCCGGGGCTTTCCGCCGTTTCGGGTGGCCGCGATTTCAACCTTTTTCATACAATTTCCGGGAAGTATCAGTGATTATTAATCAGCATCTCCAGAATGGGACTGATTGTAAAGTATTTTACTGTTTCAGGGGCAGAAAATGCTGTTCCGGGCCATTGTTATCGGTAAAAGTATTGTTACCAGTTGCTCAGCACAGATTGGAATTTTTATGTATCTCAATGAAATCCTGGTTTACGTCTTCGCCGCTGGTATTCATTTCTATGACCTGATTAATTACAACGGCTAGTTCGGCAATATTTACCGGTTTCGAAACATATTCGTCAAATCCCTGTTTCAGCATCGCCTCCCGATCACCCTTCATGGCGTGGGCCGTTATGGCAATGACCGGGGGCGCGTCACGGTTCGATGACTTGATGCGGTTCATTGCCTCGATGCCGTCCATGGTGTTCATTTTGATATCCATGAGAACGCAGTCGAACCGCTTATTTCCAGCCAGTTTCACCGCTTCCTCCCCGGAACCGGCTGTTGTTACCGAAAATCCGAGGTCTTTCAGGGAATCATGAACCAGGACGAGGTTCATGGCATTGTCATCCACGGCAAGGATTTCCCGCGAGCCGTTCCGGGCGAATTCGGCCGGGTCACGTTCGACACAGGTTTCCTGATCAATATCACAGCTGGTACTCTCCTCCAGACCCGGTATGGTTATGGTAAAGGCGCTTCCTTCGCCCGGGGTACTCTTCACCGTAATGGCCCCGCCGTGCATCTCCACCAGGCGCTTCGATATGGAGAGGCCAAGGCCGGTCCCCTGTTTGCGGCGGGAGGGCTGGTTAACCTGTTCAAAGGGATCAAAGATAGAGTCAAGCCTGTCTTCAGGGATCCCTGTCCCCCGGTCCCAGACGGTAATGACCGCGTTCAGCCCGTCCCTTCGGGCCCTGATTCCCAGTACACCGTCCTTGTCGGTGAATTTTATCGCGTTGGACAAGAGGTTGTACACTACCTGTTTCAGCCTGACCTCGTCCGCGTTGAGGTGCCCGATGCCGGCCTCGATGTCGCTCTCTATGGACAGATTCTTCTTCGCGGCCATTGCCTTCACCGAGGAGAGTATCCGGGAGAGTATGGGCTCGAGATCAATGGGAGACTTTTTCAGCTCCAGCTTCTGGGCCTCGATCTTGGAAAGATCGAGAATGTCGTTGATCATGTCCAGGAGATGCTGTCCGCTCTCCCGTATGTATGTCAGGTAGTCCTTCCTGGAGTTCGAGGCGTCGTTTTTGTCCTGCATGGAGAGGAGCTGGCTGAAGCCGAGTATGGCGTTCAGGGGCGTCCGCAGTTCGTGGCTCATGTTGGCAAGGAACTCGCTCTTGGCCCGGTTCGCCGCGTCAGCCGCCTGTTTCGCCCGGTGAAGCTCCTCCTCAACCCTTTTTCGTTCCGTTATGTCCCGTATAACCAGCTGAATGATGGAAGAGCCGTCAAGTCCGGTCATGGAGGACTTTGCCTCCACCCCTTTTTTTTCGCCGTCTCGGGTTTCGATTTCGGTTTCAATTGAAGCGCCGCCCGTTGATTCACCGGCTGTCTTCACGACGATTTCATCCAGGACCCTCTTGTCCGGGAACAGGTCTTTCAGATCCACGCCGGCGGGACCGTTTCCGGTTTCGCCCATAAGGCGGGCGAATGACCGGTTGCTGTGGATCACGGCAAGGGACGAGGGGTCCACTATGAGAACGGCGTCCGAGGAATCTTCGAAGAGTTTCCGGTACTTCTCTTCGCTTTTTTTCAGTTTCTCCTCGGCTTTTTTCCTCACCTCGATTTCCTCTACGAGGCTCCTGTTGGCCTGCTTGAGGAGGTTTTCGATGCGGTGCTTGTACAGGGCTATCCTTACCGTGATGTCAAGCTCCCGTTCGTTGTAGGGCTTGAGGATGTAGCCGAAGGGGCCGGTCTCCTTTGAGCGCTCCACCAGGCCCTCGTCGGAATGGGCCGTGAGATAGACGATAGGTATATCGTGTTTCTCCCTTATTGCGCCCGCGGCCTCGATGCCGTCTTTCCCCCCCGGGAGTTTGATGTCCATGAGGATAAGGTCGGGCATGTCGATGTCGACCTGGGCGACGGCCCGGTCACCGGACGTCACGTGGGATGTAACGGTATACCCGGAATCGGCGATGATGCGCCTGATGTCCGCGGCTATAAAGGCGTCGTCCTCGACTATCATAATTCTCGGCTGTTCATTAACGTCTGCTGTTTGTTGATCCATATTCCAGTTCCCTGAATCTGATGGTATAGGACGTTCCCCTGTCCCGCTTGAGATCAATGGTTCCGTCGAGGAGGTTTATCCAGCTCATCACCAGGGTAAACCCCAGGGTAGTGGTACCGTTTAAGTCGAAATCCTTCGGAATACCGATACCGTTGTCGCTGACAGTGAGCTCATACTCATCGCCGGAACGGTTCATGGTTACGGATATTTCACCGTTTCTCCCGTCCGGGAAGGCGTACTTCACGGCGTTGGTGATGAGCTCGTTGATGAGAAGGCCGCAGGGCAGGGCCGTGTCAAGGTTGAGGTAGATGTCGTCGATTTCGATTCTGGCGGTGATACGTGATCCGAGGAAACCGAAGGAGCTGAAGAGCCCGTTGGAGAGGTCCCGCACGTAGTCGGCGAAGTTGATGCTGGCGAGATTGTCGGTGCGGTAGAGCATCTCGTGGATGAGTCCCATTGTGCGAATGCGGTTCTCTATGTCACGGTACACCGACCGGTTCTCCACGCTGTCTATCTTCCCCAGTCCGAGCCTGATGATGCTGGCTATTGACTGCATGTTGTTCTTCACCCGGTGGTGGACCTCTCGTAAAAGAATCTCCTTCTCTTTCAGGGAGGAGCGGATTTGCTCTTCCGCCTTGTTACGCTGGATGGCTATACCGATGCTCTGTCCGATTCCCTCGAAGAAGCGTATCATCTCACCGGAAATCATGTCGGCCTTCCGATCATTCAGCTGAAGGAGCCCGATAATCTCTGAACCGGAGCGGAGGGGAATAAGGGACATGGACTGATATCCCTCGTTGAAGCACCGTCCCCTGATTTCCGGAAATTGCTCCATTAGTTCGGAAAGGCCCCTGTCAACGTCACCGCTGTTCGTCCAGAAGCTCCCGCCATCGGATTTGAACTGTTCATAAAGGTGGGTCTCCTGGTTGATGACCGCCCCGCAGAGACATGCCAGTTCCGGTTTTTCATCGGAATTTTCCGACGGTTCGCTCACGCAGAGGCTGTTTTCCGCCCTGATGAAGTCGTCGGAGAACCCGCTGGTCTCGAAGTAGGGATAGTCGTTCCCCTCACGGATGCGGATCCCAACAGCGTCGAAATCTAGTGCGTTCTTTATGAGAACAAGGATGTCCCGTATCGAGTCTTCCCCGCCGGTGGAAACGGTCTGGTTCAGAAGGGCTAGCACGTCGGCGGTCAGTTCCCGGAACTGTTCAGCCTGTTTGCGGGCCGTGATATCGTGCACGATTGCCCACATTCCGGCATTGTGTCCCTCGTCGTCCCTGATGAGGTGCGCTCTCAATTCAACACTTATCACTGATCCGTCTTTTGTTACGTATTCCTTCTCTGGGCCCCTTACCCTTCATCGCCATAGGATTGCGCTGGTTCAACCAGCG
>CAZEPS010000291.1:0-5105 GCA_964514165.1 uncultured Leptospirales bacterium
TCATAAAGAAGGATGGATTCACTGGAGGCGGAGGGAAGCCCAGAAGCAGGTGTGCATGTGCAGAAGCTTCAGTTTCCGGTCAAAGACAGGGGTAATGAACCGCAATATCACGGAAATCATGAACAGGGGTATGGATGTTATTGACACCACAAGAAAAAATATAACGGTTATAATGCGTCCCTTCAAGGCTGGCTCCACTCAGATTTATTCAGTACATGAACAACCGCTGTACATCCGGTTAAGGGCAGATTCTGCGCTACCCGTGTATATATTTCAAGGATAATATTATAGCGTAAGAAAAACGGTATTGCGGGAAGAAATTTCTTAAATGAGCCCTTTAGTTATTTGGAAATGGGGCACGTTATTCTATCCTGAATATCTTTACGTGTTTTCTGAGGGATTTCGCCAGTTCATCGATTTCTTCGGCATTGGCAATTATCTCTTCTGTGCCCGCAGCATTTGACTGGGACAACTGGCTTACCGTGACAATGGATTTTATTATTTCATCTGCGGCCGCCTTGTTTTCCCTGGTCGATGATTTTATTTCATCAGATTTTTTCTGAACATCTTCGGCTTCACTGGTAATCCTGTCGTTCAGCTGATACTGTTTGTCAATATAGTCAGCGAGGTTCTTCATCTTTTCATCAATGGCGTTTATTCCTTCGATTACCGTTTTGAAACTGCTGACAATACCGTCAACCAGTTTCATACCATTTATTATTTCCGAATTATTGCTTTTGATCAGAATATCAATATCCTTCAGGCTTGACGTCGTTCGTATCGATAACTGTGCAACCTCATCCGCCACAACAGCAAAACCCCTTCCCGCGTCACCGGCACGGGCCGCCTCAATGGAAGCATTCAGGGAGAGCAGGTTTATCATTTCGGATATATCATTGATTATACCAATTATACCCATCATCTTATCAGAACTCAGGGTAATATTGGACATGTTTTCCGACATGGCCTTTAGATCACTTTCACCGGACTCAATATCAGAGGTGATGGCTTTTGTTAAACCGATAATTTCATTCATTTCAGACGAGGTATCATTTGCCAGTGATGAAAGATACATGACCATCTCTGTCAGCGATTCGAACCGCTGGTTCAGATGCCCGGCATTATCTGCAATGTTGTCTATGCCAGCAGCCATCTCCTCGACCGTGGCGTTGACCTCTTCATGACTGGCAACCTGTTCCTGAATGTTTTTTGAGAATACCTGGGCCGCTGACAGCATACTGCCGGATGATTCGGACATGTCTTTTATGGCCGCCATCAATCGTTCGATAAGAACCTTTAATGTCGACACGGTCTGATTCAGGTAATTGCTGATAATTCCCATTTCGTTATTTGACAGCAATGGTACGGTTCCCGCGATATTGCCTGTCTTGAGCTCTTCGATAAATTCGATCATTCGCCGTATGGACCTTTTAATTCCATGGGTGGCCAGATTCGTTTCAACAATAACAATAACGACGAGGAAGAGAGAAATTGCGGCAATATGCATGCGGATATTAGTGAATGATATGAAGCCTGCGTTCATCATGTAAAAGAAAGCGCTGAAAATGACAACTGGAATCAATATCATTGAGAAAACCAGAAACAACACACGAAATGAGATTGGAACTGTCATGTACGATTTAACATCCAGAACAACATCAGCGATTTTCGGGGACTCCATGAATGATATGAAAAAATTTTCACTGAGCGAATAGTTAGTCACCATTGACGCCGGTATTATCATGACAAGTGTTAACGCCACGTTAAGTACCTGAAGCTGTGACAGCCCGTACCTGAGATGTATCAAAATAAAAATCAGTCCGACCCCCAGAATCCATCGAACCGCCACGATTACAGATTCCTGAACCGGGTAATTCAGGAGTTTCATTTTCACGTTCTTCTTTGATTGATCGGTGATTTCTGACTCGTTATCAAAAAGATAGTTAAAAATCGGGTTTAAATATAAAAACCGTATGGTTGTATGAATAAGAAAAAGGATTGTTGCTATAACAATCGCGTTCAGGAGAATATAGACGAGCTGTTCATCACGGAAATTCCCGGCGATAACTATAAAATAGATCGCCAGGGGAACATTCAGAATATTGGTTGTCCCCTCTATCATCAGAGACAAACGGAGAATAGACTTATTAATTTTCATGTCTTATTACACCGACAGGCACAATTTTTAATCATTACTGATGTCTGTTAAAAACAGCAATAAAGCTGTATGCGTGAATCAACGATTTTACAACAACTGAATGACGAAAGGCAGGGGATACTAAGACTACTATCCCTTCCCAATTTTGAAAATAAATTCTTTGATTTATTTTTTATATATGTTTTTTTATACATGATAAAACCAGCAACTGTCAAGAAATTTTAAACATTGAAGTTAACAAAAACCCGATTTTTCTTTGCGGGCTATACTGCGGTGTTTGCGCAATCTGCAGTGAGCCCACATGTACGAAATAGTGCCCGGCTTTCTTTCCAACGTGCTGGTTGTACTCATCGTCAACCGGATTTTCAGGCAGGACATGCCGGAAATCGATGAGGAACAGGTCTCAATAGATTTTATCCTTGATTAATCCAGAATATATTCTATCGATAGAGGTACCCATGAATCAATACAGGCCTACAGGAAAAAAGTTATGAAATTGGAAAAAGGTTATCTGTTATGTTTTATCTTTACAGTTATTCTGGGGCTTCAATCTGCTTTTTCCTCAGGCCAGAAATACAGGCTAATAATCCCGGTCATCATTCAGGACGGGAAATTTAAAGGGCGTTCAATAAATGAACTCTGCGGAGTAACCTGCGCCGAGATGGTATTGAAATACTACGGCATAACAGACATATCGAACGTGGACATAGCGGAAAAATTCTGTAGTGACCTCTACCCCTCCTATAATATCAAAATGAAGTACAGCAATGAAGAGAAGATAACCTATTCAACGAATTGTGAGAAATCACTGTCGTCTGGAACACGATTCCCGGGGACCAATACCCATGTGCTTCAAATATTTTTTGACTCCCTCGGTTTTAATACAGACAGAAAACGAAGCAGCTATGACAACAAATCGGGCCTTGTCCCTGAAGAGCGGTTTAATCTGCTCATGTCACATGTGCGGGAAAAACATCCTGTCATTATCCACGTGGAGAATCACTATATGCTGGTTACAGGGTTCGATGACGGGAGAAGTCTTCTCTATATCATTGACCCATCGGACACCGAGGTGCTCTCTGTCGGCTATAATATGTTCATAAACCGATTCAGCCGCTGGCGCAGAACAAAACCTGACCGGCACGGCTGGGACGGGAGATTTCTGGCTGTTTGGAAATAATATCTTAATGATGCCGTTATCAAATAATTTCCCAGAAGAAGTCGACCCATTCCCCGGGGTCCACGTACATGCCATAGTGAATGTCCGCGTCCCCGGCCTTTGAAACAAGGCAGGCTGTATCGAACTTCACCCCAGGGTACATCGAACATATCTTTTTGACGGTACCGCCGCTGTCGTAAATATCATCACACAGGAGAAAATGATCATGGTCGAGGTTAGGGCTTATACCGATGTTGAATCCCCGCCGTTCTTTCCCGGCGTAGGATGAAATTTCAATATATACCATGGGTATATCCAGGTGCCGGGACATGAAATCCGAAAGATAAAATCCTCCCCTGAGGGGACAGAGAACAGCCCGGTAACTGATTCCGGTTGCATTGATTTTACCGAGAAGAGTGTAGCACAGATCTTTGAATGTTTCAAAATCAACTGTCATGAAAAAATCCTTCCTGTAGATCAGAATGCAATTTTTTACACTATTGGGATTTTTATATCACAAAGAAGAGTCTGCATATAGAAAAAGGTATCATTATACAGGAAGTTGTCACTCCAAATCTGTTTTATTATAGACAATTTTTTAATAAAGTGCATTCTATACCTATATAATTTGACGGGGTAGATACAATGTTCAGCAAAATGTATGATTTCTTTCTCAAGAATTACCAGGATAAAGACTACCGGCAGCAGCAGAAGGTTAAATCAATTGTAATCATGGGAATCGTCATAAACTTTCTACTCGTGTTTCTTGCCATTAATTTCGCTATTCTGCTCGGCCGGGGGTTTCTTCATATCAGCGTGATTTCCGTATTCACCAGTATGCTAATAATCTTTGTATCCCTGTACATCACCAGGATTGGTTTCAGCGGTATAGCTGTTCACATCCTCGTTGTTGTCATTGGCCTGGCGATATGGTCTACCTTTTTCAGCGTGAAAAGCGGTGATGACATCATCACAAAGCTGAACACGATAACCTTCGTGTATCCGCTGATAATTATCGCAACAATCCTCACCAATAAACGCTGGGTATTCCTGTATACGGGAATTAACCTGGTTCTGATCGTGGCGCTCGGGCTTACCTTCAAAAGCAGGGGCTTTATTATACAGCCCCAGATGATTGATTTTATCGCCGACGGTATAATAACAATAACCATCGCCGGAGCCGGGTGCTATACCTTTCTGAACATGGCGTCCCGCTCCCATGATATAGTCGTCTCTTCACTGGACGAGAACAGGGAGTACAGCGAATACATTAAAAACATACTGGAAAAGACCGGAGACGAATCCCATCGGTTAACCTCTTTTACCGACGACATGAAGATATCAACCGAGTCGTTCTCAAACAATGCCCAGACCCAGGCGGCCAGCGTGGAAGAGATAACGTCAACTATCGAAGAGGTCACCGCCGGGGCTGAAAACGTCCAGAAAATGGCCCAGCTCCAGGTTTCGAATACCAGCAACGTCAGTAATGAGATGAGCCTCCTCCATGATAACGTGAAAAAGGTGGGGGATTACATGAAAGACGCACTCGTCATCAGGGACCGGATGAACCAGATGGTGGAACAATCCAGGTCTGACATCCAGTCTACCATAAAGGTGCTAACCAACGCAACCGACCAGTTTGACAATGTCCAGGATACGGTAAACATTATCCAGGACATATCGGACCAGATAAACCTGCTATCACTTAATGCAGCCATTGAAGCGGCCAGGGCGGGAGAACAGGGGCGCGGCTTCGCGGTGGTTGCGGACGAAATCGGTAAGCTGGCG
>CAZEPS010000292.1:0-5103 GCA_964514165.1 uncultured Leptospirales bacterium
TGATTTCAAGGAGCAGGCTGTCGGATTCTATAGAAACCAGCTTAAAATGGGAATAGGCGAGACCTATTATGAACATCCCGTCGTTAAGAAAAACGGCGAAATAGCCTGGGTCGGTGAAATGGTCAAGCTGTTGAAGCGGGACACGGAACCAGAATTTTACTGCATAGGAAGGGACATTACCGAGAAAAAGAAGGCCGAGGAGGCGCTTCGCCAGAGTGAAGAAAAATACAGGACAATTCTTGAGAATATCAGTGAAGGGTATTATGAGGTTGATATCACCGGCAACGTTACCTTTTACAATGAGTCCCTGAAAAGACTTTTCGGGTTTACCGATTATGATCTCATGGGGAAGCATTACTCCCTGTTCATGTCCCAGGATCCTTCCAAAATATATGACATATTCAACGAGGTATACAGGACAGGCAGGCCTTCCGGAATATTTGAATACGACCTGGTGACCACAGACGGCAGGGAGTTAATCGCTGAAGCGACTGCCACTCTCATTACCAACCAGCTGGGTAAAAAAGTCGGATTCAGGGGAATACTGAGGGACATTACCGAAAAGAAGAAATCAGAGGAAGCCCTGCGGGAGAGTGAGGAGAAATACCGGCACCTGATCGAAAACGCGAATGATATAATCTGCCAGATCGATCATCAGGGAAGATTTGTATTCATGAACCCCCGGGGCCTGAGTGAACTCGGGTATTCTTTCGAGGAACTCACCGGCATGGTATATCTCGACCTGGTATATATGCCACATAAAAAAGAAGTCTACGAATTTTATATCAGCCAGGTCAGCAATGGCATATCTGATACCTATTATGAACTGCCCATAGTAAAAAAAGGGGGTGATCTCATCTGGGTCGGGCAGAACGTTAAGCTGGTCAAAGACGGTGATGGAAGAGTAGGATTTTACAGCATCGCCCGGGACATTACCGAAAGAATACGGGCGGAAGAGGGCAGGAGGGAACTGGAACTTCAGAAAAACAGGTTTTTCGCCAATATTTCACACGAGATACGGACTCCCCTTACTATGATACTTTCTCCGGTTGAATCAATACTCCAGGGTGATTATAAAAGGGATATCGATAACAGCTTTTTCGAAAACCTGTATAGGAATGGATTAAAACTTCTGAAACTGATAAACAACCTTCTCGATTTTTCCAAGATAGAAGCGGGACGCATGATGATGAAAGTACAGAAGGCTGACATCGTCCGCTTTGTACGCAACTACATCGGGGCGGTCCACTCGGCCGCAGAATCGAAAGAGATAACGATTTTGTTTGAATCAGAAAATGATGTTGTCGAAAATCTTTATTTTGATGCTGACAAGATGGATAAGATCATAATGAATCTCATGTCCAATTCCCTTAAGTTCACCGATAAAAACGGCACTATCAGTATTCGAATTAGAGATGATGAGATTTACTGCTACGTTGATTTTGAGGATAACGGGGTGGGCATCCCACCGGATAGTATACATGCGGTTTTTGACAGGTTTACCCAGGCTGACACCAGCTTGACCCGCCGTTTCGAGGGAACGGGCATCGGGCTGTCCCTGGTGAAAGAATTCGTGAGCATGCACGGGGGAACAATTACCGTTGAAAGCAGGCATATAGATGAGTATACGGATAATCATGGAACCCGTTTCACCATTACCCTGCTGAAAGGAACGGATCATTTTGACTTGATGGATCATGTTGAATTCATCACCGAAACCGGCGTAGACGACGATGTTACCGATTACCGGTATCTTGGCATGCGGGAGATGAAGGATCTTGATCTGAAAGAAACAGGCACACTGACGGTTGATGAGAGTAACTTATCCACTGATACGCGGCACTCATTACTGGTCGTGGAAGACAACCCGGATATGCGTGAATTTCTGGCCATGCTTCTCACGGAGAAATATTACGTCTACACCGCAGTCAACGGACGTGAAGGTTTGAATACAGCCCGGGAAAAAAATCCAGACCTGATTATTACTGATGTTATGATGCCAGAGATGAACGGATATGAACTTACGAAACGACTGAAATCGGACGACAGGCTTAAAATAATTCCGGTATTGATGATAACCGCCAAGGCAGAACTCGTGAATAAGATTGAAGGGTTTGAATATGGAGCAGACGACTACCTGGCGAAACCCTTTAATTCGAGGGAACTCCTGGCGAGGATACGATCTCTCCTTCGCTCCCATGAATATGAAAAGATAATCCTCCAGCGGAACCAGGTGATAGAAAATGAGCTGGAGATAGCGCGACAGCTTCAGCAGAAGCTTCTGCCGGAGAAGCTTATTGATATCGAGGGATATCGCTCCTACGCGGAGTACATCCCCATGGACAAGGTCGGAGGGGATTTTTACGACTTTCGTTTTGAAAATAATTCCCTCGAACTGTATCTCGCGGACGTATCAGGGCACGGGATGCCCGGGGCCTTCCTGTCGATGGTGACGAAAATGGCCCTGGAAAATATTGAGATCAGGCATTCGACAACAGAGGTTCTCGGTCAGCTGAACGATGTCGTTTACCGGTCAACGGTAAACAATAATTTTATCACATCATTTTACTGTATAATCGATACCGGATCCAATATCATGAAATATTGCAATGCGGGTCATATTCCGCCCCTCCTGTATAAGGGGAAAACAGGTGATTTCATGGAACTTCAGACAAAGGGGAAACCCCTCGGCTGGTTCAGGAATATTGAGCTTGAAGAAAAAACGGTTCGACTGGAACCGGGGGACATGCTGATCCTGTATACCGATGGTATTACAGAATGCATGGATGACGATTACCGCTTCTTCGGTGAAGAGAGGCTCCAGGAAGTAATTCGCGAAAACAGAATGGAAAGCCCAGAAAAAATCTCGCGGAGCATTCTTGATGCCCTTGTCCGGTTTTCCGGCTCTGATTCATTTGACGACGACCTGACCCTGCTGATTTTTGAGGTTTTATGATGGAGAACGACCAGTTCTCCATTGGACACTTACTCTTTCTTTATTACCTCGATCGTTCCCGGGGCGGACCAGCCCTGAATCGTCGGTTCGTACATGCACTCCATCCTTGCAGGCTTTACCATAAATTCACCGGGCAGCTCGGCCCGTATTATATAGGCGATTTCATATTTTTCCCCCTGCCGGAGGCCGGTAAAGAAATAGACCATCCGGTTGTCCCACCTCTCTGAATGGACATAGGGGACGTAGCCGTTGTAGGCATCTTTTTTCGTCACCTCGAACCCTGAGGGGAGGTAATCCTCCAGGATCAGGTACTTGAACCTGTCCTGAGCGATAAATTTCGTTTTAACCAGGATTTCATCACCGACCTTAATCGATTCCTTGTCGGAAAGATTTTGCGGAACCAGGTACTCGTTGTTATGCTTATCGTATACCCGGGTCAGAGCCGAATAGCTCCTGGTTACCTGTATCCCGTTGGATAACTTCTCCAATGATTTTTCGGTCGAACTGAAGAACGACAGGAACCCCTTCTTCTTGAAATAGAGTGTTCCCGATATAACGGCACTGTAGGTCATATCAGGATTTGCCGTTCCCTGGATCTCAAAATTAAAGGTGCTCTGCCTGGATGTTTCATCTAGTTCGATTCTCTTTTCTAGCTGTTCAGGGGCTTCGGGACTGGAGAGGTCGTACTCAAAGCGGGCGAGCTTCTTTTCATCCATCAATATTTCCACGTCACCCTTGAGAGTCGCTTCACCTTTGATGGTGTCAATGTAACGGCTCATGGCAAGTATCACAGAGGAAGTCTGCTTGGTGGTCATCCATGCACTTCCCTGGGACCGCGCAGAAAGGGACTGTACAATCTGCGACGGCAGGGTCGAGTTGTCCCCTGCGTCGAGAAGGGCCTCGAGCACATGGGAGGTGATTTCAATAGTGCCGCCGGGCCAGCCCCACCGCTGGGCTCCCCGGCTCTCCCAGTACACGCCCTTTTCATCCCGGTTTACCAGTGCTTTCAGCTGCTCCAGTCTCCTGGCCCTCTCTTCCATGATCTCGCGCCGGATCTTTTCTGAAATGGTAGTTGATCTGGCGGCCCCTGACAAACCCCTGACGATAAAGGCCAGCTGGTAGGGATTCGGGTTTTTTATTTCTGAAATTTCCTTAAACGCTGATTCTTCCCACCTGTTCCAGAGTGAATACACGTGGAAGAGATAGCAGTATTCATCAGTATCTGAAGTCTGTCGGTTTTGGAGGTCTCGCTGGACAGCGGTAAGCCCCCTGCTGACCGCATCCGCGTCAACGGCATACCCGGAAGACTTCGCGATCTGGAGGGATGTCAGAACGTACCCGGTTACGAAGCCGTTTCCCCTGTCTCCATACCACCATCCCCAGGTACCGTCTGAATTCTGGTAACGCTGGATCCGGTTAAGTCCTGCCCGGATCTTCTCGGGAAGATTCTTCTTAACCTTTTCGTTGAGAAGCACGCCATACCCCTTCTTTTCGAGGATCTTCTGGAGGGCCAGGACCGGTATGAATCGGTTCAGGGTCTGCTCGATGCAGCCGTACGGGTAGGCGCTGAGAAATTCCGTGGCTCTGATCATCTGTATTATCGGCGACGGGGTTACGCTCACGGTGACGGTTTCAGGCACGAAATCAACCGTGTCAGAGATCTTCAGGGGCTCTACGGTTACTTTTTTGCTGTTTGACATGTTCCCTATGCCGTAAAGCTTGTAGGGGACCCCCCGGCGTTCCACCGGCACGGTAAGGCGGAGTGCGTCCTTCGCGTTTTTGTCAGATACAGCGGTGAACTGAAGGCTCAGGCTGCGAATATCAGCAGGAACGGTATAGGCGTAGAAGTTACGGGCCGAACCGAACCCGGGAAGGCTCAGGGGCGTGGTCACGTCCGGGTTGATAATGTCATCGTTGATCTTGAATTCAGTCCTGATGTTTTCAAGACCCCGCTTCGTGTTGCTGTTCACTATGCCGATAAGGCCGATCCGGTCCTCCTCGATGAAGAACCGGGGCCTTCCGATGCGGGCGATAAGGTCCTGGGTGACGATAAAGGTGTTTTTCTTTTCTCCAACCTTGCCGCTCCTGTCATGGCCCCGGGCGGTAATTCGCCATGTGGTCAGGTTATCCGGCAGGTTGACCGTAAC
>CAZEPS010000293.1:0-5076 GCA_964514165.1 uncultured Leptospirales bacterium
ATGACTTCCCGCTTGCCGCGGCTGCGGAGGGGGTTGTCGTAGTAATCCTGCTTGGCCTCGCGGAGGCAGGCCATCTCCACGCGGGTACCCTTGAACTTGTTGGCGTACTGCATCCAGAAATCGCCGATCTGCTTGGTGGTGACGGTATCACCGCGCAGTTGCGGGTCGTGCCGGCGCAGTTCGTACATGGCGTTGATGTCGCCCCAGCCGGCCCGGCGGCGCCAGCCGTCCAGTCTTTCCTTCCAGAGGCTGCGAACGCCCTGTTCGTCTTTTATGCCCTGGTAGGCCTTCATTCGCTGTTTCCACCAGCTTCCATGGACGCGATGATGGTTGCCGTGAAAGCGTTCCCTGATGATGTCGAGAATCTGCCCCAGGCGTTTGTACTGCTTGCCGGCGTCCAGGGCGCGGGTGTAGTCGTGCAGAGCCGACTCCAGTTCCGGGTGGCGGGGCCAGCCCTGGATCATCCGGTCCATCCACTCGTCGCGCCGTTCGACCAGGACCTTCTGGAGGTAGTAGTCGCTCAGCAGCTTCACGCCGTCGAGGGCCTCGCGGGTGCCCTTGTGTTTGGTGTACAGTTCCTTGCCGATTTCTTCCATGTGGCGGACCTGCTCGTCCTTGGCCCGCTGTTTGAGTTCGGCCAGCAGTTCGGCCGCCTTGGGGTTGCTCGCCAGCACCAGGCCGTACTTCTTCTGGGCTTGTTCCCACAGGGGTTTGAAGGCATCGTACCGCCCGGCGAACTGCTCGATCCTGCTGGCCATGCCGCCCGACCAGTTGTTGTCTTCCAGCATGTATTGGCCGTGTTCGGCGGCCTTGTCGTACTGCTTCAGATCGATGTAATAGTCCATCAGGTAGCGGGCGCGTGAATCGCTGCCCTCGCCGTATTGCTTATCGACGCGTTCCAGGAGCTTCTTCTGGGCGACGGGGTCGCCGTTGACCGCAGCCGTGCGGAGCATGCTCATCAGGTCGCGTTCGCATTCGCCGCGCAGGTGCCCCTCGGGATAGGTATCGACGTACCGGAGCGGTTGGTCCCCTTCAGGATAGCCCGGGACGTGGTCATTGAGAACCCGGAGGCCCTGGCGGTGGGCAGGTGCCCCTGCAGGAAAAACCGAAAAGATCCCTGCGTCCCTGAGGAAGAGCAGGAGCTCTGCATAATCATCGGCGATCCCTTCGCCGCCTTCATCGCCGGGAACAATCCTGACTTCCGCAGGTGCACCGGTGATGAGGCGGTAGCCATCATGGAAAAGGCGCACAAGCGCGGCGACGTTCAGACCGCCTATTTCAAGAAGGAGTTCCGGGAGCGCCTCATGGCCATATGCAACTGCTGCAGCTGCTGCTGCATGGGGATGGTGATGTGGAACAGGCTCAACGGGGCGGTCCCCTTTCTGGCCTCGTCAGGCTATGTTTCCGCGGTATCGGATGCGTGCACCGGCTGCGGTTCCTGCGTAGATCCCTGTCCCTTTTACGCCATATCCCTTGATGAGGCGTCAGGGCAGGCGATCATCGATACAGAAAAGTGCATGGGGTGCGGAGTCTGCGAAGACCGGTGCCCGGTGGGGGCGATCCGGCTCGAGCTCTCCCCGGAAAAAGGGGACCCCCTTGATCTTGACATGCTGAGGTAAAAACCGGTCATGTCCGAAGAAAAAAAGAGGGAGTCCGGGGTCAGGGCGATCCTCGTCCTTGATGATTCAGAGACCTTTCAGAAAACGGTTAAGCTCTTTTTTGAAAAAAAGGGTATTGAGGTGTATACCTCGAACAGCGTCAGCGAGGCGTGCCGTATCCTCGGGAGGGAAAAGATCGATATTATCCTCCTCGACTATGAGCTCAAGGGGATCAACAGCGGCGTTGAACTCCTGAACAAGCTGAAGAAGTACGCGATCTTCGACGTTCAGATTTACGCGTGCTCCGGTACAGACGAAGACAACGAGATGCTCCTCAAGTCCGGGTGTACCGGCATTGTCGGAAAAGATCTCATTAAGATAAAGGAGCTGATCTCCCTGAAAGATTAAGGGAACCTCTATTAATTAGACAAGAGGTTCCCTTTGGGGTACGTATTATGGTTTAAATCGGTTTTATCCCTTTTAAATTTTGAAAAAAACCGATTTATAGAGGTACCCTTAATTTATGCTCTTGTTACTCACAGGCTCCCCATGTAGATGATCGCTGGATCTCCGTCGTCATCGGGCCAGAAGACGTTCAGCGGTGCCGGGCGTCCGGCAACGCCCTCTTTTTTATTGATAAAATACTTATCTGTCCTTCCCCGTTCGGCCGTGGGGCCGTACCCGACCGTGGTCACGTTGCCCTGGTGCACCTCGTATATATCCACCGGGTACTTGTAGAACTTTACGTTCTGGTACGCCTTCTTGTAAGAGTAGGGCTTGACGTTGCCGTCCAGGTCGCTCCCGTTGCTGTTTTTGAGGGTCTTATGGACCAGGGGAAGCACCGCTTTGAGCCGTTCTCCATCGTCGGTTATTGAAAGCGCCTTGACGAATTCATTCAAAAGCTGAACAGCTTTTTTATCCGGCTCGATCTTGGTAATGGCCGATGCTTTGTCCGATGTTAACAAAACGGAAACAAGAAATAAAAAGGACATCATGACCGCCAGTCTGCGCTTTTTCATATCTATACCTCTCATAGTTTGCTCTACTGATATCAATGCAATATACATGTCAGTGGGACTTTGTCAATTATATTACCTTCTATTCAGTGAGCTTATCACGGCAATGATTTTTATGTTCCATCATATTAACCGCAATAAGCCAATATCAGCCAGCTGGTCGTATTTACGCCATGCCGGCAATAGTGCTGAAAATTCTGCAGTTACAATGTGTCAACGTTTTTTATTTGAACTGAACCGGTTTCTGGATTACACTACATCCAGGCGGAAGGAGGAAGATGAAGATGAACTATCGCGTAAAAATAATACTGGCCCTGGCGTCCGGGCTCCTTGCGGGGCTGGTCTTTGACCTGACCTATTCAAACGTGCACAACTTTTCAAAGGGGCTGCTCCTGCTCCCGGCAACACCCTTTTCCGTGCCCGGTGTCATATTCGGTCTTTTCCTGGCACTGATAAGCGGACATATCCGAAAGCTGCGCCCGGTCCGCATTGCCGGGATACTGCTCTTCTCCGGGGCCGCCTACTACTGCGCGGTCTATATCTCCTACCTGATTTTTCTCGAGGACCCCCGGTCAGTCCCGGCGCAGGTCCTGACCGGGGGCCTCTCCGGTCTGGCAGGATCCATCCTGCTGGTGCTCATGGCCCGGGTAATCGCCGGAAAAACGTTCAGCATGAAATACCTCGTTCTTACCGCGGTGGCAGGGTCCCTGCTCGGGTGCCTCTTCATGGGGATCCTCATAGTTATGGGTGAACTTGGAATACCCCAGACCTGGACCCCGAGCTTTCTCATCTGGCAGTTTCCGGTTCTGCTCTTCATGGATGCCGGAATGGAAAAGGGGAGGCAGGGCGGGGCTTCGCCCTGATTCCCTCACCAGGAGATTACGGCCCAGAAGACCGGATGGTCCGTCTGTGACGGCCCCTTGGGGATGACCCGCGCTTCTTTAACTGAAAACCCGGGTGAGAGAAAGATATGGTCGATCCTGCCGGACATGTCATTGCCGTCAGGGCCGATCCCTGACGGGTGCGCCGCGAGCCACGCGTCTTTGAGGACCGACACCGCCAGGTTGTAAAAATCTGAGCCCGGTTCCGTGTTGAAGTCACCCAGTGAGATTACCCTCTCCATCGATTCAGCCTTCACGCGATCGATTATCCCCTTCATCTGGTCCATGTGGTTGTTCCAGTCCCCGTCCGGGTGGGAGTTAAACACGTGGAACTCTTCGCCGTTGATCTCGACTACCGCGCAGGCGGTGCCGGTCTCGTCCAGGTTGCTGAAGGTGAACAGGGTCTCGCCCCGCAGTATCGGATACCGGGAGAGTATGGCGGTGCCGAAGGTCCCGGTCACGGTTTTCGGCCCATAGTATGAGTAATAATCGAGACGGGAGGCGAAGTAGCGCACCACGTCGGAGTTCCCGAGCCCGATACGGGCCGTGTCCGATTCCTGGAGTGCGATGATGTCCGCCCCGGACTGCCGTATGATCTCGAGCTGTGCGTCGTAGTTCTTTTCACCGGCGGCGCTGTTTCCCTGCTGGATATTGTAGGTCATCACAACGAGTTTTTCCACTGCTGTACCGGCTGAATCCTCCGGCCGGGGAGCGGTGATAAATATCGCGGCAACCGTACCCGCGAGGATTACCGCCGCCGCAATCCGGGACACCAGGCTTGCAGCCGGGGAAAGTCTTTCCACGGAAATGAATTCGCCGGCCCGGGAGACCGCGGCCCCCAGTGCCATGACCGTCCCGATGATGAGGTAAGGGAGCCAGTAGAGGTTGCGGAAGAGGTCGCTCACCGGCTTCACGTAACCCCACACGTTGGTAAAGATGGATATAAATATCAGTATGATGAAATAGACCCCCCCGGCGGTGAACCCCCCGGCAAGGGAGAAGAGGCCCGCTCCTGAACCGACTGCCCGGGCGGTGAGAAACATGACGTCCAGGAATACCACCGGCGAGGAGACCAGCATCAGGTACAGGGGCACCTGCTCATACCAGAGTGACGCCCCGACCACTACGGGGTCAGAGCCTGGCGCGGCAGGGAACTCGACCGTGTGGGCCAGGATGGCCAGCACCGCCATGGCGGTGAAAAAGATGTTCCAGACAGCCAGTAGCCACGGGGGAATGGAAAAGAGTGAACCGGGCCTTGCCGAGGCGTACCAGAGAGTGGCGGCGATGACCGCGGCAAGGAGTATGGTAATGGCCCCGTAGTTCCCCCCGGTCCACCGGGCGAACACCGCCGGGCTTTCGAAGCCGAATACGGCAAGTATGAAGATGTTCAGCAGGGTAAAAGCGGACACGAAACCGGCCGGTCCGCTCCCCTTTTGCGTTGGTACGGCACTCGTAATTTCATCAGGCGCCTTGTCCATTACGCGTCCATAGTTAAAGAGGACGTATACGCCTGTGGCGGCAAGCACCCACCCGGCAGACTGTCCCCATCCGGTCATGGATATGTCGAGTGATGATCCAGCC
>CAZEPS010000294.1:0-5050 GCA_964514165.1 uncultured Leptospirales bacterium
AGCTCCATATCGATAAGGGCCTCGCCATGATCGGCAAGAAAGATCTTACCCGCAATGAGGAGCGCATCATGGCCTGCGCCCAGTGCCATATGACCTATTACGTCCCCCGGGACAAAAACCGGAAGGTGGCCGACGACGTGCGGCCCCCGTGGACAAAGAGCACCTGGGGAAACATCTCCATAGAGAACATCATTGCCGACCTGCTGACCGACTTTCAGCGCATCGAGTGGGTCCAGAAGGTGACCGGTTTCCCCATGCCCTACATCCGGCACCCTGAGTTTGAACTCTTCACGAAAAACAGCGTCCACTTCAACGCCAACGTCGCCTGCCCGGACTGCCACATGCCCTATTCCCGGGTCGGCTCCCGCAAGATATCGAACCATAACGTGACGAGCCCTCTGAAGCTCGAGATGACCGCCTGCTTTCAGTGCCACACTGAAAAGGCGGACTGGCTGAAGAAACAGGTTGCCGCCATACAGGACCGGACCGCTTCCATGATCATAAGGGCCGGGTACCGGGAGGCCACGGCGGCCAGGCTCTTTGAACTGGTCCACGAGCGGCAGAAAAAGGGTATGGCCGTTGACCAGAACCTCTATAACAGGGCAAAAGACTTCTACAAGCAGGCCTTTCTCCGCATCGTGTTCATCAGCGCCGAGAACTCCACCGGTTTTCATAACCCGTCCGAGGCGTTACGAATCCTCGGCGACGCAATCGCCTTCGCCGGCAGGTCCGAGGCCCTGCTCCGGCAGATTCTCGCAGCAGGCGGGGTTGCCGTGCCGGAAAAGGTAAACCTTGAACTGAAGAAGTACCTGAACAACCGGGGCGAGCGGAACCTGATGTTCAAACCCGAGCAGGAGTTTCCTGACCCCTTCGGCCTCCAGAAGCTCTTCTCCCAGCTTCCATAAAACGATGGATAAAACGATGGATAAAAAAGGGGCGTCCATTTTTGACGCCCCTTTCATGTGTCTTGAGATTTAAAAACAGAGAACCGAGTCTTAGAAGACGACTGATTCGTCCATGTCCAGTTTTTTTACATCGGGCCATTTCTCTTCGCCCTTCTTGATGTTTTCTGACTGGTCTTCGCGCCATTTTTTTCGAAGGTCCGTGTTCCTGTTCAGGTAGAGTTCCCCGTCAACAAGGGTAAATGCCTCAGGGTCAATGGTGAACTTTCTGTCCGTGGCAACGCCCATGGCGCAGAACCCGCCGAATTTCGGCGTGTATTTTCCGGGGTTGGCGGCGAATTTTTCTGTGAAAAATAAGAAATTTTATCAGAGGATATCGCTAGCTGTTTTTCGCAACAAGCTCCATGGCGATATTCGCCCATTCTTTGAGGCGGTGCGGCTCGTATCGTATGGTGGATATGTCCTTGAGGATGAATTCCACGCTGCACCCATCTGATTTTTTCAGCGAGTTTTCCAGGTCCTGCCGTACCTCTTCCGGGTTCCAGGTTTCATAGGCGAGGAAGGCCGGGTTCGGTTTGATGGACATGACGTAGTCGCCGCCGATCTGCTCCGCCGATTTTTCAACGTCGGCGAAGGGGCTGATGCTGATCTTTCTCAGGTTCGGGATCGTCCTCAAAAGGTGAATCTTGTGATGGAGCTTTTCGCAGCAGCCATAGTAGGTGAGGCCGAAACGCTCGAGCCAGCGGCGCTCGTAGCGCAGGGCGAACTCCTCGTGCATATCCGGCGAGACGTCGGTGAATATCTGGGGCGTGTTGAAGCCCCACTGGTCGACGGCACGGACCCGGTCCGGATCAAAACCCTCCGACGGGAGGTCTTTCGTGAAGGCCAGGCCCCCGGAGCCGCAGTCGTAGTTCCCCTCGTCATAGGAGAGAAGGCCGAGCTTTTCGTACTGGTCGAGGCGTGCGAGCCACGCGGCGGTGAGACGCTCCATGGCGGCGTGGACCAGTTCCGGCCGCACCACCAGGTCGAGGAGGGCCTGTTCCGGACCCCAGAGCCTGACGAGTTCGTCCCAGAAGGCGGTGTACACGAACTTGTATCCCCGCTTTTCTACCCTGAGTATGTCCCCCAGAAGCTGCTTTCTCAGCTGAAAAAACTCCTCGCTCAGCTCATCCATACACGTGACCTGGGGGAGGGCTATCTTTTCAATGTCGCTTTCATCTTTTATCTGGGGTTCGAACTGGTGGGCGTATATTTCGTTCCCTTCACCCTGCTGGATTGTATGTGAATGAATACTTAGACCGATTCCGGAGTCGACAACTATGGGATGGGACTCCAGGATGTCCCCCACCACCATGTCACAGGGGAAATGCTTCCACTGGTAGAGAATCTGCCTGAATTCGGATTCCATGGTGCGGGTAAAATCGTGGGAGGTCTCCGGGATGAGGGATTCGTCCTGTATCTCGTGCCAGGGCACCTCGCTCCTTCTGATCAATACCGCCGGCCTGTCCTGGTCGAGGTCATTGATCCGCCGCCAGAGCTCACGCCGCTCACGGTTTACCGGGTCACCGGCGAGTTCGGCGATGTCCTCCGCGAGCCTCCTGAGAATATCCTGGTCACGCTCCGGAATTTCGATGCTGTATTTTTCAAGTTTTATGACAGCCATCTTGTTCACCCCTTGTCCCTTCTCATGCCGCGGATTTTATCCATTTGATTCGACAAAGTTTCGTTTTGTTATGCCCAATAGTACCATATTGGTAAACCGTTGAGCTAATCAAGGATTTTTTATCATTGTTATCAGGTAGCCAAATCGTGATTATCCGGAATACCTCGTTCCTTTATTGCTGCCGTTATCCGTCATTGAAGTCGCTCTCCCAGAATGCTTCTTTTATGATAAGGGTATTTTCTTTCCAGGAGATTATCCCCCTCCTGGTGAGGCGGAGCAGGAGCCGCGAAAAAGTCTCGGGGATGGTGCCGATTGCCGAGGCCAGGTCCTTCTTCGGCAGGGTCATGGTGTAGCGGTGCTTTTTCCCGTAATTGTCGGCGATGAAGCGGAAGAACCGCTCCTCCACGTCGTGGGAGGTGAGATAGTGTATCTGGTCGGTGAGGTAGCGCATTTTATCGAAGAGACCGCTGATGAAGGCGTTGCGGGATTCGGCAGTATCGAGCATCTCCCGGAAAGCGTCCCGGTGGATGGCCAGAACCTGTGACGGTTCCGTGGCAACGGCGCTGGCCGGGTACCGGGTCTCCCGGAACAGCACCACCTCAGCGAAAAACTCTCCCGGGTGAATGATCTTGATGGTGCTTTCTTTCCCGTCGGATGATGTCTTAAAGACCCGTATTGACCCGGAGTTGCAGATAAAGAAACGGGACCCCTCAGATCCTTCCGTGAAGATTATCTCCCGCTGCCGGTATTCCCTTGATACCGCCTCCCGGGAAAGCCGTTCCAGGCCTGTTTCGTCAAGGTCTTTAAACAGGTCGCAGGAATGGATCTGTTCGGGGATTGTCTCCTCACTGTTCATATTTCAGGAAGAAAGGATAGGGACGATTATGTCAACGATGATACCGTTATTGCCTTCATAAAATCTCTCCGTCGTCGCCGCAGTAGCAGGCGTCGGACTGGAACTTGTCCCATTCGTATTTCAGCAGTCCGAATTCCTCCAAATGGCTGAGTATCGCTTTTTTGCCCGAAACGATCCGGGAACCGTCTTTCAGGACCGGTAAATCCCCCATGGCCCCGACGAATTCCGGGAGGTCGTCCGCTGAATGTATTTCGATTACCTGGTGTGCCGCAACCATTTCCTTGAGATTCTCCCTGATTTCGACACTCCCGGAGTTTCCTTTTTTGTGGTAAAGATATAACATACACGTATCCTCCAGTTGGAATTAATGAACATACAACCCTTTCGGGGAAATATCAAATTTTTCTGCATGGTTGACCTGGGTCAAATACCCCCAATGAAGGATACTGTATATTGCCAGTAACCGCTATGACAGCCACAGAGACTTGGAGGGGCGTTGAGGAATAAGTATTATTTATGATTACCAATGGAAGTGAATGTAATCTCATACTGTCATCGCGAGGAGTCCAGCACTCTATTGTTTATACGATCAATATGGCGCTGGACGACGAAGCGATCTCTCGGTAAAGTAGTATATAGACGACTGGTTTTGAAAAACTGTGGTTTGATAAAGCAATAATGAGAGATTGCCACGCCCGGCGCCGACTTTTACAAAGTGGTGCCGGACTCGCAATGACACTGGGACATAACTGGAATGAAATTGATAAGTCTCCGATCTTCCGTGTTCTCTGTGACTCAGCGGCTAAGAAATAATAATAAACAATGAATTTCCGATAACATCTCAATAGATTATAAGGAAAAGATAATGAAACGAAATATCATAACCATAGACGATGAGAAATGCAACGGCTGCGGGCTCTGCATCCCGGACTGCCCCGAGGGGGCGCTCCAGATGATAGACGGGAAGGCGCGTCTGGTGAGCGACCTTTTCTGCGACGGACTCGGCGCCTGCATCGGCACCTGCCCCGAGGGGGCCATCTCGGTCATCGAGCGGGAGGCAAAGGCCTACGATGAGCGCAGGGTCATGGAGAACATTGTCCGCCAGGGGGGCGCGGTCATCGAGGCCCACCTGGAGCACCTGGAGGAGCACGGCGAGACCGATCTCCTGGAAGAGGCGGTCGCGTACCTTAAAGAAAAAGGCCTGCCGGTTCCCGATTACGGTGAGGCGCATGCTGATACGGTTCACGGCATGGGATGCCCCGGGTCCCGGTCTGTGGCTTTCGACAGTGTGGAGAAGAGCCGCAGGGTGGACGCTCCTGCGATACCATCTGAGCTCCGTCAGTGGCCGGTACAGCTGAAGCTCCTGAACCCGGCGGCGCCCTATTTTCGGGACGCAGATCTTCTTTTGGCGGCTGACTGCGCCCCGGTGGCATACGGTAACTTTCACCGTGACTTCATCAGGGACCGGAAGGTCATCCTTTTCTGCCCGAAACTCGACCCCTGCATTGACGAGTACGTGGACAAGCTGGCGGCAATTTTCTCCAGTCACGAGATTCGCTCCATAACCGTCGCCCGGATGGAGGTACCCTGCTGCGGCGGCATCACCCATGTGCTGAACCAGGCCATGGA
>CAZEPS010000295.1:0-4989 GCA_964514165.1 uncultured Leptospirales bacterium
GGTGATGGAATGATGATAAGTATTGACAGCCCCGAGGCTTTTGAAGAGATTATTTGGAAAGGATTTTGGCCTTCACGTTATCAAAAGGACAGGATTGTGCCCTGGACAAATCCGTCTTATCCTGATTTTGAAGAATTTTTTTTCAATCACATGAAAAAAATTATTTTTTTGCGCAGTTCTGTTGAATCATCACGAAGGAGATACGTTTCCAAAAATAATGCTAATATTTCAAGGATAGATTATTTAAAAAGGGTATTTCCTGATTCTATTATCATAATACCATTTCGAAATCCGTTACAGCATGCATTATCATTGCTCAGGCAACACAGTAATTTTTTAAAAATTCACAGTGAAGATAAATTTTCCTCAAAGTATATGAGAGATATCGGTCATTTTGATTTCGGTATTAATCTTCGGCCTATTGATTTTGATGACTGGTTTTCATCTCAGAAAGAAGGAGAGCCTGAAACACTGCAATTCTGGCTGCAATATTGGATTAGTGCTTACAGGTTCTTACTGGAAAAAGCGGCTGCGAATGTTTCATTTTTTTCATTTGATTCTTTTTATAAGAATCCCGGCAAAAGCCTGCAAAAGCTGGGAAAGGTTTTAGGGATGAATAATATCGAGAGCCTGATGAAAAGCGCAGATAGAATTACTTCTCCGAAACCGCATTCTGTGGATGTACATGAAATACCTCAAAAAATTCTTGATCAAGCGGAAACCCTGTACAAGAATTTAGAAAACTCTTCTCTTTAATACACTAAATAAATTCTAATGCCGGTCATTATGAATGAACTTTTTCGTAACGCCGGTATATGGTCTACAGCCATAAACTTTCTTAAAACATACCGCCCTGTATCGAGGCCCCCACGGAAAATCCGCTGTAATCGCCGCCGGTTATGCCCCGCTTGTGGAGGCCGGGTACGAACCGGTAAGAGCAGTTTACCGAAAGCCTCAGGTGTCTGAAGATGTTGACGTAAAAGGCGAGTTCCGGTTCGACGATGAAGTTAGTCACGTAGATGTTCCGGTAATCGTAGAGGGGCTCGAACACGATACCCATGGTGCCGATGATTGTTCCGATTGAGAAATGGACGACCTTCTTCGGGAAAAAATGGTACTCCATGAGAAGGCCGCCGTAGCCTGTCTCAATGTCCTCGTCCCAGACCAGGTTCTTGCCGGTTATTCCCTTGACGCTCCGGTTATACATGAGGCCGTACCCGGAGAACCCGATGAGGTACGAATGGTTAAAGAGAATTCCTCCCCGTATGCCGGTCATCAGGTTCCAGGACTTGTCGAACATGGCGTACTTGGCGTCAAACCCGGCGTACCCCCCGATGGTGAGCCTTTCTTTGTCCACCCGGAACAGGGTTTTGATTTCGTCTTTTTCCTGTTTCAACGGCAGGGCCTCCTGGGCGAAAGCGGTTATCGTCGCAAGGCAGAGCAGCAGAGCGGCAAGCAGGATTGAAATACGCATAATGGCCTCCTCAGAGGATGGTTAACTCTTTCTATATGTAACCGGGAAACATGTTTAAAAGTTTCAATTTTTTCTTCACTAGTCAAGCAGGATTATTCTCTAAAATATACCGTATCGCGTACCCGGATGCGATCAGTCCCGCAAGGCCGGGCATGTAGGAAATTGTCCCGTTCACGCTTTTACGCCTTCCGTCAATGAGCCTGGTTTCACGTACCGTGTGAAGGTTTTCCTCGGAATAGACGCACATGACCCCTGTGGTGATGCCTGATTCTCGAAGGCGTTTCCTTACAGCCCGGGCCAGGGGGCAGTAACTGGTTTTGCTTATGTCGTCGATTTTGTAGCCGAGGGGATCAAGCCTGCTCCCGGAACCCATAGATGTAATGAAGGGGATCCCCCTCTCGTAAAAAGTCTTGATAAGGGCGACCTTGGCGTCAACCTCGTCGATGGCGTCGATGGCGAAGGTGAGATCACCGGGTACGTGATCACCGATATTTTCGGGGGTGAGGCGGATAGTGCAGGTTTCGATGTGTATCTTCGGTTGGATTTCCTTCGCCCGCAGCTCCGCGATTTCTGTTTTGAACGATCCCATGGTTGACTGCAGGGCGAGGATCTGCCGGTTTACATTGGAGGATGTCACCTGGTCGTAATCGCAGATGAAGAGGGACCCCACCCCGGCCCGTACGACGGCCTCCAGGGCGTATCCCCCAACGCCGCCGACACCGTACACCGCGACCCGTGAACGGGAGAGAATTTCGAGGCCCTTTGGTCCGATGAGAATTTCCGTGCGTGACGAATCCATCGCAAAACCTGTAATAAACAACCGGCGCAGAACCGCCATTTTTTCAATAAAAAAACCGCTGCAGATTTGATTATTTAGCACTTGATTTTTCATGTTGTCCCGCTATTCGTTGTATATATCCGCCACGGTAAACAGGGGGCGCAGAGAGACTGAAATTCTTTCTCACAGTCTCAGTGCCTCTGTGTTTGTATTTTACTGCCTAAATGTGGCATGACGCTATGAAATTTATTAATGGGGAGAAACATGGCTAAAGACTACTATTCCATCCTGGGTGTCGACAGGAAGGCATCGGCCGACGAGATAAAAAAAGCCTACCGGAAGCTCGCAGTACAGTACCATCCGGATAAACACAAGGGCGACAAGAAGATGGAGGAAAAGTTCAAGGAGATCAACGAGGCCTACGCGGTCCTCGGTGACGAGAAGAAGCGAAAGCAGTACGATAACTTCGGGGCCGACGGCTTCTCCAGGCAGTACAGCCAGGAGGACATCTTCCGGGGCTACGATTTCAACGACATATTCCACGAATTCGGCTTCGGGCGGGACTTCTTCGGCGAGGATCTCTTTTCATCCATATTCGAGCAGGCTGAACAGCAGCAGGGGAGGAGTTTTACCTTCAACTTCGGATCACCCTTCGGACGAAAGCAGGGAAGGAGGGAGTCCCGCGGCGCGGCGCCCTCGGAAATCGCCATGGAGGTCACCCTGGAAGAGGTGTTTAACGGGGCAAAAAAGAGCGTCACCATCGATTTCGGCAGGGGCAAGGAGACCCTCAATGTCAATATACCAAAGGGGATCGAGAACGGAGAAAAGCTCCGGTTTAAGGGGAGGGGCGCCGTTGATCCAGCCACCGGCATGAGGGGCGACCTCTTGGCGAAGATTCAGGTGAAGCCGCATTACCGGTTTGCCAGGGAGATGAAGAACCTGGTCGTTACCGAGCAGGTGCCCCTCACCTCCATGGTGCTCGGCGGCTCCGCTTCCGTGAAAACAATCGACAACCGGACCATCAACCTGAAGATTCCGGCCGGCAGCAGAAGCGGCGACACCCTGAGAATTAAGGGACAGGGTATTCCCGACGCGAAGGGCGGAAGCCCCGGCGACCTCCTGGTCAGGCTGACGGTAAAGCTCCCGGACAAGCTGACCGGCGAGCAGAAGAGGCTATTCGAGGAGCTGAAAAAAGCCGGGATATGATCCTACCGCTTGACGGTGTATGTCTTTATTATCGCGTCGTACAGCTCCTTCAGGGCCGGATCATTTTCGTTGGCGATTGATGTATTGTTCAGTATGTCGATTCGTTCCCGCCTGAACCAGCTGTAGAGTCTCATCGCGCCCTCCTCCCTGGTTGAGGCCCCCTGACAGAGGGCGACTATCTTCTTCATTTCACTCAGCTCGATGAAATTCCGGTAGTTGTTGGCGACGATCACGAAGTATGTATCGTCATCGGATTCCTCGATGCGTACTTTTTGCCGTTTTGCCGTTTTTCCGGTTCCCTTAGTGTATTCCTCCGCCCTTTTTCTGTTTTCCCTGTATTCTTCCACGACCCGGGCGTTGTGAACCAGAATCTGTGCCTGTCCAACCAGGGACTCGAGCTGTTCCTCATTCAGGAGTTTCACCAGTGACTGGAGTTCCTTCCGAAGTTCTTTCTTTCGTGAGTCCGGTGAAGTTTTTTTCTTTGTCTTTGCAGAAGATGTCTTTTTCTGTGATGATTTATTTTCGCTTTTTTTCGCACTCTTTTTCGGCATTCTTATCCTCCCTTTTTTTACGAACATTATACAAGGGATAATGTTTTTATCAAGCGATTATTTCTTAACGGACTGCCATATACATAATATGCCCTCACCCCCCGGCCCCCACTCACAAGGATCATTCAAATAAAGAAGGGAGAGGGGGAGTATAATTGAAATATACTTCCACGACATCCCAGGAGGGGGTTTGGTGACTTTCAATTTAAGTAGTTTTCTTCATAATTTCTACTTTCCCATTCGTATAGCCCGGCACCACTTTCATGCCAAGGAGGTCATATGTATTACGTCTACATTTTACAACAGTCACAAACAAAAAAAATATATTGGGTGTACTGGTGATTTAAAGAACAGAATTATTATACATAACAAGAAACAGAATAAGCCTACAATAAGAGATAAAGGGAAATGGGAATTGAAATATTCTGAAGCATATTTATCGCAAGAAAATGCTTTCTCAAGAGAAAAAAGTCTTAAACAACATGGAAGAGCAAGGCAAGAATTACATACAAGATGTTATAATATCCTGAATATATAAAAGTGGTGCTGGGCCCGGATGCTCTTTTTTCCTGCCGGATAAACATTGGACGATGATTCGCTACTACGGCATATACGGGAGAAACATCAAAAGGAAGCTGGATTACATAGAACAGAGTGCCTGGGCCAGGGCCATCAAACACTGCTTTGACAAAAAACCTGAACAGTGCCCCAAATGCTTATCTATTATGGTGAAAAATATCGTGTATTCTTTCAGGGCTGACAGGGAAGTCAAGAAGTTGATTACGACCCATTCACTTATAAACGGCTGCTGTATACCATTACATAAAAAAGCGCGACCGCCGTAGCAACTTTCCAGTTCTCTTTGCATAACCACAAAAAGAGCTTGACATTTTTTTGTTTGATACGATTCAATATCAGCTGAAGTGTGCTTGAAAAAATTTTTCCCATATTTCCGGGCGAAATTTTAAGTACCGGGCCTT
>CAZEPS010000296.1:0-4983 GCA_964514165.1 uncultured Leptospirales bacterium
TTATTGATTCCAGGAGGGCCCTCATGCCGGTATCATATTTACAGATCGATTGTTCCATTTCAGAACAGGGTCTCCACTGCTTCGTAACTCCTGGAAAGGGCTTCCATGCCCCTGTACACCTCCAGGGTCACGGTCTTTCCGGTAAAATCATGGTCACTGAGAAGGGTGAACAGGTCACTCTCCTTGGAAATTTCATTGTTGCTGTCCCTTTTACCGTCATTATCACTTAAATGGATATAGTCAGTTTTTTCAATACAATATTGAAGCTGCCGCCGAAAATCGAGCCCCAGGGTCTCCGCTGAAACCTTCAGGTGCCCCACATCCAGGAGGAGCCGGTAATCGATGAACTGTTTCAGCTCCTCGTACCCGGTGATGTCTGTCAGCAGCAGGGGATTGGCACCGTTAAAATTCGCGAAATTCTCGGAAGATATGACATTGTTTTCAATATAGAGGTCAACACTGCCGCTCCCCTCGTTAAGGAGGGCGAAGTTCCGGCAGAAGGCCTCAATAACCCGGTCCCGGTCGTTGAGGCTGACAGCCCTGATACCTGCACCGATCTCTGAAACTGGAATGTCCATCAGGAAACCGGCATGAAAACCGAACTTCTCCGCGCCGAGTTTTCCGCTGAATTCAATTGCGGTTTCGATATGATTAACTGACCGTTCGGCAATGGACCGGTCAAGGGAACCAAGGTTGAGGACAAAGTCCTCCCGGGGCGGGGGGAAGTAGTTGTGGCACAGATAATTCAGGCTATATTCTCCCTTTAGGTTAAGGAGGTCTTCCAGTATCGAATCATAGTGCCCGGTCCCGCCGGAGAGCTCGATATTTCGAAACCCTTGCCCGGCGAGCCGGCGTACGGAATCGTTAATATAATCCGCTTTAATACAGGAGGTGGAAACGTATATCATGTAATCTTTCTCGCCGGTGAGCCCGCGTAGGTTCCGGGTTCGGTAATGTCTCTCGTCACCGTTGATCCTGCCCCGACTGTGACACCGCCGCACAGGGTGACCGTGTCTATTATCACGGAACCGGCACCGATCATGCAGTAGTCACCCACAGTTGCCCGTCCGCACAGAATCGCCCCTACGGCGAGGTGGTTATTGTTTCCAATGACGCATTCATGTTCAATTATACATCCCGTGTTAAGGATGTTATTGTTCCCCAGGGAAACTCCGTAATTGAGGCAGCTCTTTGCCATCAAGAGATTCGCTTCACCAAGGGACACATTATTTTCAATAAGGCTCGAGGGATGAATTATGGCGTCACTGACCACACTCCCCCTGTGCCGCTCGAAGAGTTCACCCCGTTTCCGGTTGTCCCCGACTGCCAGTATCAGGGGCACATCCCCCGGTATATCTTCAAGCCTGCCGATGATACTCACGCCGCATACGGTTTCAGTCATCCCGGGAACATACGATACATCGTAAATACCGGTGACCGCATAACCGCAGTTTTTCAGGAGAGAGACCACCGACCTTGAATGGCCCCCGGAGCCTGCCACGATGACTCTCTTGTCAGAGGGTGATGATGTCATTTTCTTTATAATCCTTCTTCGCCTTTTTCCCCAGCACCTGTTTGTACTCGATGGGAGAGATACCGATTCCCCCGGTCCGTTTCGCCGCCACGTTCTCATCTGAGAACTTTTCACCCTTCCGAATGTCCCGGGCGGCGACCAGGCACTTCTGGAGGGACTTCCTCGTACCCAGCTCCGATTCGGTCGGTTTCTTTTCCGGGCTACCCAGGTATGTTTCAATGTCGCGGATACGGGCCACCAGTTCCTTCAATTCACCGGGGTCCAGTGACGCGGAATGGTCCGGTCCTTCCATACCCTTGTCCACGGTGAAATGCTTCTCTATCACCTTCGCTCCCAGGGGAACCGAATAGGGCGCGGCGCCGATCCCGGTGGAATGGTCCGAGTATCCGACTATAATATCAAAATGTTCCCGGAAGGTATTGAGAACGTTCAGGTTCGCCTCATTGTCCCGGATCGGATAATTTGCCGTACACTGGAGCAGGATAACGTCCCGGTTATGACGGTGAAGTTCCCGTAAAACGGCCTTTACCTCGCTGAAATAACTCATCCCGGTGGAGAGGATGAGGGGCCTGCCCCGCTTCGCCATCTTTTTCAGGAAGGGGATGTTGGTGGTGTCGGTGGAGGCAACCTTGTAGGCGGCCAGGCCCAGGTCATCGAGCTCGTCCAAACTCTTCTCGTCAAAGGGTGTGATAAGAAATTCAATACCCTTTTCATCACAATAATCTTTCAGGGCGCGGTAGTGCTCCCTCCTGAGCTCGAGCCTCTTCAGCATGTCGTATTGAGACTCGACGGAACCGGTGGTCTCTTTCTGGTACGACGCCTTGTCGATATCTTTCAGTATAAGGCTTTCAGTGCGGAATGCCTGGAACTTGACCGCGTCAGCACCGGCTTTCGCGGCG
Source organism: uncultured Leptospirales bacterium (assembly GCA_964514165.1). Lineage (GTDB taxonomy): Bacteria > Spirochaetota > UBA4802 > UBA4802 > UBA5550 > CAZEPS01. Next base: position 2,434 of record CAZEPS010000296.1, read on the forward strand.
ATGTCAACGAGTTTGAAGGCGAGGTCCATGTCTCCCCCGTGGTTCACCCCGGCCTCGGCGATGATATAGACCGGTGACGTTTCGCTGATCTCTGCCCTGCCGATACGTATTGTCTTATTGAACGACAGCATGTTACTGTATATCGTCCAGGGATATGTTTGTAAATTTCAATATTTTCCTGGCCGCCTTCCGGTTTATGACTGAACCGGCCTCCAGGGGGCTCAGGCCCGGCTCCCTGTTCCTGAGAAATGAGACCTTTTCCCCGGTAATAACCTCCCCCTCTGCTATGTCCACGGACGCGACGATGCTTTTTTTCTGGAATTTCCGGTAGGCCATGTCGCTCTCGGAAAAGGGCCGCGATACGGACGTACCCCGGGCGGTGACCGCTTTTTGAATCAGGGCGACGAACTCCCTGAACTCCTGCGGCTCCAGGGCCGCCTGGTGGTCGGTACCCTTTCTGCTCCGGTCCAGGGTGATGTGCTTTTCGATAACGGCCGCCCCCATGCCCACGGCGACCAGGTCCACGACCCGGCTGAAGGGATCAAAGGCGTCGGTGTGGTCGTGGTACCCAACCGGCATGGAATACATCTCTCGGAGGATACCCATCCTGGCCATGTTCAGGTCCTCGATACGGGTGGGAAAGTTCTGTACCCCGTGCATCAGCACCACCTTTTCGCCCCCGGCAGTACTGATGGTCTCCAGGGCGGTAGTGATCTCCTCAAAAGTGGAGGCCCCGGTGCCCATGGTGAGGGGGATGGCGGATTCACCTACCGCCCTTAACAGGTCGGTGTTGCTGAGATCCGAGGAATTCAGTTTTATGCCGTCGACCCCGAGTTTCAGGGCCAGGTCAACGCTCGGCAAATCATAGGTGCAGGCAAACACGGAGATCCCCGATTTCCTGGCGGAATTATATATTTTCGTCCACTGGTCATCGGTAAGCTCGATTTTCTTGAGCACCGGAAAGGCCTCGTGGGCCGGGGTCACCACCGAATCGGTCCTGAAAAACTGGAGCTGTATCGCGTCAGCACCGGCAGAAGCGGCCCCCGCGGCTATCTGTTCTGCGTCTTCCACGCTCCCGTCGTGGGCACAGGCCATTTCAGCGATGACAAAGGGCCTGCCGTTGTTTTGTATTGTCCTGTCCCTGATCGATATGGATTCATGGAAGTGAAACATGGGCAGATATCCGCTGCTAGATCCCGAGGTCCTGCATGATTTTTTTCAGGGTTTTTTCCTCTTCCCCGGTAAGGGTCTTAAAGGGCTTCCGGTCACAGGGCTTCATGTGCCCCTTCAGGAAAAGGGCGGCTTTAAGGGACGGGTGCCACCCCAGGGGCACCACCGATTCGAAATAGGGGATCTCGATATTGTAAACAATCTCATGGGCCCGCTTAAAATCCCCGCTCATCATGGCGCCGAAAAACTCGAGCTCCAGGGCAGGATTGAAGTTGCCGATGCCCCCCAGGTAGGATCGGGCCCCGAGCCAGTAGTCTTTCAGAAAACGGCTCATGCCTCCCCCGGCCCCGATTATGGCAACCTTGTGCCCGACCCGCTTCAGGATCTTCTGTGAATAGCCCGGGTCCAGGCTCTCTTCTTTAATGCCGATGACCCGGGGCAGGTCCGTGAGCCTGTCCAGCAGGTCCAGGGAATAGTGCGCGGTACCGCCCCCGAGGCCGTTCCGCATCGGCATCTCGTGGATGATTATGGGGATATCCACCGCGTCATGGACTGTTGTGAAAAAGTCGTAGATGTAGTCGTCGCTGTAGAAGCGCTCAGGGAAAAAAGCCTGGAAGGCGTCGGCGCCGGCTGACTTCGCGTGTTCGGCGAATTCGAGACATTTCACTGTCGAGCCGAACTGGGGATTGGCCGCGATTACGGTCAGCTTTTTCTCCCCTGCCCCAGCGATTGTCTCATTCACCTGTTTTATTTCATCTTCATTGAGGAGGTTAAAGCGGCTGGTCCCCACGGTGGTCATGACTGTTTTTATGCCGCTGTCAGCGAGAAAGCCGATATAGGACGCCAGTGAACCGTGGTCTATTGATTCGTCCTCGTTAAAGGGGACCGGTACCGGGATGACCGGGCCGGAGATGTCTTGTGATGTCAGCATATTTACCTTATATTATTATAATGATTCTACTTAAAGCCAGAACTTTTTCAATATTAATTATTGTATGAACAAACCAGAGTGTAGAATTCTATTTCCCTGGCAAGTTTCTCCTGAAGAAAGCTTTCCAGGTTTTTATCTATATTTATATCAATACCGCTCTTCTTAGAATGATAAATATTCAGTTTAACATTGAGATCGGCAGAAAGATGCTGTATCCCTTTTTTTAATTCATCCGTAAATAAAATACGATTAAGTTTACTGATGTTATCCAACGCTTTATTAACATTGAATTCTTTTGAAAACATGTATAGCTGGTGCATTAATAGATCAGGTTCATTTTCTTCCAAATATATGAAAAATCTTTCCGGATTATCAATATAATCCTCGAGATATTTCTGTTTATAGTGGCCTAATCCACCCGGCTTTAAAGCCAATTCCCTGATCATTTT
>CAZEPS010000297.1:0-4963 GCA_964514165.1 uncultured Leptospirales bacterium
GTACGTTCTGTTTTTGATTAGGGGCTTATCCCAAGAATCTGGAAAGAGCTAAATAAATAAGAGGTTCCCTTCTGGGTACGTATTTTGGATAAAATTTTATTTAGCATTGATTAATCAAGGCTAAATAAAATTATTAGATGTATCCTTAACGTTCCGGTGTAAAAAGATTTTGGCGAGACAGTGAAGTATAATGTGCACGAGACATGTCAGCATGAATGTTTTCGCTTCATGGTAAGTCGCATAAGGTCTCAAAAGCAGAGATTGCATTAATATTTCGCATGTTTCGTGTTATGCGAAATATTAATTAACACACCTGTAACAAATGTAATTTTACATAAGGGTAATATTGACGCGAAAAAATAAATTTACGATTACTCCTGCGATAACTATATTGTTCGCATAAAACATATTGTTCTCAAGGAGGAACTTATGAAAAAAATAATGATTGGTATTCTTCTGGTCGTCATGGCAGCGGGGTACGCATTCGCCCAGGATAACGAAGAGAGCGACGCGAGCGCAATCGGGCTTACCTTCGGGGTTGACTATCACAGCGAGTATTTCTGGAGGGGTACGAGATACTTCAGCGGTGACGGCGCGGTACTTCCCTACATCACCTGGGATATCTTCAATACCGGCCTTACCCTGGGAGTTGCAAAGGAGCTCTCCATGAGCTGGTTCTGGAACGGCTTCCAGAAGAGGCCGGAGGAGTACTATCTCGACCCTGACGGAGACGGTACTACATGGACCAAGAAAAAACTGAAGAACAACCAGGACGCTTACGTCTGGCACAGCCTTGATTTTGGCATAGATTATTCTTACACGATCAAAGACGCGGTCACACTAGGGGCAAGCGTGTGGTACTGGTGGTACTACAACACGAAACAGTCGAGCCAGCTGGCTAATCCACAGAATGAAGCATACGGTCTCGCTTCCGGGCAAGACTGGAGTTTTCTTACGGCGACTGTCAGCATCGGGCTGCCCATTGTTCCGTTTCTGAATCCGGAAATATCGGCAACCTACGACTATTACGTGCCGCTGAAGCGGGGAGGTGACTGGTACGTGTCCATGTCAATCGGCCACGACTTTGAACTGACCGATTACGTGTCGCTCGGACTGGGCCTTTCCGCCGGCTATTACTATTTCGTGTCGGCTGAAGATTCTTTTCTGTACCTGGACTCAGACCAGAATATTCAGGTCAGCCGGACCATTGCCAAAAAGGGCTTCAGCGATCTGACACCGTCACTATCCATGACCTACTCTAAAGACGGATGGGAACTGAGCGCCGGTTTCAACTGGCTGATCGTCCCGGCGAGGTCCTGGTACAAGGGTGACGCGGTGCACCGGTATTACGCGACCCTGGGGGCCTCCTATTCCCTTTAAACCTATCTTCTAATGAAAAAACCCTGCGGCCTGACCGCAGGGTTTTTTTTGAGAGCATCCTGTTAAAAAGTTTGTTCCCGTGTAAGTACGTATTTTGAACTAAGACATATCCTTTATAAAAAATGGCTTTACCTCTCGGGGCATATCGCAGTAAATACCGATTGTAAATTAAGGGTACATCTTTTAATCGGTTTTATACATTATTAAAAAAGGGATAAAACCGATTTAAACCGAAATACGTAACCAAAGGGGAACCTTTGTTCAATACATAGAGGTTCCCTTAATGATTTGTTACTAAATACTTCCATGGCTGACAGAAGACCGATTATCATAGCCCACCGGGGGGCTTCAGGATACCTGCCGGAGCATACCCTCGAAAGCAAGGCAATGGCCTACGCCATGGGCCCGGACTATATTGAACAGGACGTTGCGGTCACCCGTGACGACAAACTCGTGGTAATCCATGACCACTTTCTCGACACGGTGAGCAATGTCCGTGAAGTGTTTCCAAGCAGAAAACGGGATGACGGCAGGTATTACGTAGTCGATTTTTCCCTCAAGGAACTTAAGCAGCTGAATATTCATGAACGAACTGACACCTCGAACGGTGCCGCAGTTTACACCCGGCGTTTCCCGAACAGGTCCCGTACCCAGTTTGACATCGCGACACTGGATGAAGAGATCGAGATGATCCTGGGGTTGAACAAGAGTACGGGTAAAAACGTCGGAATCTATACCGAGATAAAGGACCCCTTTTTTCACATGAAAGAGGGGAAAGACATATCGCGACTCATATTAAAGACCCTGACAAAATACGGTTACGTCAACAAGAAGAGCAAGTGCTACATCCAGAGTTTTGACCCGGAGTGCCTCGTTCACCTCAGGAAGGAACTCAAAGCAAAGGTGAAACTCGTTCAGCTCATTGCTGATGAAAAGTGGATAGAACAGTGCGGCGTCGACTACAACAGGATGCTCACTCCCGAAGGTATGGATGAAATTAAAAAGTACGCAGACGCGATAGGCCCCTGGATGCACCAGGTGGTAATCGACAGGGGAAAGGGGGTGAAACCAAAAATTACGGACGTTGTTAATATCGCCCATGAAAGGAAACTCAGGGTCCATACCTATACCCTGCGGGCGGATGATCTTCCATCATACGCGAGAAATCTCAATGACCTGTTCAGGATTTTCTTCATAAAGGCGGGGGTTGACGGGGTTTTTACCGATTTCCCGGACAGAGGGGTCGAATTCCTGAGGAAAAAGGGTCTCAGGCGCTAGTGCGCCATACTGATCAACCGCCTGTATTATACAGCAAAAGTATTTGACAAACCAGAGACAGCAAGCAATAATCAATAAATTCCTTAATCAGGTACCGATTCCAGTAACGGCAGGTTCCATGGGCAGTGTTGTTGATACGCTATTCATGATAATTATTACAGCAGAAAAATGCTGTATTCTATTGCATAATCTTCAATAAAACACAGAAAATTTTCCTTACACATATATGACAAACTGACCTGTTTCCGCACTCTGGTTTGAAGTGCATCAACATTATATGACAGGGGGTAGCCATGTCACTCACAAAGATAATTGTCACAGGTATTGCCGCTGTACTGATCCTCGCGATTATCGGTATGTGGCTCTCAGTCCGCAGCATATCCCGAAGGGCGCTGCCGGAATATGACGGAAAACTGGAGCTTGCCGGCATGACGGACACGGTCACTGTCTACCGGGACAGTCATGCCATACCCCATATCCACGCGAAAAACGAGAAGGATCTCTATCTCGCAACGGGTTACTGCATGGCCCAGGACCGGCTCTGGCAGATGGACCTGATACGGCGGGTCACCCAGGGGAGACTCTCAGAGATTTTCGGCGAGGAGATGGTAGAGACCGACCTTCTCATGCGGTCACTGAAAATGACCGAAAAGTCCCGGCTTATAATCGAAAAATCTGACCCTGACATGATTGCCGCCTTGAGCACATTTGCGAAAGGCGTAAACCTTTACATTGAGAAGAACGGGGACCGCCTGCCCCCGGAGTTTTTTATCCTCGGGTATGAGCCGGAGAAGTGGGAAATGGTGCATTCCGCCAACATTGTCGGTTACATGGGGTGGGATCTCACCATGCCGTGGACAGCCGAAATTTTATTGTATAAGCTCAAACAGAAGATCCCTGTTGAGCTCTACCGGGAGCTGATTCCCGACATCGGTAACTATGGGCCCCCGGTCTATGGGGAATTCGCGGAGGACGGTTCTCTGGAGCCGGTCATTCTCATTGCCGAAGGTTCCAGGGTGCTGGAAGCTCTCGGACTTGACATATTCAGTGGAAGCAACAACTGGGCGGTATCCGGGAAGAAATCGGTCACCGGCAAACCGATCCTCGCCAATGATATGCACCTGGGCCTGAACGCCCCGGGAATATGGTACCAGATGCACCAGGTCGTTGACGGCAGGCTCAACGTGACCGGCGTGGCGGTCCCGGGCCAGCCACTGATTGTCTGCGGCCATAACGAAAATATCGCCTGGGGCATGACCAATGTCATGATCGACGACATGGACTTCTACCTGGAGAAAATCGACGATGATGATCCATCCTGCTACTGGTACAGGGGTGAAAAGAAAAAACTCGAGATACGAAAAGAGGTCATTAAGGTCAAGGGGGGCGACCCGGTTGAGCGGGAGTTGCGGTTCACCCGCCGGGGCCCCGTCGTATCGAAATTCAAGGAGATAGAAAACGCGGCTGTTTCCATGCACTGGATCGGGTATGATTACAGCAACGAATTGCGGACGGTATTTCTTCTAAACAGGGCAAAGAACTGGGAAGATTTCAAGAATGCAGCAAGGAGTTTTAATGCCATCAGCCAGAATATCGTGTACGCTGACGTGGATGGAAACATCGGCCTTTACTGCTGCGCGGGTCTCCCGATCAGAAAAATGGGGAACGGGCTGGAAGTTGTTCCCGGGTGGACCGGGGAATACGAATGGCTCGGGATTGTTCCTTTTGAAAAACTCCCCCACAGCTACAACCCGGCGAGCGGTTACGTTTCGTCGGCGAACAACATGACCGCCGGCTCAGATTATCCCTATTTCGTTAGCCGCTGGTTTGATCCGAATCACCGGATTAGGAGAATAAGGGAGATGCTCACCGAAAAGGAAAAACTTTCCGTGGACGATTTTAAGAAAATGCACGGTGACCAGAAATCAAAGATGGCCGAAGACCTTGTTCCCGGTATCGTGGCGTCCCTTAAAAAGGCGGAAGATCTTACCTCTATTGAAATAAAATGCCTCGCCCTGCTCGAGAACTGGGACTACCGCCTCGGAAAGAAGAGCGCTGCCGCGCCGGTCTTTGAGGAGTTCTTCATGTATTTTGCCATGAACGTGTACCGGGACGAGATGGGAGAAAAGCTCTTCGGTGACTTTTTTGACAGCCAGCTCATGGTGATCCAGTCAGTGAAAAATCTCTGGGAAAACCGTTCATCCGGATGGTACGATGACACCGGCACGGACGAGAAGGAGTCCTTTGACGACATGGTGCTGAAGAGCTTCAAAGAAACCGTCGCGGTATTAAAGAAGAAACTCGG
>CAZEPS010000298.1:0-4961 GCA_964514165.1 uncultured Leptospirales bacterium
AAAAAAATGTAAAGGATAAAATCGTTAACGATTTAATTGTGTGAAATTGATTTCATTAATGGTTACAAATCTGCACCCATCATGAAATTCTAATGATGAAAACCAGGAAAATGATGAATGAGTACCGGACTATTTCCCCTTGTCTATTATGTCCCTCAGGTATTTAAACCCGGGGGTCAGGTTCTCGTTCAGGTTCATGGGGACCATGGTCCGCACCGGGAACCTGCTGTTCATGGCACCACCGGTCTTGAAGAGATTCTCCAGCACATAGAAAATCAGCTCGCCAGGCATCCCTGCCCCGATCTCGTGGTCCTGGATCCCGGCAAAGGATCGGTCACCGGCCCCGGGGATGACGACCTGGGGCTTTTGCGTTATGAAGGGGATGAATCCCCCCTTGCCGCAGGATTCGATGAATCCGTCAAAGGATGATTTCGGTACGTGTTTGTACTCATAGCTGAGGGCGTGGATTATATGGTTCACCTGGGTGCCGTCGCCGAATACCAGGACCGTGTCCGGAACCACGGCCGGTTTCGTAAGGGGGGTGCTTACCAGCCCGCAGAACGGTGTCTTGAGATTTCCATTATTCGCGTCACTGAATTTTTTTATACCCGCATGCCGCTTCTCTTCAGCCTCCCGGGAGGCGTGCCATCCCTGCTGCACCTGGCTTTCCACCAGTTCATCATAGGATACGTCAGCCCACCCGTGGAAGGCGGTGGATGGGGTGCAGAAGTTGTCGTCTGCTGTCATTGCCACGGTGGTTCCCCAGCGACGGGTCTGGGTAAATGCCTGGCACAGGGACATCTTCGCCCCCATACTGGATGGCCGCATGGCGTTATCCGGAATTTCACTTTCTTCTTTGATGTATTTTATACCCACCGGATAGGTTGAAAGGTGGAGTTTATCGAATATCTCTTCGCCGGCCTTTTGAAAGTCTTCGAGTTTCTTCATTAATACACCTCTGAATATGGATTTTTTAGAGATACCATAACAAACGGTCCCTGGAAATAAAAAAACCGTGTAAAAAAATAAAGGTGTCAATAAACAGGGCGCTGTGTTTTTCGCGCCCTGAAATGTGGAGGGTTCTTTTCTTCCGTCAAAAACAGTCATGAAAAGGTAAGGAACATTCTGCCAGTTCCTCCGGTATGTCACCCTCTACAGCCTTTGCCTTCTTGCTTCCAATCTGGAACCGGAATACATCCGGACAGATAATCACACATATCCCCGCGCTGGAACAGCGCTTCTGGTCAACAGTAACTTTCATGGTTTCATGCCCAGTCAGTCACTGCCTTCCATGGCCTGCTTCTGCGCTGCCCGGATCTGATTCTTCTGTTCCTCGAGCTGTTTTTCCAGCATCTCCTTCTGCCCCGGTGACTGGGCGATAAGATCTGCATACATCTTTTCCAGTTCCTTAATCTGATTATCAAATTCGGCGGCCAGTTCACTGCCGGCCTGTGACGCACCGGCACTTGTCGATATGGCAGTATCAGCCCTATCCCTGCAAAATCCGCAAATGCCGTCAACCATGCAATCAGTACAGGTATGCTTTCCGCATTTTTTACACCTGATAAAACTGTCCTGAACTTCCCCAAAGGCTTTCAGAAGTGTTTTATTATCCCGCCTGTCTTCCATTTTCTCCTCGAGACGGTCAAGACGGTCATCTGCCCTCCGACGCAGGTAGTAGCCGATAACGGGCACCGCACCCAGGGTATCCCAGAAAAACTCGCTGATGCGCCAGGATATACCGGTTTTAATGGATTCGGTCAGGTAGTTGTCCGTCACGCGGTACTCCTTTTGTGTGACAAACTCTTTGTCGCAGTAGGGACAGTAAAAAACGTACCGGGTACGCTCCCCGACAAGATCATCCTTCATCTCCTGACCCATGGAGCGGTCCTCTTTCCTGAGCCATGTCCCCTGAAGCGCAATTTCTTCCAGTCGCGGATTCATGAAGGCCTCCTTAATGAGTATACTGCTTATCTATGCAGCGGCACATTCAGCCGCTTCATTGAATGATATGAATTTTGACATGGATAAATATGCAGTCCGGATTATAATCAGAACCAGGCATTAATGACATGGGAAACTTTCCGTATGATGTCGGCAAAGGGAAGGTCTTCAATTTTATACAGAAGTTCCCGAAATGAAAAGACGTCGAACCTTTCCAGCAGGTATATGAGCAAGCCCAGGCCCAGAAATATATAGAGACTGTATTTACCCCGTGTAAATTTTCTGAGATTCATGTTGTGTACTATTCAGTATAAAAGTTACCGTATCACTCTATATGATACTAAGGTCTGCAGGAATGTCAAAAAAAAATCAGGCCGGTCATGATAAAGCAGAGAATGAGGCAGGGGAAGTTTCCTGGAAAAAGAGCACACACGAAAATCAGGTCCGGTATCCCTCACTGCAGCCGGGAACCGGACCTGGCAACATTCGCGTTCAGTTGAAATCTATGATACTTACACGCCCTCGACGTTTTTAAACACCTTGTCGAACTTCTTCAGGGCGCTGTCGATGAACTTGTCGTCCTGCCGGGCGTTGGTGTAGAGACGGCTCCCGGCAAGGGAGACAACGCCCTCGGCCATGTAGGCGCACCCGTAATGCTCCATCACGGTCTTCCGCTCTTTCGCCTCCTTGATGGTGCCGGGGATTGTCCACGGCTTGGACCATTTCACGTCCAGGAGAAGGGTGCCGACGGTCTCGAGATGGCAGATTGACCCCTGGTTGAAGGCCACGAAGGGGAGATCGTATTTTCTGATGAGCTTCTGGAGCCCCTTCGTGAGCCGATCCCCGGCCCTGCCGGCCTTTTCCGGGGCCTTCTGCTTTTCGATTTCCATCAGGGTGAAATACCCGGCGGCCGCGCTCAAAGGATTGGCGGAGAGGGTGCCCCCGACCAGGGCCTTTTTAACCTTGCCTCCGGCGATTCCCGCGGCGAGATATTTCATGTACTCCTTTTTGCCCCCCAGGGCCCCGGCGGCCGGATACCCGCCGGCGATGACCTTGCCGAATACGGTGAGGTCCGGAATCACGTTGAAATAGCCCTGGGCCCCGCTCATGCCTATACGGAAGGCGCTCACCACCTCGTCGAAAATCAGGAGCGCCCCGTACTTGTCGCAGAGGCGCCGGGCGTTCTCGTTGAAGTCCCGGTAAAGGGGACGGGTGCCGCTCTCCGGGCCGATCGGTTCAAGGATAACAGCCGCTGTCCCCCCCCGGAGGCGGTTCCACCAGAGCTTCCGCTCGAGCTCGTTCAGATCGTTCGGATAAAACTCCTGGGTGTATTTAAAGCAGGTCTTCGGGACCCCGTGGGCCTCAAGGTGTTTCGTTCCCGGGATGCGGATCCCGTAGGCGAGCTGGTCGCTCCAGCCGTGATAGGCCCCCCCCATCTTGATGATATACTTGTTTTTCGTGGCGAGACGGGCGACCCGTATGGCGGCCATGTCCGCCTCGGTGCCGCTCCCGAGGAGCCGGAGCTGGTCAACACCGGGCATCCGCTCTGCCACGAATTTCGCTATCTTGTACTCGTATTCGTGAAAGAGACCGGTGGATGGGCCGCAGGTTTTTAGAAGGTCTATGACCTGGTCCCGCACCACCTTCGGGTTACTCCCGAGGACCGTGGGCCCCCCCGCCTGGAGGAAATCGAAATACTTGTGCCCGTCCAGGTCGTAAAGATATGCCCCGAATGCCTTCGTGAAAACCAGGGGGAAGGGATGGTTGAACGCCAGGTTGTGCTGCACGCCCCCGGGAATATAATTCATTGCCTCATCGATCATCTTCTTTGACTTCGGGCACTTTTTGTAGAACCACTCCTCGTATTTCTCAAGGGCCTCCGGCTTTAGTTTCCGGACCGGCTGGCCCAGGAGGTTGTCCAGCTGGCGGTAAACCTCTTTCGTGTCGTGGTACTCGCTGATGGCGAAACCGGTCTTCGGCTTCTCGTCTGGTCGTTTGTTCATCTGCTCCTCCGGATCTGATAATTGCGTATTTTCGCGATTGTTATCGCCCGGCGGCGACCGCCGTGCGTATATTTCTAAAAATAATATAAAATAATACAATGGACATGTCTAATCAGAAGCTGATCGATCATGTTTTGGTAAATGGACCTGCCTGACTCGTGAACGTACATGAAATGCGTCAGGCAGGCCGGGAAAAACAGCATCAGGGTTCCGGCGGCCTTTTCCTGAACCATGGCCTCGCCTTTTCAAGCTCGGCCGCGAGCCTCAGGAGCGTCGCTTCGTCCCCGAAACGTCCGACAAACTGGGACCCCAGGGGAAGATTGTCCTTCGTCCAGTAAAGGGGCACCGACATGGCCGGCAGGCCGGTGTAATTCGCGAGCTGGGTGAAAGGTGTCCGCTTCAGGTTTTCCGTTGCCAGCTTTTCCACGATCCCTGACGCCTTCAGGAGGCCCCCCGCCCCCAGGGCGTCAATAACCTTCATGCCCGCGAGCTCACCACCCCGGACGGCAAGCTCCCCGATCATCGCCGGCGGGGCGGCCACCGTCGGTGTCAGGTAACAGTCATATTGCTCAAGGAACCGCCCCATGACCCGGCCCGCGTTGCCCCAGAGCCTGATGGCCGTGACGAAATCTTCGGCGCTGAATGCCTTTCCCAGGAGTGCCAGGATGCGCGATACGATTTCCACGTCCTTCCTGCCCGGTTTTTTCCCGGTGAGTTTCGGTATTTCAGCCACGTCAGCCGCCACCTCGCCGAAATACATGATAAAATAGGTCCGTGCCAGCTGGACGCCGTCCAGGTCAGGTTCTGTTTCCTCCACGTTATGGCCGAGTTCTTCCAGGAGTTTCGCGGTTTCGGTTACCGCCAGCACGCATTTCGGATCAACCTCTGTGCCGAGTGGTGACTTCGTGGTAAAGGCAACGGTCAGCTTTCCCGGTTTTCTCCTGGTTTCATCGAGGTAGGGACGGTCCGGCGGTATTATGGTATAGGGCGCCCCGATGTCGGGACCGCCGGTGG
>CAZEPS010000299.1:0-4893 GCA_964514165.1 uncultured Leptospirales bacterium
CAGGTCTACTTCTTCCTGGTGTTGATCGCCATCGCCCTGATGCTGGTAAACTGGGGGCTCGCCCCGGTCCTGGCAATCCTGGCGGTGGAGGTGTGCAAGAGGGTCAAGGGGGTCGACTACCGGGTCGCCATCGCCTCGTTCTATTCCGGGCTGCTGGTCTGGCACGGCGGGCTCTCGTCGTCCGCCCCCCTGATGATGGCAACCGAAGAGACCGCCCGGGGGTTCATCGACCAGGGTATCATCAACGACATCATTCCCGTTACCGAGACCCTTCTCATTCCGACGAACTTTGTGCTCATCGCGTCGGTGGTCGTCGTGCTGCCCCTGTTGGTTCTCTTCATGCGCCCGAAAACCGTTGACGAGGAGTGGGACCCGGCCATCCAGTTCGAGAAAAAACACGGTTCCGTGGAAGAGCAGGAAAAGAAGCTGGCCGCCCTTGTCGAGGCCTCGAAGGTCGAAAAAAAGGGGCTGGCCGACTGGCTGAACCATTCTCCCCTGGTGAGCATCTTTCTCTTTCTCCTGACCCTTCTCGGGGCCGTGGGCATCATCACCGGCAAGGGGTTCAACCTGGCGGCCCTGGCGTTTATCATGCTTTCCATCGGCATACTGCTCCACTGGCGCCCCATCAGTTACGTTAACACCATGAAACAGGCGATCATGGGGTCGTCGGACATCGTGCTCCAGTTCCCCCTGTTCGGCGGGATCATGGGCATTTTTATCACCACCGGCCTGGCGCAGATATTCGCCCATGGTCTCCTCAGCTTCGCCACGGTGAAGACCATCCCCTGGTTCGCCTTTGTCACATCGTCCATCGTGAACCTCTTTATCCCGTCAGGGGGCGGGGAGTGGCTTGTGCTCGGGGCGCCCCTGATGAAGGCGGCCTCTATCGCCGGCGCCCCCATCGGCAAGACCATTATCGCCTTCGCCTACGGGGACGCCCTCACGAACCTCATAAACCCGTTCTGGACGCTGACCTTTCTGCCCATCATGGGACAGCTGATGAATATCCGTCCCCGGGACTTCATGGGGTACACGGTGCTCATATGCCTGGTCTTCTTTGTGATAGAGTCTTTAATAATACTGTTGATTTAGAAGGTATCTCTGTTACACGGCAGTCGTAACCTCAGACAGGTTCCGGGGGCCATATGAAAAAGTAGAACCTATCTTAAAAATACTCAATACTTGTTGCATGATTATTTGTCATTGATTTTTCATAAACTCAGGGTTATCTCAAACTATGCCGAGAGATTGCTTCGCTTCGCTCGCAATGACAATTATTTTTGAGTTAACTTCTGGTAATGAAAAAAAACGGGAATGACTCAATAAAGCCATTCCCGTTTTACATGCCACCCTGTCAATATAGTGACCGGTTAATCTGACAGGGAGTCTGTAAACTGTTCCGTGTTGAGGCGCTGTTATTTTTTCGTCAGTGTTTTATAGTTCAGGCTGATCCCCTTCTTCTGTGCCAGATCTGTGGCGGTACGGCCCTTTTTGTCCTTCACGTTTTTCCGGGCCCCGGCCTGGACCAGGTATTTAACAATGTCCTTGTGCCCCTCTTCAATGGCCTCGTGGAGGGCGGTTTCCCCTTCGTCATCCTGGAGGTTCAGCTTTGCCCCCTTCTTCACGAGTTCTTTCACCGCCAGAAGGTTGCCCGCTTCGGTTGCCTCTATGAGCGGGGTCTCTCCCTCTTTGTCCCGAAAGTTCGGATCAGCCCCCTCTTTCAGGGCCTTCTTGACCCCGGCAAGATTCCCATTATCGGCGGCCCTGATGAGTTCTTCGTTGGCCGCGGTGTTTTTGATAACCGCCCTGGGGGCGTTGGTCATGACAGAAGCGATCCCCTTTTTGCAGTTTTGAAAGGTACTGTACCCCTCGCCGGTCGCGATGACCTCGCCGTTAGTCGCCTTCAGGCGGAAGCGGTACTCCCCCTTTTTGTCTTTGTAAATTTCAAAAGAAGCTGGCATAAATGTTTCCTCCGGGAAATATCTTTTCTGGTTATTCACACTAAATGTATGAATTTCCGTAAATTCATAGTACCGGCAGAAAATACCGTCAAGTTAATTTTTTCAGCAGTGCGTTATGTCCCAGTGAACGGCCCCTCCACCCCCGCTTCCCCGTCACCCGGGGCACCGCTTCCGCGCAGGACTACTTCATGGGCAAGATGGTGCCCTCGTCGTCCGAGAGCTTCAGGCAGCGCCGGCATGTATTTAATGAAAAATATATCCGCTTGACATTCTATTTATCAAAACATATTCTACCGGGACAATTAAGGATACATCACCAGCACCATTTTTATGATAATGGTGCTGGTTAAAAATTCATACCCATAAGGGAACCTCTTGTTAAATTGATAGATGTTCTTATAAACGTTATTCGCTTAAGATGAAGATGACTAATGAAAAGATTCAGATATTACCATGACAGAGATATCAATTCCACGCACATCGAAAAACATTCTGTCACAGAAGAAGAGATTGAGGAATTTTTTAGCGATATTATAATCTGGACCCAGAAAAGAAACGATGACAGCATGGAATCAATAGGAAAATTGAAATCCGGAAGATATTTAACGGTAATTTATAGAAAATTCAGCAAATATGATTATTTTATAATTACGGCATTTGACATCGAAGAGAATTATATCATTGATTATATCGAAGAGGAACTAAGCAAACCATGAAAACAATAAAAGAGCGTCACTTTATAATTGAATATGTTGTTCCGGAATCTGACGAAGAAGAAATGGAAATCAAGAAAATAGTCCGGGAAGTGGCATCAGATCGAAAGAAAGTGGATTTATCAAAATTTGTAAGAGAAAATCCTGAAGGGAAATAATCCAGCCTCACCGCCCCCGCTTCCCCGTTACCCTGAGAACCGCCTCCGCGCAGGACCGCCCTCGGGGAGGCGGGCGGCCTCTTTGAAAGTCAGTTCCGTTTTATAACAAATATGAATAATGAGCATATATAAAAATCATTTCAGTTCCATTTTCAAAAAAATGGTGCTGAAATAGCTTTATCAGTCTTTGTGCACATAAGGGGACTTCATAAACATTGTTTTTAGTAGTATCCAAATTTTATCTTCAATCAGTGTTATAAAATATATATCAGCAATGACTATACATCAAATCTTCTTATACGAATTGTCTCATGGGTAATCACCGTAAATGCAGAATGCATTTCATCACCGTGATTTTTTATCGCTGCAGCAACAATATTTGCCTTTTCGTTATTGGTTAAGCCTGCCAGTCGAATCAATATGACTCCTCCTGATATCATGCCTCTGCGAAAAACCAGCTCCCCAAAGTCTTTATCAATCGTTAATAATATCGCATTTTCATTATTTGCTATGTTCAAAACCTCTTCATCCGATAAGCCTCTCATCATCTCATATACTGATAAAACCTGATGATTCTCATTTTTTAACCGTTCAATTATTGGCAGATCGATGTTCTCATCAGCGACAAACTTCATAAGGCATCGCCCTTAACCGGATACACAATATCGGCTTTTAATGCACGTGCGGCAAAAGCCAGGGCTGCATGGATTGATTCTCGTTTTAATTGCGGGTATGATTCAATTAATTGTTCAATAGTCTCACCGTCAGACATCTTTTCCAATATTATCTCAACGGTGATACGTGTCCCTTTGATGACCGGCTTTCCCATCATTATATCAGGATTTGATTCAATTAATTCATGGGACATTGTTAATGTCTCCTTTGATTATAATATTTTGCAAACAAGTGTTGTTCCTATTTGTCAAAATATAGAGTAATGGAAAATATTTTAATTTTCAAGTAAATATTACAATGAAAAGGAAAAAACAACTACACGCACATAGAAAAACATTCTGTCACAGAAGAAGAGATTGAGGAATTTTTTAGCGATATTATAATCTGGACCCAGAAAAGAAACGATGACAGCATGGAATCAATAGGAAAATTGAAATCCGGAAGATATTTAACGGTAATTTATAGAAAATTCAGCAAATATGATTATTTTATAATTACGGCATTTGACATCGAAGAGAATTATATCATTGATTATATCGAAGAGGAACTAAGCAAACCATGAAAACAATAAAAGAGCGTCACTTTATAATTGAATATGTTGTTCCGGAATCTGACGAAGAAGAAATGGAAATCAAGAAAATAGTCCGGGAAGTGGCATCAGATCGAAAGAAGGTGGATTTATCAAAATTTGTTAGAGAAAATCCTGAAGGGAAATGACCCGGCCTTACCGCCCCCGCTTCCCCGTCACCCTGAGAACCGCTTCCGCGTAGGACCGCCCCACGGGAAGTATCGTGTCCTCGTCATCCGAAAGCTTCAGGTACCGCTGGCCGGTCTTGAAGAGGTTCGTCTCTTCCATAAAGGCGACGTTCACGATATACTGCCGGTGAATCCGTAGAAAGCGGTGGGAGGGGAGGAGCTAACCGTACTTTCCCAGGGTCACCGGGGACTCGTAGGCCCCCCCGGCGGCATGAATCGTGGTGCGCCTCCCGTGGGACATCAGGTACACGATCTCGCCGACGGGGACACGGACGGTTCTGCCGTCAGACGAAACCTCAAGGCTTTCGTCACCCTCCACCCCGGTAAAAACCCCCTCCGCGGCAAGGGACGCGGCGTAGCGCCCGAGAAAACCTGCCCCTGAAACGGAGGCCGAAGATATCGCCCCCGGGGCCAGCCGGTTCTCCAGGTAAAGATAAAACTTCAGGCTGCCGGTCATGAACACCGGGGCGCAGTAGACCGACCGTACCCCGGCCCCGGACACGTACGGGTCGGCCCGGTACGGGCCCTCTGCCCGGGCGTCGTCCAGGTGGAGGGGGGCGTTCCCGGCGATGACCGAGTTCACGATTGACCGGGGAAGGTCGTCCGCCTCGTCAAGGGGAACGGGCCCGC
>CAZEPS010000300.1:0-4882 GCA_964514165.1 uncultured Leptospirales bacterium
CCTTGACCTTGGTTACCTGAAGATTGCCAGCGAACGGCAGAACGTGGTTTTTAGCCTGGGGAGAAAATACTATTTTCTTGGCACGGGACTGGTGCTTAACGGCAGGGGTGACGGCATCGAGCTTGACCTCTTTTTCAAGTACGTAAACTTCAAGCTCTTCTCGATGTACACCGGGCTCATGGTCAAGGACGACAATCCCTACAACCTGAGCGACCGGGACATTGCCACCGGTGCGAAGCGGCTCTTTACCGGGGCGAACATGGCCCTGGAACTCTATAACCAGTCTCTCTATTTCTTCGCCATGGACCAGTCTGATCTCAGCAACGTCAACGGTGTTTCCCTTTCCAGGGCCTTCCCCTTCCTTGATTTCAGCAAGGAGGATCCCTTCTCCAACAACCGGTACAGTTCCTATAACTCGCAGTACTACGGCATCGGCCTGAAGGGGGTCATCTTCAGCGGCCTGATCTACCATGGTGAGATAATCCATCAACGGGGCAGAAGCTATACATCGGGATCGTACAATATAACCACGGGTTTTTACAATCCACTGAGTTTCCGGTATAAAAAGAACCAGGTTCGCGCCTGGGCCGGTGTCGCTGAATTGAACTATTATGTTGATCTTATGCTCCGCCCCGTTATCATACTGCAATACGCCTTTGGTTCCGGGGACCGGCATCGGGACAATTACAAGCTGCCGTACGGCAACACCTTCGGGGTTGACGAGGGATTTGTCCATTTCGGCACCTACATCGGCGGCTACGCCCTGAGGCCGCTACTCGCGAACCTTCATGTCATCCGTGCCGGCTTTTCCCTCTCCCCCCTCTCCTGGTCGGACAAGCGCTATCTCAGGGACATGACCCTGATAGCCAAGTATTCCAACTACATGAAGGACAAGGTCCAGGCCCCGATAAACTACGGGTTTGACGCGGTAAGAAATTACCGTGAAGTAGGCCACGGGGTAGATATATCCCTCCGGTGGCTTATATTCTCGGATCTTTCGTTCTACCTCAACTACGGCGTGTTTATTCCCGGAAAGGCGAGCGGCCAGCCGTTTTATATTCCGGGGGATCTTTACGGCAACGCCGTATACCGCGAATCACCAAACCGGCACATCGTCATGACCGGGTTAAACATCAGTTTTTAACCGATCAGCAGACATGAAGGGGTCTCAGGGCACAGCTTGATACTATCAATAGGGGAAGCAGAGTGTTACAGAAGCTGATTGAAAGAGCGAACAAATTTTTCGAAGAAAACCGGATTTCCGGTTTGATAATAGCGTTCATCGCTTTTCTCATAATTGTCCTGTTAAGCTTTTCCGACGTGTACAGGTCTTTCGAGCTCAGGTTTTACGACTTGCGGTTCGGCATGAAACCCTCAATCGAGGAGTGGGAACGGCTTACCTTTATCGACATCGATGAAAACAGCCTCACTACCATCGGCCAGTTCCCCTGGCCCCGGTATATCTACGGCAACGGTCTCATGACCATGCGGCAGCTCGGTATTACCCAGGCCACCATGGATATGATATTCCCTGACGAGTCGCCCCAGCAGGTCGACGAAGCCATGCTCGGGGAGGTTGTTGACAAGGCGGAGGGCGGCCGGAGGGTTACCCGGGCCGATATCGCCACAATGGTGATTAACAACGACCAGGCCTTCGCGCGGGGCGTCCAGGTCATGGGAAATGTCATCCTTGCATACACATTCAGCGAAGACCCGCCGGTAATTGACGTGATTAACAGGCAGCAGACCGTTGAGTTCCAGCGCGCCAGGGACCGTTTCCTCGAGCGGTCTTCTATCAAGGTCCCGGAGGACCAGCTGAAAAAATACAAGTCCCTGGAAGACCGGCGGTTCGAGTCCCTCTCCTATCCGATACCGCCGCTCATGGAAACGGGGAAGCTCTTCGGGTTCGTAAACCGGTACACCGACATAGACGGGATTACCAGACAGGTTCAGCTTGTGCAGTTTCACGAAGGGAGACTCTATTTCAATCTGGCCTTCATCATGCTCATGGACGGGTGCCAGTCCACGTTCGAGAATATCGCCGTTGAACCGGGCAGGCATATCGTGATAAAAAACGCTTACAACCCGATGACCTTCACGATTGAAGACATTGTTGTCCCGATCGACGAGCGGGGGATGATGTACGTGAACTGGGCCGGATCAGGCCCCCGGGAAGAGACCTTCAACATCGTCCCCTTCTACGCCCTCATTGACTATGAGTATTTCGCCTTCGGGACAGGCGGGGTCCATGATTACTTTGACCAGATGGGGGCCGCTAACGGGGACAATGTCAGGATAGCGAAACTCCAGGCTGATATCGCACGCCTTGAAGGCGAGTTCATCATGACCGACGATCCGGCAATGAAAAAAGAAAAGTACCGGGCCATCCAGGGCATGAGGAGCGAGATACGGACACTGCGTGAAGGATACAACCGCCTCACCCTGGAAGAGATAAAGAGCATCGAGAAGGTACTGAAAGAGAATGAAAACCCGGCCATGCGGCAGGAACTGAACGATCTCAGGAACCAGTACCAGGCGGTAGACCTGGTTCTGCGTCTCGAGGCCCTGAGAGACCATATCGTCATAACCGGGCTCACCGCCACCGCGACCCATGACATCGGGGCGATACCCATTCACAACGAGTATCCGAACGTGGGCGTTTATCACAACACGGTGAATACCATCATTAACGGGGAATACATCCGCGACGCCGGTTCCGTTGCCAATTATCTCATTATCCTGGGTGTCGCTCTCTTGATGGGATTTTCAATACAACGCCTCAACGTGCGGATGTCGCTCATCGTTATTTTCGCCTCGTTCTTCGGGGTAAACCTCGTCATCATCGGGCTCTTCGCTTTCGCCAATCTCTGGGTCGATCAGCTCGGCATATCCATGGCGGTCATCTTCCCGTCAGCCGTGATCGCGACGACTAAATTCATCAACGAGGAAAATCAGAAGAGATTCATAAAGAACGCATTCTCACGGTACATTGCGCCGGACGTCATCGAGGAGATAATCGAGAATCCCGAAACCCTGGAACTCGGCGGAGAGGAACGGGATATCACCTCTTATTTCTCTGACGTGGAGGGATTTTCCTCCATTTCCGAGATGATGTCGCCTCGGGAGCTGGTCAACCTGCTGAACGAGTATCTCTCGGAGATGACGAATATAATCCTGAGTCACGGGGGAACCATCGACAAGTACGAGGGTGACGCCATCATCGCCTTTTACGGCGCCCCCCAGCCGTTCCCGGATCACGCGGTCAAGGCGTGCCTCGCCTCCATTGACATGAAGCGTCGCCTGAAAGAGCTCCAGGAGGAATGGCGGTCCACCGGGCAGGTGGAACTGAAGGCGCGGATGGGGATGAACACCGGCCTGGCGGTCGTGGGCAACATGGGGTCCAGCACCCGCATGGATTACACGGCCATGGGCGACACCATCAACCTGGCGTCACGCCTTGAGGGAGTGAACAAGATCTACAGGACCTATGCCATGATCAGCGGTACAACCTACGAGGCGGCGAAGGATGTCATAGACGCACGGAAGCTCGACATGGTGAGGGTCATGGGAAAGGACGAGGTCATCCACATCTATGAACTCCTCGGAAGAAAGGGCACCCTTCCGGACAGGATGTACGAGATGCTGGATGCCTATTACGAGGCCATGGAATATTTCCAGGGCCGGGACTGGAAAAAGGCGAAATTAACCTTCAAGAAGGCGTTGAAAATCGTTGACGACGACGGTCCCAGTCAGGTGTATATCGACCGATGCGAAGAATTTATCAAGAATCCGCCCTCCAAAAAATGGGACGGTGTCTATTCGATGAAAACGAAATGAACCGCCCTGATTAATCAGGTTAATTATTGACATTAATCACCGCGAGGGGTAACTAATACCTTTCTTATAATTCGAAAAGGTATAGCGCACTTATTCTACTCACACACGGAGAAGTTTATGTTCGGCAGGCTTAAAGAACGCAATTTTCATTTTCTGCTGGTGGCCTTCCTGCTCGGGTTGTTCATCGGCATCAACATATCCCTCATGGCGACCTCACAGGAACCGGCTCATCGATATCTCGATTACTTTCACCGGGTATACCAGCTGATTCGGAGCGAACACGTTGACGTCGTTTCGAACAGGGACATGTTTTACGGCGCCATCCAGGGGATGATTGACTCCCTGGACGATCCCTATTCCCGGTTTCTCGATGAAGACGCCTTTGAAAAGCTGAAGGAGATGACCACCGGGAAATTTGAAGGGGTCGGCATTGAGATTACCATGCGGGACGGAAAGGTAGTGGTCATAACACCGATTGAGAATTCACCGGCAATGAAGGCGGGGATCATGGCGGGCGATGTAATCGTGAAGATAAACGATACTGAAATCAAGCAGGAAAACCTGACCGAGGTCGTCAAGATGATTAAGGGGATCCCCGGGAGCATGGTAAATCTTCACATCCAGCGTGACGGTCATGATGATCTCATAGAATTTGAATTGAAGAGGGCCCCCATAAACATTCAGAGCGTGGAATATACCATTATTGAAGAACACAATATCGGCTATTTGAAGATTAAGAATTTCAGCTCCAGCACCGTCAGGGAGGTAGCAGGCGGCCTGAAGCAGTTCAACAGAAAAAAAATAGACAGCCTGATTATCGATCTCAGGTACAACCCCGGCGGGCTCCTCGACGCTTCGATTGAAATTTCAGATTTTTTTCTCAAAAAGGGACAGGTCATCGTCTCCACCAGGGGGAGAGAGGGTTCCGGCAATGTCAATGAGTATGACGCTAAGTCTGATCCGATCTACACCGGCGACGTCATCGTTCTCTTCAACAAGGGGAGCGCCTCGGCCGCGGAAATTTTATCAGGGGCACTTCGCGACA
>CAZEPS010000301.1:0-4832 GCA_964514165.1 uncultured Leptospirales bacterium
CATTATTTTTCTTTCGAGCCACACGGAACCTGAAGTTGTGGAAAAGACCGAAAAGATCACCTCCTACGGATACGTGGTCAAGGACTCCGGCATCACGGTCCTCGACGCATCGATAAAAATGGCCTTCCGCCTCCACGAGGCGAACAGGGAGCTCAAGGAGAACAGGGAGGTAATGGAAGCAGCCAATGAGGAGCTGCAGCAGGCTATGGAGGAGCTCGAAGAGAGCAACGAGGAGCTTCAGGAGTCGCGCAATTTTATTATGGAAAAGGAACGGCGTCTGACCGAGAGCGAGGAGCGGTTCCAGCTCGCGGTGGAAGGCACCCGGGACGGCCTCTGGGACTGGAACCTGGTGACCAGCGAGGCCTATCATTCAGACCGGTTCGCCACGATGCTCGGGTACGAACCCGGCGAACTCCCCTATACCAGCGGGGCCTGGAGCGACCTGCTCCATCCTGACGACCGGGAAACGGCCTTTGAGCAGGTTAATGACTACCTCGAGGGGAGGAGCGAAGTCTATGAGTCAACCTTCCGGATGAAGGCTAAGGACGGCGAATGGCGGTGGATTGCCGGACGGGGCAAAGCGGTATTCGACGATACCGGAAGGCCGGTCCGCTTCGTCGGGTTCAACACGGACATCACCGAGCGGAAGCAGCTCGAGGAGGAACTCGTACAGGCCAACGAAATCATATCAAGGAGCCCCTCGGTGGTGTTCCTCTGGAAAAACGAGGATCGGTGGCCAGTGGAGTTCGTGACCGAAAACGCCGCCGTCCTGTTCGGTCACACCGCTGAAGAATTCAAACAGGGACACGTTTCATACGAGGAAATTGTCCACCCCGACGACCTGGACCGGGTCATCGAGGAGGTGAACGCCGCCGTTGAGTCGGGAGCGTGCTCTTTCACCCATGAGCCGTACCGGATTGTGACGAAGGGCGGCGCCGTAAAGTGGGTCCGGGACACCACAAATATCAGGCGCGGCACCGGCGGGACAGCGACCCATTTTGAGGGGACGGTCCACGACATAACCGACCGGAGGAACGCGGAAATGGCCCTGGCCGAGAGCGAAGAGCGGATACGCCGCCTCGCGGACGCCACGTTCGAGGCGGTCATCGTCCACGACAAGGGCGTGGTCCTGGACGTGAACCCGGCCTGTTCCGAAATTTTCGGTTACGCCCGGGAGGAGCTGATCGGGATGAACGTCCTGGATTTCGCGGTCCCCGAATACCGGGACTTTGTCAGAAAGAACGTTGCCCAGGGGAGCGAGGTCCCCTATGAGGCCATGGGGCTCAGGAAAAACGGGTCCACCTTTTACGGCGAAATACGGGGGTCGGACATTACCGTTGACGGCAAGGTGACCCGGATCGCGGTGGTGCGGGACATCAGCGAGCAGAAACGGGCGGAGATGGAACTGCAGCAGGCCCTGGACGAGAAGGGCGAACTCCTCCGGGAGCTCCAGCACCGGGTGAAGAACAGCCTGGCCATGATCAAGGGGATGGTCTACCTGGAATCGGAACGTTCCGACGAGCCGAAGGTAAAGGAGGCCCTGGGGGAGATAGAAAACCGGGTCATGTCCATGAGCAACCTCTACAACATGCTCTTCCGATCGGGGTCGGTGCGTGAAGTCCCCATGGACGAGTACTGCCTCGATATCATCAACAGCCTGTCCGGGACCTGCAGGGACATGATGGGGCTGGTGAAAGTTGAAACAGAACTGGACCGCGTAACCATGGACGTGAAGAACGCGGCCCCGGTGGGGCTTGTTCTCACGGAGCTGGTAACCAACGCCTACAAGCACGGCTTCACCGGCGAAGATGAGGGGGTGATACGAATCGCCCTGAAACGCGCCGAGGACTCGTGCGAGCTCGCCGTTTTCCATACCGGGACGCCCCTTCCCGAAGCTTTTTCCCTGGAAGCAAACAGCGGCATGGGGCTCGAACTCGTGAAGGCCCTGACTGACCAGCTTGAAGGGGAACTCCATTTTGAATCGGGTCCGAAAACCCTGTTTCGCATAACCTTTCCCTGTAAATGATAATAACAATCGGTCTGCCCCCCTGGGCCTTGAGCCGGCCATCTCCGGGGAACATTTGCCGCCGCGCCGGGAAACGGTGCCGTATTCACCGTGACCGTTCCTCTTGACCGGGTGCATTAATTTCAGTAACCCTGATTTTTAACGCGTGTTATACTATGAACCGGGCAGGAATTTTCTGGTATAAAGTATGCTTTACAAGAATGTTTATTAATGGTATAAAGGATTACCATGATAAAAGGTAAAAAATGCATCCTCCTGGTTGACGACGACGCCTTTATCGCCACCGGCGAAGCTGCGTCATTAAAAAAGTACGGGTACGAGGTACTGACAGCCACCACGGGTAAAAAGGCGATAGAGATGGTGCGTGCTAACCCGGACATCGATCTCATACTCATGGACATCAACCTGGGCAGGGGAAAGATGGAAGGGACCGAGGCTGCCCGGATTATTCTTGAATCAAGGATACTCCCCGTTATTTTCCTCTCGAACCGAACTGAGCAGGAGATATTCGAAAAAACAGAGCATATCACCTCTTACGGGTACGTGGTAAAGGGCAGTGGAACAGGGGCCATTGATTCGGCAGTCAAGGTGGCCCTGAGCCTTTTCGAGGAGCGTGAGATAGTGCAGAAACAGCAGGACGAGTTGAGCGCCATCATAGGCATACCCCATGAAGTCAGCGAGGTAAGGAAACAGGAAATCCTGCTCCGTGAAAACATCGAAAAGCTGGAACGGCAGAAGAAAGAGCAGGACGCCCTTCTGGGGGCGGCCCGGGCGGTCATGGAATGCCATACCTTCGAGGAAGCGGCGCAACGTATCTTTGACGCCTGCTGCGAGGTCACCGGCGCGGTGTCCGGGTACGTGGCCCTGATGAGCGAGGAGACAGGGAACAACGAGGTGCTTTTCCTCGAGGCGGGGGGGCTTCCCTGCGACGTGGACCCTGATCTCCCCATGCCGATACGGGGACTCAGGGCCGTTTCATACAATCAAAAACGGACCGTGTACGAGAATGATTTCATGAACAGCGGCTACGTTGACTACATGCCTGACGGCCATGTTGAGATGCGCAACGTTATGTTCGCGCCCCTGATACTGGAGGGCAGGGTCGTCGGGGTAATCGGACTGGCGAACAAACCTGAAGATTTTACGGAACAAGACGCGGAGATGGCGGGGGTTTTCGGAGAAATCGCCGCCATTGCCCTTTACAGAAGCTGGACAGAGGAGAAACTCAGCCGGTCACTGGATGAAAAGCAAGCCCTCTACAGTGAACTCCAGCACCGGGTGAAGAACAGCATCGCCGCCATAGGGAACATCATCGACCTGGAAAAGATGTGGACCGATAACGAAGAGACAAAAAGCGTCCTTAACGCCGTATCTTCCCGGGTCAGGTCGATGAGCGAGCTTTACCTGATGCTCTATGAGTCCGGGTCAGTCGACGAGATAAAGATGGATGAGTACTGCGCCAAGGTCGCCCGTTCCCTGCACGAATCATATTCCGCCGGGGCCGGTACAGTCGAGTTATTGATGGATTTCGATCCGGTGGTTCTCGACATCAGGCGGGCCATGCCGGTGGGGCTCATCCTGGCCGAGCTCATGACCAACGCTTACAAACACTCGTTTCCCGAAGAAAGGGCCGGGACCGTGTCCGTTTCACTGAAGAGAAAAGACGGCCGACTGGCCCTGACCGTTTCGGACAACGGTATCGGGGCATCTGACGATGAACTTGCCGGTAAGGGGGGTTCAGGCCTGGAGATCGTCCGGGGGCTTGTGGACCAGATAGACGGCACCATGACCATGGACGGCAGCGGCGGGATGACGGTGGAGATCATGTTCCCTGAGGATGACTGATATCCGACTGGTTACTACCACTCCGGATCCCCTCAGTGCAGGCCGCACGGGGTTTTTTGCAAGATTGTTGACAAAGTATTTGGCTCATAGTATCGTTCATATATTACATTCAGGTAAAAACCATGAAGTTGAGTAGCAATCAAATACAAACCCTGCAAAACTACCTTGTTGACAAACCAGTCAGGCGCGCATATGTTTTCGGTTCCTATGCGCGGGGTGACGCTGATGAGAAAAGTGATCTTGATATTCTCCTTGAACTCGATTATTCACAACACATCGGGCTCAAATTTTTCCTCATGAGTGACGAACTCGAAAATTTGATGAAAACAGGAGTCGATCTGGTTACCAATAATACCATACATTCTCATATACAATCTGAGATAGAAAGGGAGAAAGTTCTTATATATGAGAGATAGTCGCGGTGACAAGGCGAGAATTCTCCACATAATGGAAGCCGTCTCGTTAATAGAAGAATATACAGGCAATGTTGATTTTGCAGGATTTAAATCCAACCG
Source organism: uncultured Leptospirales bacterium (assembly GCA_964514165.1). GTDB lineage: Bacteria > Spirochaetota > UBA4802 > UBA4802 > UBA5550 > CAZEPS01. The sequence continues at coordinate 4,387 of CAZEPS010000301.1, forward strand.
TATGATGAAAGATGCTGTTGAAAAACAGCTTGCCGTTATCGGAGAAGCAAGCGATCACCTTTCTGGTAAATTGAAAGATAAATATTCATCTGTTGAGTGGTTCAAGATTAAGGGTCTTCGCAACAGGATAATCCATCAGTACTTTGATATAGATATTAATATAGTGTGGGATATAATCAATAAGGATCTCGTTGAGCTAAAGATGCTGGTTTCTGAAATACTTGATAACGAATTAAAGGACACATAATTATCAGGGAGTCTTTCATTGAAAAAACCGCGAGCAGTGAGGGTCGCCGATCTACGAGCGAAGCGCCGCATTGAGCAAAGTCGAATCATGGAAAAACTGAACGAGTGGTGAGGGTCGCCGAACCACGAGCGGAGCGCCGCATTGAGCAAAGTCGAATCATGGAAAAACTGAACGAGTGGTGAGGGTCGCCGAACCACGA
>CAZEPS010000302.1:0-4716 GCA_964514165.1 uncultured Leptospirales bacterium
CCAGCTCAGGACCTTGACCATATTGCCTTCCATCACCTTGGTTGAGAGGGCGTCCACGATGGACGAATGGGGGTTGCCGGTGAAGTCCACGGAAACCAGCTCCTCCTCGCAGTATTCGAGCAGGCCCTTGAGTTTCCCCTCGGCGGCCTTTTTCAGGGCGCCGTTCACCTGCTCAACGGTGACGTCCTTCTTGACCTGGCACACAAAGTCCACGATTGACACGTCCGGGGTGGGGACCCGTATCGCCCCGCCGTCGAGTTTCCCCTTCAGTTCCGGGATGACCAGGGTCACCGCCTTTGCAGCGCCGGTGGTGGTCGGGATCATGGAAACCGCCGCCGCCCGGGCACGCCTGAGGTCCGAGTGGGGCAGGTCCAGGATACGCTGGTCGTTGGTATAGGAGTGGATCGTGGTCATGAGCCCCTTCTCGATGCCGAACTCGTCGTTAAGCACCTTGACCACCGGGGCCAGGCAGTTGGTCGTGCACGAAGCGTTCGATATGATGTGGTGCTCGTCCTTTTTGTACATGTCATCGTTCACCCCGAGGACCAGGGTGATGTCTTCGTTCTTTCCCGGGGCGGATATGATGACCTTTTTGGCGCCGGCGTTCACGTGGGCCATGGCCTTATCCTTGTCGCGGAACACCCCGGTGGACTCCAACACCACTTCGACCCCTTCTTTCCCCCAGGGGAGCCGGGAGGGATCCTTTTCGGAATGGACCTTAATCGTCTTGCCGTTTACCTTTATGGCGTCCCCGGTATGGGAGACCTCGCCCTTGAATATGCCGAACACGGAGTCGTACTTGAACAGATGGGCCAGGGTCTTAGAATCGGTCAGGTCGTTAATGCTGACAACGTCAATGTCGGAATATTTATCCGGATTTAGCAGTATTGCCCGGAGAACGTTCCGCCCGATTCTGCCGAAGCCGTTGATTCCAGTCTTAATCGCCATGATAATCTCCTTTATGATGAAATTTTTCTATTGTTCGCGCCGTAACGAGAATATATTTATTGAAAAACAGGAATATACATCTTACAGGTGCCGGCTTTTGTCAAGTACTTCATCGAAGAACTCATCCAGGGCCCGGTTGAAACCGGCGCTGTTCTCGAAAAAGGGGACGTGCCCGTCCCTGTCGAAGAGTACCGCTTTCACCCGGGGGATCTTCTCTTTCATTGACAGGGTTGATTCCGCGGGCACCACGAGGTCGCCCCGGTTCGCGACGAGGAGCACCGGCACCGGTATGTTTCCGAGGAGATCGGTATGATCCATCTGCCGGCAGAGGTCCAGGTCGTTGCGGACCACCTGCCCGGTGAGGTCCGCGAGGCCCTTTTTCGCGAACTCGACAAACAGTTCAGACCTGACGCTAAAGACCGCCCTGGCCATGAGTTCACCGAGTGAATCCATATCGTCCTCGTCAAGGAGCCGGTCCAGCTCCGGGGACACCGGAAGGACCGGGGCTGTTGAAACAAGCACCAGCCCCCGGAGCCCCTGCCCCGGGTCCCGGCACATCTCCAGGGCGATGCCCCCTCCCATGGAGTGGCCGCAGAGGACGAATGACTTTATCTCCTCCTCCCGTATTATCGCGCGGATTGAACCGGTTATCTCGCTGAGATCCGGAAGCCTTTCCCGGGAGGACCTCCCGTGGCCGGGAAGGTCAGGGGCGATGACGAACCTGTCACGGCCGAAATGCCTGAGCTGGTAACGGAAGAGCCTCGAGTCCCCGACTGCTCCGTGAATAAGTATGAGGGCCGGCTCTTCCCGGCTTTTCCCGGTGCGGTAGGCGACCGTACCGGTAGTGGTTTCTTTCTGGTTTATGGATATTCTCATGGCTGATAAAACGTTATCTGAAACATTATGACTCCTGTCAAGCGCCATGTTGAAGTTATGCGATAATATGCTTGACTTGCAGCAGATACCCTTGTACTATTCAGGTAAATGGATTTTCAACCTGCGTCTCGCGTGTAAAAAAAATGCAGACGGCAAGACATTGTAAAAGACACCGCCCAATCCATCAACGAGAAAATATCACGAGCCGGGTAAAGCGAACCGGTTACCAATAGATACCGGCCGTAAGAAACATTACAGGAAACCGACATGGAACTGCACATTGACATCAACGGGTTACGGAGCACTATCAGGGGTTTTACCCTGAATTTCATCCTCCGGACCGAGGGAATTAGCTATTTCATTATAGTGCCCCTCCTCATTTTTTACGTCTGGTCAAACCTGGAATTCACCGCGGAGCAGTGGACCTGGTTCCTCGTATCAGCGGCGGTTGTCTTTCCGGTTTCTCTCGTCACCACACAGGCGAACAACCTCCTGGTCATCGCGCCGGTCAGGCGTTATTTCAACAAACTCCTGTCAAACGAAACCGTCACCGAAGAAGATTACCTGAAGGCCCATCGGCGCTTTCTCTCACTCCCCTATTACCACGGATTCGGCGCCTTTTTCCGGTGGATTTTCGGCCTCGGTTCAGTCGCCCTGCTCCTCTTGGCACTGACCGATCTGACGTCGATCCAGATATTCAACATGATCATGACCATCGTTATCAATGCGCCCCTCGGGGCGGTTCTCTACTTTCTTCTGACCGAACTCTATATCCAGAAGATACTCGACATCGGGGCCTTCCCGGTCTGGCGGGAGGAGATGAATTTCAACCGCACCATGAACCTGTTCCCCCGGCTCACCATGTCCACGCTGGTGATCTGTTTTTTACCCTTTGCCATGCTGTTGACCTTCGCCATAATATACATATTACAGATAAAAGGAGACATGGCGCCGGTATTTTTCAAACTGTCGTTAATTGCCCTCATCGGATTCTTCGGCGCTGTCATGATGGCCTACCTGTTGACCAGAACCATAACCGGCAAGGTGAAGGTCATTCTCGGGTTTCTCGACACGGTGAGCAAGGGGGACCTGGTCACGCCGGCACGGAAGATTGCGGTCATGGACGAGCTTACCGAGATTAACCGCGCCGTCTACAGCATGAAGGAAAACCTTCGGGGTGCGGTCACCGCCATAGCCGGGTCGGCGATGGAACTGGACGAATCGAGCGAAACCCTCATCAATTCGTCCACCGACCAGGCTGACCGGTCCCGTGAGCTCTCGGCCATCGTCGAGGAGACGTCGAGCACCTTTGAGGAGATGTTCTCTTCCACCGAAAACAACCTGGCCAAGGTGAACCTCCAGGTCGAAAACTCTGACACGGTCAAGAACGACATCGACATCCTCTCGAGAAAGGGGACAGAGCTCATGGAAAAGACCAGGGGCCTTCTCCAGGGAGCCCAGCGATCGGTGACCGTTGCCGAAAACGGGGAGAAAACCATGGAAGAATCGGTCGCCGCGATCAACGAGCTCTCCCGCAACGTGGAGAACATCGGCAATCTCATCGGGATGATAAACGACGTGGCGGACCAGATCAACCTCCTGGCTTTGAACGCCTCAATCGAGGCGGCCCGGGCCGGCGAGCAGGGCAAGGGTTTCGCCGTTGTGGCAGACGAGGTGAACAAGCTCGCCGACCAGACCGGCGAGCTCGCGAACAACGTCCGGAATAACATCACGGAGCAGTCTAACAAGATTGCCGAAGAGCTTGATTACATCAACAGCACCGCAAGCTCGTTCCGGGAACTGAAGGAGAGCGTCATCGAGGTCAACGGCGTCATTGAGGACATGACCAGCTTCACCGGGGAATTCCTCAGGATGAATATCGACATCAAGGAGCGCATCGACATCCTGGCGGGAATCGCCAGGGAGATACACGACTCATCCACCGAGCAGACAGCAGCCGGCGGGGAGCTTACCAAAGCGATAAACCAGATTAACGAAATCTCGGAGCAGACGGCCCATAACGCCGATGTGGTACAGGATTCGGCCGGCACCCTGAAGGAGCGCTCCCGGAAACTCCGAGAGCTCATTAAACAGTTCAGGCTTACGGACGAAGGTCAGTGAAACGGAAACCGGTCTTTAAACATAAAGATCTTCTGCACGGGTATATCATTACCCCGGGGAACATATTTGAAACAAAGTGGAAAAACCTTTCCATCCCTCTTGATGACCTTGAAGAGATCTGGGCCCTGATACGTGAAACCTTTGTAAAATATTCCGCAACCCGGGTCCTGTCGGACAATACCGTCGTCAGGGGAAAAATTCCCGAAGAGGCGTACCGGTTCATCGAGGAGACCATGTACCCTGAACTCAAGAATCTCGGCCTCGAACGCATCGGGGTGGTCATACCGGTTAACGCGAAGATGACCCGGGAGACCCTCCGCTGGGAGTCAATCTACAAAAACAGCATTGAGATAAGGAACTTCTACACCCCCTCCGAGGCCCTGGAGTGGCTCCGGGAGCAGTGACCCCTTCCCGGTTCCCCCATGATAATGCCTTGACGAAAACGCTTTGGTGTAAAAACAATTAAGGAAACCTCTATTAATTTGACAAGAGGTTCCCCTGGGGGGTACGTATTATGGTATAAATCGGTTTTATCCTTTTTAAATCATGAAAAAACCCGATTTATTGAGGTACCCTTAATCCTGACTGAAAATCACTGCTCACTGTCATGAAAAGAAAAAAAACCGTAAATATCTGCCAGCCGGGTTTCAACGCCTCGTGCGCCCTCTGCTGCGGCAGCCACAACTATACTTTTACCCCGGATGAAGCCGAAAAGCTGTTCCGCCGGCGGGCAGATCTCTACAGTTCTATCATGGCGGGAAAAAGCGGCCC
>CAZEPS010000303.1:0-4714 GCA_964514165.1 uncultured Leptospirales bacterium
GGTAAGGCCGTTCTCGAGTTCCGATTCCACCAGGGCCCGATTCTTATCGGTGTCGATTTCAATTGACAGGGCGGACACAGCGCAGGGGAGGGAGAGTTTCGCCGCCACCATGGGGCCGACGAGCCCCCGGGAGAGGTCTTCCGAGATGACCCCGCAGAGAATGAGATTATAATTGTTATCGCGGGCGTAGTCGGCGATGAGGGATGCCGCTGCTTCGGCCGGGAGGTGCCCCTCGCCGGTGCGGATAAGGACGGCCCCCCGGGACCCCTTTTCCATGGCCCGGCGCGCCACGGCCGCGGCCCGGTCCGGGCCCACGGTCACGGCGTCAACCGCGCACCCGGGGAACCGTTCCCCGATGAGAAGGGCCTCCTCCAGGGCGAAGTCGTCGTACCGGTTCATCCGGAAGGCGAGTCGGTCGGTAATCGCCGGCCAGGTACGATCCTCGCCCAGCTCCAGAGGGGACTCAGTGTCAATGACCTGTTTTATGCAGACGAGAATTTTCACTGGTATAGCTTGCTATTATGTTTTATGTAAAACGCAGATTAAAGGTTGCTATCTGCTGTCATTGCGAGGCTATCGAAGATAGCCGTGGCAATCTCTCGTTAAAACCACTGATGATAATATGGAAATCACTGGTTTTATACAACTTTTTTGAGAGATCGCGTCGTCGCCATGCACCGGATTGCCTGTTCGATCAGTTTTGTGCCGGGCTCCTCGCGATGACATTATTACGGCTCACGCTGTAACAATGGGTCTTTGGGGCGCCCTGTCAATAAAAAAACGAACGCTCGCTATATTATTTTGTTGACTTTTTTTACTACTCAAAAGAATGTCAATTCCACGAGGTAATCCATGAGCACACTCTACATGATACGCCACGGCAAGGCGTCTTTCGGCAAGGAGAATTACGACAAGCTCTCCGAAACCGGCATCGAGCAGTCACAGATTCTCGCCCGCTACTTCAACACCCTGGGCGTATCCTTTGACGCGGTCATATCCGGCACCCTGGAGCGGCACCGGGAGACCGCGGCCCCCTGGATGGAACTGGCCCCCGGGTCCGTGAGTTACGAGGAGTGGGGGGAGTTCGACGAGTACCGGACCCGGGAGGTATTTTCCACGTTCGTGCCGATTCTCCTGGAGGAGCGGCCGGAGATGCGCCGCCACATCGAGGCCATTTTCACGAGCAATGAGTCCTTTCTCGCGGTCCTGGACGCTGTCATGGACATGTGGCTTTCGGAAAAATACGACAGTGACGGCATGGAGTCGTGGAAGGGATTCGTCGCCCGGGTCTACCGGGGCATCGACCGGATCATGAACGAAAAAGGCGGCGGCAAAACAGTGGCAGTATTCACCTCGGGCGGCCCCGTTTCCGTGGCAGTGCGCCGGGCCCTGGGCCTGGACGACAGGCAGGCGATGCGCCTCCGTAACGAAATAGTGAACACCGCCTTCAGCAGGTTCAAATATAACGAAGAAAACTTTACCCTGACCGGCTTTAACTGCTATCCCCATCTTGAAATAGAGAAACGGGACGGGCTCGTTACCTACCGGTAAACAAAAGGAGGATATCATGGATTTTGGCATATCTGATAAAATGGAAACCGTACTCGGCATGATACGGGAGTTCGTTGACAAAGAACTCATACCCATGGAGCAGGAGTTCATCAACAACGAGTTCCGGGACATGGTCCCGGTACTGAAAGAGAAGCGCGACATGGTGAAGAAGATGGAGCTCTGGGGGCCGAACCATCCGGAGGAGCTCGGTGGCATGGGGCTTACCCTGGTGGAGCACGGACTCGTTTCGGAAGAGCTCGGCAGGACACCCCTGGGCCACTACGTGTTCGGGTGCCAGGCCCCGGACGCCGGGAACATAGAGATTCTGCACCTCCACGGGAACGATGAGCAGAAGAAGCGTTACCTGGGACCCCTGGTGAATGGCGAGATTCGCAGCTGTTTCGCCATGACCGAGGTGGACATGCCCGGCTCGAACCCGGTGATGCTCGAGACCACGGCAGTGAAAGACGGCGGCGACTACGTGATCAACGGTCACAAGTGGTACACCACCGGGGCCGACGGATCCGACTTCGCCATCGTCATGGCGGTCACCAGCCCCGACGCGCAGACCTACCTGCAGGCGAGCATGATCATCGTGCCGACTCACGCGAAGGGGTACAACCTGGTCAGGAACATCCCGGTCATGGGCCACGAGGGGAGCGATTACGCGAGCCACGGGGAGATCCTTTTCCAGTCGTGCCGGGTGCCGCAGTCGAACCTCCTCGGCCAGGAGGGGGCCGGTTTCGTCATCGCCCAGGAGCGCCTCGGCCCCGGCCGCATACACCACTGCATGCGGTGGATCGGGGTCTGCGGCCGCGCCTTTGACATGCTGTGCAAACGGGCTAACGAGCGGGTCATCGCCCCTGACGGGAAGACCCTGGCGACCAGGCAGATCATCCAGGAATGGGTAGCCGAGTCGGCCGCCGAGATACAGGCCGCCCGCCTCATGACCCTGTATGCCGCCTGGCGCATGGACACCGAGGGGCACAAGGAGGCCAGGGACGACATCGGCCTTATCAAGTTCATGGTGGCCAACACCATGAACCGGGTGGTTGACCGGGCCCTCCAGGTGCACGGGGGCCTCGGCATGACCGACGACACGGTCCTGGCCTATTTCTACCGACACGAGCGGGCGGCCCGAATATACGACGGGGCGGACGAGGTCCACAAGGCGTCCTTCGCCCGGCGCTACCTGAGAAAAGTCCGCGACCAGGGGTGACCAGGGCCTATGACCTTTGACGATTTCAGGAGGGATGTGGACGTAACCCTCGAGGGTATCTGCCGCGATTTCTATAACAGGCACCGTGACCGGGTGAAGATCAAGAAGGAGCACGTGGCGGTCAGGAACCTGGTCACCATCGTGAACACCACCCTGGCACTTTCCCAGGAGAAGGGTTTCGATGCCATGAGCCTCCGGGACCTGGTGCGGGAGAGCGGCCTCAGCATGGGGGCCCTCTACTCCTATTTCACCAGCAAGGAGGATCTCCTGACCATGATCCAGGACCAGGGGCAGCAGGCGGTGAAGCGGATCCTTCTTGAGCAGGTGGAGCAGGAGACCCTGCCCATGGACAAACTGAGGCGTGCGGTGCTCTCCCACCTCTACCTGAGCGAGATCATGCACCGGTGGTTTTACTTCTTTTTCATGGAGACCAAAAACCTGGACCACCGGAACCGGCGAATCCCGATTGAAAGCGAGCTCCTCACCGAGAAGATACTCACCGATATCCTGGATGAGGGAGTAAGGGACGGTTCATTTGATCTTGAGAAGGTCACCCTCTTCGGGTCGGTGGTCAAGGCCATGCTCCAGGACTGGTACCTGAAACGGTGGAAATATCGTCAAAGAAAAATTTCCGTTGAAGAATACGGAGAATATGTCTTGAATATAATAGAATCATTTATCGTAATAATATCCGTGATCGCGGGGAGGTATTCATGTCAGATATCGACAGGGCCGTTGACGTGCGCGAGGGGGAGGAGCTCGACCCGGAAAAGGTCGGGTCTTTCATTAAGGATTTCATACCCGGGGTGTCAGGCGAGATTGCCATAAAACAGTTCCCGAGCGGCTTTTCAAACCTTACCTACCTGATAACAGCCGGGGAGAGGGAGATGGTGCTCAGGCGCCCCCCCTTTGGCAAGAAGGCGAAAACGGCCCACGACATGCACCGGGAGTACCGGATTCTTTCAGCCCTGAAACCGTTCTTTCCCTACTGCCCGGAACCCCTGGTCTACACCGGGGACAAATCGATCATGGGTAGCCCCTTCTACATCATGGAGCGGATAAAGGGGACAATCCTCAGGAAGGAACTTCCGGAGGGGATGGAACTCTCCCCGAAAGAGGCCCGGAGGCTGAGCGAGGGTCTCATCGAGGTGCTGACCGAGCTTCACCTGGTCGATTACGAGAAGGCGGGGCTTGGCGATTTCGGCAGGCCCGATGGGTATGTCCAGCGGCAGGTCGACGGGTGGAGCGGCCGATACCGGGACGCCCGCACAAACGACGCCCCTGACTACGAGAAGGTCATGGCCTGGCTCCAGGAGAAGATGCCCCCTGACTGGCACAGGCCCTCGGTGATACACAACGACTTCAAGTTCGACAACGTGGTCCTGAACCCCGTGGACCCCCTTGAGATAACCGGTATCCTCGACTGGGAGATGGCCACCGTGGGAGACCCCCTCATGGACCTGGGGAACTCCCTGGCCTACTGGGTGGAAAGGGACGATTCGGATCACCTGCAGCTGATCCGCCTCATGCCGACCCATCTCGAGGGGATGCTTACCCGCCGGGAACAGGTCGGCCTATACGCGGAACTGATGGGGTTCGACATCCAGAACTTTGATTTCTACTACTGCTTCGGCCTCTTCCGCCTGGCGGTGATCGCCCAGCAGATCTACTACCGGTTTTTTCACGGCCAGACGAAGGACAAGCGCTTCGGCATGCTGATCCACGCGGTGCGGATACTGGAGGGGACGGCCCTGAAGGTGATCGATGAGTCGGAACTGTAGGTTAAGAAGAGACCAATAATCAACCACAGAGGCACAGAGACACAGAGGATCGGTGATGGTATCAGTATTATTCTGTTATCACAGCAAAAAAATAAAAATCAGACAGGATTCCGGGATTAGGAGGAAAAGTATTTATTTTTTCTATTAAGTTCACTTAAACATT
>CAZEPS010000304.1:0-4066 GCA_964514165.1 uncultured Leptospirales bacterium
ACCAGCATTTACAATTCTAAGCATAATTGTAAATGCTGGTTTTTAGATGTGCCCTTTATTAAGAATCAGTGATAAAATTAACAATATAGTGAGATTGCTTCGGCTATCATAGATAGCCTCGCAATGACAGATAATACTGCGATATTCCTGGAGTATTTTTGAGATAGGTTCTAGAAAAATATACATCTCATGTACCGTATAACCGAGACAATTCTAATACTGGCAGCGATAACAATACTCTGGGCGCCCCAGTTTTCCATGGTGGCCGGGGTGAAACCCCGATTCGACATCGCCAGCGTCCCGGAACCGGCTGCCATGCCGAAACTTTCGGCTGATTGTGAATCCCTGGAGGGGTTTCCCGGCCGGTTCAGGGCCTGGTTTGCCGATAACTACGGGTTCCGGCCGGCCCTGATGAAGGCGAAATCATACCTGATGACAAAACTGGTGCGGAACACCCGGAAAAAGACGATTCTTATCGGCAGGGACAAATGGCTCTTCTGGACCGGTCAGGATGTTCTCGAAAAGCACAGCGCCTGCCGCCCCCTGCCGGAAAAGGAGCTTCGCCGGGGGGCGCGTATTCTCGCGGAACGGAACCACTACTGTAAAAAACGGGGAATTCGTTACCTGTACGTGGTGGTCCCGACGAAGCACACCGTGTACCCGGAGTACCTCCCCGACTGGCTGGTGAGAACCGACCGGCGGTCCCACCTGGGCCAGTTTCTTGAGTATCTCGATAAAAACACCGACGTGGAATATCTCAACCTGACAAAACCCCTTTTTTCGGCGAAGGAGAAGCGCCTCGTCTATTTCAGCAACGACACCCACTGGACCGAATACGGGGCCTGGGTCGGGTACCGGGCCATCGTTGAACGGATCGGTGAATGGTTTCCCCGGATGGAGCCGATACCCCTGTCAGATTTTGACTTCATGCAGAAGCCGCGACTCTGCGACATGGCCTACATGCTCGGGCTGACCCGGCACTATCCCGAAACCGTGACCGGACTGGAGCCGCGCCGCCCCTTCAGGGCTGAATACGTGCGGCTTCCGGAGGAATACGTGAAACGGTTCCCGAAGCAGGTCATAAATAAGGAGAACCCGGTGAATGAGATCGGCCTCTTCATCACGGAAACCGGCGCCGGGGGCCTTCCCCGGGGGGTATTCTTCCGGGACTCTTTCGCCCAGTTTTTCGTTCCCTGGATGTCTGAGCATTTCAGCCGGGCCGTGTACTACTGGTACCTTCACGATCGAAAGAAATGCGATTTCCAGGAATACTTCATCGAGCGGGAAGCCCCCGACCTGGTGGTGACCGAGATAGGGGAGCGGGCGTTTCTCAGCATCAAGGAGAATTCTCCCGCGGTGCGGGAAGAGTACAATGAAAAACTATATAAGAATTAAAAAATAGAAAGGATTAACCGGATTACAGGATGTTTCAAGATGCTTAAAAAAACACATCTATCAGCCCTGGCCGGGGCCATACTCTTCTGTTCCATCTTTTACCTGGCGGTCCCCTTTTATTTCGGGCTCTGGAACAACGAGGAGGAGCTCCCCCTGGTGTATGAAATGTCCGGCACGGCGGAGTATGCCGGAGACCCCTTCGTGACCTGGCACACGGAGCATTACTCCCAGGTCATGCCCTACATCGCGGTTATATCGACTGTCGCGAGGGTGCTCCACGTCACTGACATGTTCCCCCTCTACGTCGCCCTCCACGCCCTTTTTTTGGCCCTGCTATACATTTCGATCAGGGGGTGTTTCAGAGTTTCATCTAACGGCGGGGAGGCCGCCGCGTTTTTCACTGTTCTTTCCCTGTTGATTATTATTCAACTGATTAACCCGATCCCCGCGGGGAGGTGGCTTTTCGTCAATTACCTGGACCCGGAATTTGTGACACTACCCTTTCTCTTTTTCACTGTTTCGTCCTTCGCCGCCGGTCGGTACGGGATGTCATACCTCTCTATTCTTATCGCAGCGGTTATACACCCCCTCTACGCTCTGCCGATGCTCTTTGCCGTGTCAGCCGGTCTCCTTTACCGTTGGTACCGGGGGCATGATACCTTCACCGGAATTTTCACGAAGGGACTCCTGTATCTCGTTATGGTGATGCCCTATACGTTTTTACTCTGGTCCCTGAGCAGGGGGGAGCAAAATCCCGGCCTGGATCCTTCGAAGATACTCGAGTTCGTCAGGTCCCCCTGGCACCATAAGATACCGACCATTACTTCGCCGGATGCAGGTTCAATCCTTTTTTACGCCTTTTCACTGATTTGTATCGGCGGGGCCGTCTGTCTCTTTCGAAAAAAGCCTGCCCCCGGCGGGGGCTTTCTCCCGGCTCTCTTCAACACCAGGGCGGGCGGTCTCCTCATGGCAGGGGTTGAATCGGTTGACGCGAATGAGGCCGGGAAGGACAAACCCGAAAGTTTCGAAAACCTCATGGCGGTCAATGTATCACTCCTGATATTCCTGGCGGGGGTCTCCCTGATCGCGACCTTCGCGAGAATACCCCTCCTGGTGCAGCTCTCCCCGTACCGGATAAGCAGCGTGGTCGTGGCCCTGAGCCTGGTGCTGTTCGCCTCGGCGCTGGTCCAGGCATATAAAAAATACCGGGTTCGCCTGAGTTTTCCCGGCCATATTCTGATCTGGGCGATTGTTATCGGTACCGCGGCGGCCGGGGGGGCGGTTTTCTCGCAAACTCATATTACGCCCCGGCGGGTCCTGGCGAACAGGATCCTTTCGAATGAGCGTAAAATGGTACAGTGGGTAGAGAAGAATACCGGCCGTAACGAGCTCTTCATCAATTATTCCATCGTGGATCTGCGCACTGTGGCAATGAGGCCGGTCTACTTCAACTTCAAGTCGCTTCCCCTTACCGTGGACCGTCAGGTTGACTGGTACAGGCGGCTTCGGATTCAGTACGACGTGCCGTCAAACATCAAACCGGACGATTACAAAAAGGTGCGGGACTATACCGGGGTGGATATTCACTCCCGGAACGAGGCCTTTAATTTGGCGGCGGATGGAAGCATGAAACAGTACACTGTTGATCTCGAACGGGTGTTGAGCAGGAGCGGCATGCCGGTGTCGTGGATAGTGGTTCCCGGAATCAGCCCGAAGCACCGGTTCGACCCCGGGAGCCTGGTTCCGGTGTACGAAAACGGCGGGTACCGGGTCTACCGGGCGTTACGGGGGAGCTCGAAGTAGAACTCCGCCCATTTCCCCTCTTCCGAATCGGCGCTGATTGTACCCCCGTGAAGCTGCATGATGCGCCAGCTCGTGTACAGGCCGATGCCGGTTCCCTTCTTCTGCAGAAGTTCCTCTGTCTCAATGCGGGAAAATTTCTTGAAAAGGTTTTTTTTCTGGCCGGGGGGAAACCCGGGCCCCTCGTTCCATACGGAAAACCGGATGCCATCTTCTGTTTCGGATAGGGCCGCTTTTATGAGCCCTTCCTCCCGGCCATATTTGACCGCGTTGGAGAGGAGGTTGTTCGCCACGATGCCCATGAGCTCCGGGTCGCAGGTGACCGGTGAGAGGCTGCCGGGAATGTCTTTCTCCACGCGCATCCCTTTCTTTTCCAGCTGGGGCCCGATAAGTTCCAGGGCCGGGTTGACCACGTCATTCGTGAAGTCGATCTCGCGGAAATGCTCTTTCACCCTGCCGCTCTCGAACCGGGACAGGTTCAGGTACTGGATGACCATGGAACTGAGCCCCTCGGCCCTGGCCACCATGCGCGAAACCAGGTCTGAAATTTTATCGTCGACGTGACCGTGGTAGCCCCCGGTGACGGTCTTTCCCAGGGTGACGATTGAATCGAGGGGGCTCTTCAGCTCGTGGGTAACGAAGCTGAGCATTTCCATGTAGTTGTTGAACGAGCGGGTGATTTCCTCTATCCGGTAGGCCTTTTCCACGGCCTGGCTCAGCCGCTCGGTGATGGCCAGCTGCATCCGGAGTTCCTTTTCGGAAAAGGCGTCCCGTTCCCGGGAACTGAAGAAGAGGAGCCCCACGGGCCGGTCGTCCACGCTGAGGGGACAGGTCATACTCGAGAGGACCCCCTCCTTCAGGAGCAGTGAGG
>CAZEPS010000304.1:4076-4694 GCA_964514165.1 uncultured Leptospirales bacterium
TGGACTCGCTGTCCGGGTGTTCCCGGCCGTACTGCGCGAGGTCGTTTATGATGCGGGGGTTCCCCCGGTTGAACACCCGGGCGAGGGAGCTCCCCTTCAGGTCAGCGGTGTACCCCTCGGTAAGGCAGAGGGGCCCGTAGGATGCGATGACCGCGTAGAGCTCCATCCGTGCCCCGCCTTCGGTAAAAAAGGAGATCCCTATCCGGTCGCAGGTGAAGATTTTCTGTATCGATTCAAAAAGAAAGGAGAGAATCTTTTTTAGAGAATCGCCGGACGCGATCCTCTGGTTGATCGTGGAGAGGACCTCGTTCTCTTCCGGGGAAAACGACTCGTCGTATTCCTCCCGTGTTTCGACGTACCTGAGGGCCATTTTAGTGCCCTGTCCGCGTAAATTTTATTTTATGTATTGGTCTTTTCAAAGCAAACTATGTATTTCCCCGAAGACCGGGCACTAGTGCTGGTTTTCTTCCTCAAGGGAATTGAGGTAGAGCTCCCAGGTCTCTTCGATCTCTCTGGCGGCCTCCTCATCGAGCTTTTCGATGATGAATCCCGCGTGGACGATGACCTTGTCGTCGATCTGTATGTCCGGGTAGAGGGAGGTGTCCACCAGGGTTTCCA
>CAZEPS010000305.1:0-4673 GCA_964514165.1 uncultured Leptospirales bacterium
TGCGCTTTATCGGTTGCTGTGCCTGTACCGTTTTCACGGAAATGTTCACTCACAGTGAACGGTACTTAAAATATTCCGTAGAAACGGCCGGTACCGGCAGCAGTAAGAAGGCCGTTACCGGTATGGATATCAGTATATGCTTGTACAGTTTCATGGCCCATGATAGTGTGAAAACAGGGCCGGTCATGAAAACCGGCCCCGTTTGCTTGCTATTATTAACGTTAATTACTGCACCACGAAGGTAAATTTCCCCTTGGAAAGGTTCACCGGGGCGTAGACCGGTTCCTTTGTTACGCTGTTGCCCCGTATAACCTCTTTGTACTTCAAGAATTTATCCCTCACGAACATGACCATGACCTCGTGGCTCCCGGAGGTGACCGCGTCCAGGGCCTGGCTCATGCCCCCCTTGAAGTCGTCGTCGCCGGTGCTGCGGATATAGAGGGACATCTGGTCCCAGGACGCGTCGGGCGGAGTGCCGTAGGTTCCGCGCCAGGCGACCTTGCCGTCGACCCAGAGGTGGACGTGCATCTTCTCACCTCTGGAAAACGCACCCACGGGGCCGGGGAAATAACCCCTGGCGTAAATAGTGTCAGAGGGGGTGAAACTCGTTTTGAGCTGCACCCTGCTCTCCTGGCCCTTGGATATGGACGTTGACGCGAAGATCATGTTGCCGATTCCCTGGGAATCGATCTTGCGCTGGGCCTGTAAAACTGTTACTGCGAGTATGAGCGCAAAAAATATAAGTGCTCCTGAAAGAAGCGGGAAGAGTTTACTTTTCATGAGACCTCCAGAGACATATTTTTCAGGGACTTCAAAAAACTGGTTTTTAGATGTGCCCTGTTATTCACTATAGAGGGTAATAAAAAACCGCGGCTGAATCTACTTTTTTTTATCAACGATCTTCTTCAGAACCCCGGGGTCGTCGGTGATGATTCCGTCGATTCCCCACTCGTAAAGCCGCTGCATGTTCTCTTTCCGGTTGATGGTCCAGGCGAATACCGGGAAGCCGAGGCGCCGGGCGTCTTTGATGAACCCTTCGCTGATGACCCGAATCCCCTGGTCCACGTCGTCCCCGAGGTACTCGGGCCGGTCTCCGTCGCTGAATTCCGGAACAAAGAAGGCGTCGCTCTTCGATCTGAAGAAACCCTCGAGGCCGAGCTTGTGGAGGATGAGGAACTTCTTCACTTCTTCGGAACCCATGCTGGTGGCGACACCGGGGTAATTGTCCTGGACGAATGTGACGATGTCCTGGCTGAAGCTTCCGATGATGACCCTGTCCTCCATCCCGTATTTCTTTACCAGGTCCATGACCCCCCGGGCGAATTCCCTGTCCCCGTGTTTGATCTCAACGGATATGAGGGAATCGTTGAACTTGCGGAAGACCTGCTCCAGCAGGGGCACCCAGTTGTTCTTCCCTCTGAACGGGTAGGTCTTCCCCCCGTCGAAGCTGATGTTGTATCCCGCCTCCAGTAGGACGAGTTCTTCATAGGCGATGTCGGTGATTTTACCCTTGCCGTCGGTGGTTTCGTCCAGAATCTCGTCGTGGAAGACCACGACGCTGCCGTCCTTCGTCGGCCACACGTCGAGTTCAAGGATGGCCGCCGGGTCGTACTTCACCAGCTGCTCGAAGGCGGCCAGGGTGTTTCCCGGATGGTCCACGGAGGCCCCCCGATGTCCGACGATGTTGAAGGGTTTCATGGCCTTCACGAAGGCCGGCTGTTCGTGCTTTGTCTCCACCGCCTTTGATATGCCGAAGGCGGAGAGCCAGATTATGGCGATTCCGGCAACGATGCCGAAAAGAATGCGGGACAGTGTTTTCATGGCGTGCCTCTTTTTTTTCCTTATAAAAATTAAAGAATAATGATTCGTCAATTGTATTTTTATAAAAAATACAATTGAATTGAACAGGATGCCCGGATGAGCGGGGAATCATGTTTTTTTCCAGGACCATTTGTCTGGGCCTGATTTGGAATTAGTTACCGTTATCGGGTCCCATACCGGCTTCTCCATGCCGTCAACCTTTGTGCTTGTTTACGCCTCCACCTTCGGCTTTGTCTTTCTCCTTGCCGTTTTTAACAAACAGGTGAAAAGGATTTTTCGGTATATTATCGCGGCCTTTTCAGGATTTGCGGTTATCCTCAGCGCGGCGGCCAGGGTCGGTCTGGGAGCTCACTGGCCCAGCGACGTGATAGTTTCCTGCCTTCTCGCCGGGTTCGTGGGTCTCTTACTGATAAAAATAGTCATGCCGAGACTTCGCGTGTGATATCCAAGTTGCCGTATACAAGAGATTATCGGTTTTACCTGGTTTCTCGTTAACATGGTGAAGTGCCTTATTTATGTTTTCCAGTAAAAAAACTTGACTTTAATTTATCGCGGTGTTATATTGTATATCGATATCGGATAAAAATACAATAAATAAAATAAAGAATAATGAATAATTATACCAGATGCAACACCTGCACAGTCCAGCTTGTTGAGATTGCCTGCCAAAGGGCACCCTGGTTCAGAATTATAAGAGAACCGCTGCTCGCGTGCCTGAAATTCTTCGCGTTTCTAAAAGGACATAGATCGGCGAATTATAATCCTCCATCCCGGGAATGCGCCGGATGCCCGCGTTTCCTGAAAAACGTTTTAAAAGACACTTCATACACATTTAACAAGCTCCACGGTTTTCTAAATCCATTATTTGACGAAATTATGTCAGGCATTGTATCAGAAGAAGAAGTACGAACCGCACAAAAGCGCGCTGAATTAATAACACACGGGAACGGATAATCGTT
Organism: uncultured Leptospirales bacterium; assembly: GCA_964514165.1. Classification (GTDB taxonomy): domain Bacteria; phylum Spirochaetota; class UBA4802; order UBA4802; family UBA5550; genus CAZEPS01. Next base: position 2,781 of record CAZEPS010000305.1, read on the forward strand.
GTTCAGCATTCTATTCATAGGAATTACGGCTTTTATTGTTTCCGGAATCACTCTTTTTTCCGGGTTTGGCCTCGGCACCGCGCTGACGCCTGTTTTTGCCCTGTTCTTTCCACTGGAAATCGCAATCGCGGAAACAGCGGTGGTTCATCTTGCCAATAATATCATGAAAGGCGTCATTGTCGGAAGATTTGCTGATGTCAGGGTGACCATCCGTTTCTCAATACCGGCTATCATAGAGGATACCAATCTTTAAGGAAAAGAATCAATGAAAGAAATAATCAACAGGTTGATTTATTTAAGGACGTTCCCGAACGCCCTCAGGATAGTTTCGCTCATAATTTTTGGATTCCTGGTCTATATCGGTTTTCAGGCCCATTCCACGGATGACGCGTTTTTAAAGGTTCTGAGGAACACGAACTTCGCGAATCTCTTCGTCTGGTCCTACTGGTGGCCCCTGATAGTCGTCGGCGCGGTATTTCTCGGGAGGGCGTGGTGTTTCGTATGCCCGGTGGAGCTTGTCACTTCTTTCATGGCGAAAATCGGTCTGAAGAAAAAGAGGCCGAAGTGGCTTCTCTCAGGTTGGGGGATAACAATTTTTTATGTTGCGATTCTCTTCATCGGCATCCAGACCCTGAAGATCCACCGCGACCCGACCATGATGGCGGTATACCTCCTCACGATCTTCGGGGTTTCGGTGCTGACCGGTTTGTTATTCGAGAGAAACACCTTCTGCCGGTACGTGTGCCCCGTTGGGTTTCTCCTGGGGCTTTACGCGAGGATATCGCCCATAGGCTACCGCGTCAAAAGCGCAGAGCTCTGTAAGATTTGTAAGGACAAGTCATGCGTCAGCAAAAACTACACCTATAACCTCGTGTCAAAGAGCTGCGGGGTTGATCTCTATCCCCCGCTGATAGACAATACCTACTGCATTCTCTGTACCGGCTGCAGAAAATCCTGCGGGATGTATAACCCCTCAAATCTCTCGGGGAGGCCCAACCCCGGTTTTACCGTGGTTGGGTTCGCGAAGGGTTTGTACGAACACAGGCCGCTAAAGAACGCGGAGGCCTTTTTCCTGCTCATCGTTTCCGGCTTTGTCATCAGCGAAATACTGTCGGAATGGAGCGCGTCGAACGCCGTCCTGACCTACCTGCCAGGGAAGATTAAATCCATGGCGGGCACAACGAACCCTCTGGCAATGGGACTTGCGGACTCGGCCGTTCTGTTCGCCGCGGTGCCCATCGTCATCTGGGGAATTCCGTTCATGATCGGGAAAATAAGCAGGTCGGGCCTGAGTCCCGGCGATTACCTGAGAAACTTCGCCGTCGCCTTTATACCTCTTATGGCGGCCGCGCACCTGTGCAAGGCGGTTTTAAAGATGAGTTCCCGGATACCCTACCTTCCGGGGGCCTTTGCTGACATGACCGGTATGAAAACCGCCGGTGATATTATCGCGGGGAATATTACCGTGCCGGCCCTGCCCGCCTGGGCGCACTGGACGGTAACACTGCTCATCACCGTCATCATGGCCGGCGGCATCTGGGTTGCGGTTAAAACAATCGGGGCCGTAAACAGGGCGACGGAAAATAACAGAGGAAAGGCGTTCTATCTCATTCCAGTTATTTACGGCGGCATATTCGTTGTGACAATTGCGCTCTGGCGGTACGTTTTTTATATTCATTAAAATTTTCCGTGTATCGCAATGTCTTGACGTAATCATTTGTCATGTTTTATCTTGAAAAAATCGAGTTCCTGTGTCATATTTCATAATTTTAATGTAACTATTCAGCAATATGCAATTATGCACAAAAAAAGAAAATTTGTTAATATAATTCCCCCGCCGCCTTCGGCGGCGGGGGAATTATATAGCCTGGTCAGTCACCACGATTCAAACGA
>CAZEPS010000306.1:0-4609 GCA_964514165.1 uncultured Leptospirales bacterium
AATCTGACCGATTTTTAGTATTATAATAGTAATGTTATAATCGTAATGAACCCCCCCGAAGATAGCATCTTCGGGTTTACGCCCTTTTTAGGGCGTTTTTTTTACTTTTCAATAACAGGTATTTCGGGGTCTTTAATTTTCTTTTTTAGAGTATTTTTAACATCCCAAGGATCGGAAATTTCTGTAAATGCCCAGCGTCCGAAACCGCCGTGATTGTTGACCGCCGGAACCCAGAGATTGCGGGCGGTCAGAACCTTTGCTTCCTTTTTAGCTTCTTTTTTTCCGGTAACTTCGAGTATAAGATTTAAGGGATTGTCCTTACCATAGCCGTCATTTACCCTGATAATAAAATCAGGGATGTAATTATGGCTGTCGCCATTGTAAGTGTAAGGTATCATAAAGCCGAGATTATGATTTTTGACATAAGAAATTACCGTTTTCTCCTCTGCTAATTCTTCAATTGCCTGAGCGGTTTTCTGTTCCCATGACTCGGTATCGCCGACGACGTGAGAAACATGGCAACAGGAAGGCTCGGTGGCATAGACCGGACGTGCCGTGTCAAAATCTACATAGCGGGTCGAGCCAATGGTATCATAAGGCTGGAGAATCGGCAGCAGTGTTTTTGTACCTTCAGCAGCGGTAACAATAGAATTGTAAACCCTGTCAGCGGCATTATGGGCCAGTTGAATCAGCAGCAGTAACTGCGGGAACGTGTTATCCTTACACGTGACGCATTCGGCGAGCCAATGTTTGGTAATCTCCAGCACCTGCGGAAACAGCCACATTTTGACATTGGGATCAAAATTGTGGGTTTCGGTTTTTTGCGTTAGTTTTTGGCCGTCCTGTCGGAAATATTTTTCCACTACCAGTTTGGCAATCATAAAAGCAACTTCCTGCGGGCGGCGTTTTTTCAGGTCGTCAAGCGTATGAACGCTGGAAGCTCCGACAATCGGTGCGTTCTCAGTCTTGGTGGGAATGTCTTCGGTAGAAAGCGACATAGTGGAGTCCTGTGAGAATTTGGCTTGCAGCGGCTGGTCCTGTAGTTCATAGCGGTAACCGGAAATTCTCGGAAAGATAATCTCAAGTTCTATGCGCTCATCCAGTGCCCGCACGCGGGTGGTTTGAACCGGCGGCGGAGGGGTGACGTTAGTGCCCGAACACGGTATAAACGAGAACGGTACACCATAAACCTCGGCGTACTCCGGACTGAACATTCCGTTTTCATCGGCATCATAACTCATACGACGCAGACCGCGACCAACCACCTGTTCGCATAGTAACTGTGTGGTAAAGGCTCGTACACCCAGAATATGGGTTACTGTATTGGCATCCCATCCTTCGGTTAGCATGGAGACGGAAACAACACATTTTATATTTTCACCCAGTTTGTCGGGCTTTCCCACTGTGTTCATCACCTCACGCAGCAGGTCTTCATCGGTTAATTGGTCGGCATCTCTGCCTGGGAAGCGTTTTCGATATTCTTCTTTGAATTCTTCAATCTCACGGCTTGCCATTTTTTTGAAGTCGGTGCTCATGGCTTCACCTGACTCAAGTTGTGTGCTGTCAATAAGAATGGTGTTGGGACGGACAATCCACTGGTTGTCCTGAACATTGCTGAAAATCGGCAGCTTTCCGGGGACAACGGTTCTTGATTTATTCTTAAGCTGTTTTTCCCATCCGGCAATATAATCAAATACCCGCTTGGACACATTGGTATTGTTGCAGACGACAATAAAGACCGGTGGTGTTAATGTGTACTCTGTCATTTGACTGGCCGCTTCCCACTGACGGTAATACTTTTCATAATTGCTGTATAGACTTTGTAAGGCTGCTTCCAGTTGAGCGGGCAATTTGGGTTCACCTGATACGGCACTGGTTTTTCTGCCTTTTTTCGGTAGATCATCACGAATGCGAAGCCATAAGTCGCGATAAGTCGGCTGATCTCCGGTCATCGAGTTGTCCTCAACCGGCACGCGCGGTACTTTGACGATGCCGCATTCAATTGCATCTATCAATGCAAAATCTGAAACTACCCAAGGAAATAAAGTCCCTTCGGGATAACCTGAACCCCGGAGAAAAAAAGGTGTAGCCGACAAGTCATAAATAGCCCGAACTCCGATTTTATTACGGATGGCCTCTAAACCCGAAATCCAGATATGAGCGGATTTTTCACGTTCGGCTGCTTCCTTTCGATCATCGCCTGTGAGTTTGACTTCTTCTCCATCGAGTTTATGACGATAACAATGATGAGCTTCATCGTTGATAACAACTATGTTCTTTTTATTACCCAATTCCCGGCAAACACGGCGGACCATCTGGTCAGGTGTTTCTTGAAATGCACCCTCCTTGCCCTGCGCCAGCAGGTCTTTAGTCATCTTGCCCGCTTTGATTTTCTCCTTGAGTAAAAAAGCGTGGTAATTTGTAATAACGATTTTTGCCTCGTGGAGCTTATTCAGCATATCAGAAGGCAAAATGTCCCGCTGTTTGTAATAATTGTTGGGATCGTTTGGAAGCAAAACACGAAGACGGTCGCGGATGGTAATTCCAGGTGTAACAAGCAGGAAAGCATCTGAAAACCGCTTGTCCTGTGTATTTGCAAGTTTATTAAGTGAGTGCCAGGCAATCAGCATTCCCATTACTACAGTTTTGCCGCTGCCGGTTGCCATTTTCAAAGCCAGGCGAAACAAATCGGGATTGCAGGATTCGTTTTCAGCTCGAAGTTGGTTTTCGATCCAGGTATCACCGCATTTAGCAGCGGCTTCGGTTATATAGATGGTAGTTTCGAGAGCTTCTATTTGACAGAAGAATATTTTTTTTTCACGTTCCGAATCAGTCCAGTATTCCAGCAGGCGGCGCGTTGTACGAGTGATATAGGAATAGCCGCCTTCTCTCCAGAGTTTTACACGTTGTCGCACTCGGTTGATAAAAACATTTTCCTGAATACGATCCTGTGTCCACTCTGTTTCAAGTAAAAGCTGGTTATCTTTTCCTTTTTTGCGAGGCTGAGCTACGGGGACAAAATAGGAGCTTATCCGTCGTTTTTCTTCTACCTCATCGGTAATACCTTCATGAGAAAATTTCCAATGCCTTTGGGGTTCTTCAAATGGAGTATTTAATATCGGATTTTCAATAACAACCTGTTTCAAGATTGCTCCTCAAGTAAATGCCGCATATTTCTAAACAAATGTATTTGTCAAACAAATCCCTATTTTACCTATTTCAACACAAGGCGTCCCTCAGCCTGCCTGCCAAATACTACCAGACATCAATTATTTTAGCAAAGAAAATCCTATATTTCCCACTGCCCCGGCGCTCCGGGCTTGCCGGGGCCTATGCTGACCAGCGGGGCCGCGGCGGAGTTGTCGATTTTGCCGGTGAAGACGCTTTTTAATTTGTCCCACAGCGTGGCCCTGCGGTCCTCGAAGCCCATCAGCACCATTTTGAGCTCGTTGAAATCAGCCGCGTCCATCTGCCCTATATGCCTGCACAGTTTGGCCCATTCCGCAGGATCGATGTCCTCGTTGAGTCTGCACCATACGCCGGTTTCGGCTATAGACGGTTCACTGAATAAAAGTCCCTGTGTGTTCATAAGAAATTCCTTTCAACAATAAAGTTATTAAAGTTAAAAGGGCCTCGGAGGGAGATGGTGGAACCAGAGCTCGGTACCGCCCGTACTTTGAGTAATTATATCGGCAACAGTCGGGCTTGCAAATAAAAAATAGAAAAAAATCTTTCCAAGAAACGCGCTTTTCAATAGAGTATGGGTTGGTAAGTGGTATTGACATACAGAGAAAGGTGGAATATGGCAAAACCGATGCCCATAAAAGACGTTAAACTTTATCCCCGATTGTCCGATTCCCGCGCATCCGGACCGATTTTATGTTTGCTTTGCGGGCGTGTGCTGGCCGGGAGGCAGGGTTTGATTACCCATCATAAAAGAAGCCATCCTAATAGACGCCCTAAGTGGAAATACGCTGAAACGGCTCCTAATAATCCCCGCAATTTGCCCTATGCCGAACAGATTGAAAGCAAAGGTACAAAAGTATGCAAATTATGCGGCCATATGGTCGGAAGTATCACCGGTATGAGCAGGCATTTCAAGGCCGACCATCCCGGTAAAACACCCCACGGGAACTATAAGGTCATCGCTATTGTTCATTTGGATGCCGGTAAAATCAAAATTTGTAAAATCCACTAAATTTATAATATGGAGGTAGATATGTCAAAAAAATCAATTACCTGCTCAGGCAGTCGTAAAAAATCAGAAGAAATTTTTTTCAATTTTTTTGCTTGTCATAAATTCAGGAATGTTATGTATTTATCAAACAATTAACAAGTTATCCACACAAAAGGACTTAGAAAAGGCTTGTGCGGGATTTATTCGGCTGGTAATATGCCTCTCAGCCGTCGGCTGCGATACAAACGAAGGCGGGTATTGCCGGAAACCGCAGCGAGTCGGCAGGGGTTGTTTTGAGGAGCAGCCAATGAGTAACGACATAGAATTTGTTCGAGACGGCTGAGAATCAGCGGGCCGGAAATTCAAAGTTAACTTGTAATCGCGGAGATTCTCTGCGCTTATTCGGAGCATTTACTGCTGCATTGAAAAAAT
>CAZEPS010000307.1:0-4605 GCA_964514165.1 uncultured Leptospirales bacterium
TGTCATGGAGGACCCGGGCCCCTCCCCCGCCGGCGCTCAGGAGAACGCCCCGTCCGGCCCCGGACGTTTTGATAATACCCTCCATGAGGGCCGCGATCTTCTCTTCCCGGGACGCCCTCTCCGAGAGAGAGCCGATGACCGCTGCGACGGCCCGGCTTTCATCCCCGGGGGCGGGTTCCGCCCCGGTATCGATGCGGGGGCCGTACTTCTCTTCCATCAGTTTCGCCTTCCTGGCGGCCCCCCATTCCAGGTAGAGGCGCCGGGCCCTGGTGAGGTAGACCGAGGCCGTGTCGTTTATGCCCTCCGCGAGCCAGAACTTCCCGAGGAGCTCGTTGCCGATGGCCTCGTTCTGGATAAAGCCGTACTTCCGCGCCGACTCTATCCCCCGGGTGTAGCAGTTTACCGCCCCCATGCCGTTCCCCTTGAGGCGCTCCAGTTCACCCTGCACTATCAGGAACCGGTTCTCAAAATTGTCCGGGCAGTTCTCGCTCCAGATTTTCATCATCGACTGGTTTTCTTCGATATACCCTATCGCTTCAGATATGTCTTCAGGGGACGAGTCTTCACCAACCGCGGCCGCCGCCTTCACCAGGGAGGCGTAGAAGTTTAGTTCCGGAGTGCGAAAAAAACCGAGGTTGTATATTGAATATACATATGATTCAATTGTGTCGTCTGACGCCCTCTCATATTCTTCATGAATATACCTGAATTGGGCGGAAAAAACATAGTATTCTGAGAGGGTAATATACTCCTTTTTGTCAGCGCATGATTTAAGGAACATATCTTCTGTAATTAAATCTGGTCCTATCAGATGTGTCCCATTGTTCGAAACAGCGTCTCGTATAAGAAAACAAAGTCCGCGTAGAATATGCAGGCTGAAGTTGTTTCCCGTATTATCTAAGAACAACTCAATCGCTCTGGAATCGTCAAGAAGCTGCTGCAAATTCTCTCCCGCGTTGATTCGAAGCATGAAATCATGCATAAGCGCGTAGCCTGCGTGGATAAATTCACCGGATTCCATGCCCAGGGTATAGGATTTATCGAAAAAAGGTTTCGTTTCTCGAATGTGTTTAACGAAAATTATTACAAGAGACGCGATGCGATGATAGGTGTCACTGGCGCTGTACTGGGTGGAATATCGTTCAGTTAATTCCAGTGATACCATGCTTAAATCATAAGCGAGGCGGTAATTGTGATAATGATCCATCAGTATCAAAGTATATCCCATGTATCCTGTAAGGGTCTGGAAACAGGAGCCATGCGCTATGGTTAGATCACATATCCGTATACACAGGTTATAGACGATTTTTCTGTCTACAAAAAGCCCGGGCAGGGCCGTGAGCCCCATGATGCCCATAACCACAAGCAGCCTTTTGTCGTCTGTTTCAGGAATATCGAGGAGAGACTTAATGCCGTGTTCCTCAATGTATGAGTAAAATTTTTCTTCGAGAAGCGCAGTTTCGTCATTCAATGCATCCATATCAACCCTGTGCCCCAGTATCTCGAGGGCCCTGAAGCCGGTGTCGATGGCCTCCCTGAAGCGGGACGACAGGGTGTAAATCGTTATGAGGATGTTGTGGAGTTCCGCCCTGTCGACCGGGTCAAGGGCCCGTTCAATACTGTGCCGGCATATTTTTTCTGCCCTGTCGAAGTCACCGGCAAGGTACAGGGACTCCCCGAGGACCCGGTGGAGCTCCAGGGCGGTTTCGTACTCGTCCTGCCATCCCGCTTCACCGAGGAGTTCTATTCCCCGGTTCGCGTAACCCGCTGCCCCGCGGTAGGCGGTGGAGGACCGGGCCTGTTTCGCGGCAGCCAGGTTGTGCCGGGCAAGAGCGCTCCGGTCATCCCGGCCGATTATGAGATCTGCGGCCATGTTCAGGTGGTCGGCCACGGCGAACACGTTTTTCTCTTCGTTCTCTTCTGCCAGGGCCCGGCCGATGGCCAGGTGATACCCCTGCCGCTCCGCGTCGCCGAGAAGGCTGTCGGCCGCCTCCTGGACCCGGTCGTGGGCGAAGCGGTACCGGCCGGCCGATTCTTCGACAACAAGGCCCTCGCCGCAGAGATTGCCAAGGGCGTTGTCTGAAACCGGACCCCCGGCGCCGGCGATTTCTCCCAGGAGCCGGGCCCCGAACCGGTTCCCGATGCAGGAGGCGGCCGCGAGAAGACGCCGTTCTTCGGCGCCGAGCCTCCCGATACGGCCCGACAGCACCGCCATGACGTTCTCCGTGGCCCCGGTCTTCGCTATCTCATCCTCCCGCCACCGCCAGCCCTCGTCGATGGTGTGGGTGAGCAGGTCCCCCTCATGGAGGGACCGGAGGTACTCTTTCACGTAAAAGGGGTTCCCCCCGGTCTTGCCGTTCACCAGGCGGGAGAGGTTTCTCACCTCGGACGGCTCGGCCCCCAGGGCGTCGGCCACGATGCGGTTCACCTGAGACGCCTTCAGGGGGGAAAGGGTAATCACCTGGAAACCGGTTTCTTTCTTTTTCAGTTCATCCATGGCTGCGGCCAGGGGATGGCCCTCCCCCACCTCGTTGTCCCGGTAAGCGCCCATCAGCATGAGCCGCCCCGATTCGGCGGAACCGGCCAGCCCCTTCACCAGGGTGAGGCTCGCGTCATCAGCCCGGTGGAGGTCGTCCAGGAACAGGGCCAGGGGATTCGTATCGGTAAAACAGGAAACGAACTTTATAAAGTACCTGACGAAGCGGTTTATCCGGGCGGCGGGCTCCACCTCCGGGGGCGGGTCGTGCTTCCCGGCCAGAAGCTCGAGGTTCGGGATGACCTCGGTGACAACCCCGACGTTCGGATGGAGGGCGGTTATTATCCTTCTTTTCCATTCATTGCGCTCGGAGAGAGTGCCGGCCATGAGACGGGCCACCAGGGCCTCGAAGGCCCGGGCAACAGCCTGGTACGGCTTTTCCTGCAGCAGCTGGTCGAACTTGCCGCTGATGAAAATCCCCCCTGACGCGGCGACATCCCCGCTGAAGCGTTCCACCAGGCTCGTCTTGCCGATGCCTGAATAACCGGCAACCAGGCAGAGCCGGGGGCTGCCCCCTTCGACCGCGCCGTAGATTTCCCGGAGCCGGGCGAGCTCTTTCTCCCTTCCGTAGAACTTCGTCACTGCCGCGGGCTCGCCACGGCGCTCCCGGGCCCCGGGGGTGAAGGGCCGGATCTTTTTCCCGGCGGAGACCTCTTTCAGACAGCGGTCAAGGTCATGGAAGAGGCCCCGGGCCGTGCGGTAGCGGCGCTCCGGGTCTTTCTCAAGGCACTTCATCACGATGCCAGACAAGGTTTCAGGAATCTCCTTCCGCAGCGACGCCGGTGGCGGGGGCATGCGGGTGAGGTGGCCGTGGATAATGTCGGATTGTACCTCACCCCGAAGGGAGGGGCGCCGGCGAGGAGCCCGTAGAGCACGGCCCCGAGGGAGTAGAGGTCGCTCCGTTCGTCGACCGGCAGGTTGAAGCGGCCGGTCTGCTCCGGGGCGGCGTACGTAAAGTCTGTTATTTCCGGCAGGGGGCCGAAGTCGCGGCCGGCACCACGGGCGTACTCGAACCCGGTGACAACCACCGGGCCGGCGCCGGCATTATCCTCCACGGCAAGAAACGCGCGGGGGGAGAGGCCCCCATGGACGCACCCCGCATCGTGGATCGATGCCAGGGCCCGGGCCGCCCCTGCCGCCAGGTGGAGGTAATCTCCGGTCGCGAGGCCGCCCCCCGCAAGCCTCCCGAGGGGCGAGATCGGCAGGTCCGGGTATTCGATGACCGGGCCGATGTCCCGTTCGGACAGGGCCGACGGGGCCAGTATATGCTTCACGGAAAGTTCCGCGAGCCGGGACGACACCGCGAAGTCCCGCCGGAGCCGCTCTTCTGTCCCGGGGTCCCGGGCCGGATCCTGGACCCTCTTCACCAGCACCGGCGGCCGACCCGAACGCTCCTCCCGGCAGAGAAGAATGTTATGGTGTTCATCTATGACACGGACATAGATGTATTCGCTCTTTTTAGTCATCTTGACGTATACAGATCGACGATTTTGTTTACAATCGCAAGACCTATCATAGAATGCATAACACGCAATAAAAATACTGATTTTAGAGTAAAAAAATTGCGAAATATGCCAGATACCATACTTTCACTTGACGAACATCCACAAAATCATTATATTTAACACATATTATGTGCGCACGGAGATACATATGAAGAATCTGACATTATCAATTGACGACGATCTTTTAGCAAAGGCCAGGAATTATGCCAGAAAACATAATACCACCGTTAATTCAATGGTACGAGAATTTCTGCGTAAAACTACAAATAGCGGCAATCAGGACTGGATCGATGATTTTTTTGAACAGGCCGGCGAATTAGACATCAATTCCGGTGGAAACGTGTTTAAAAGGTATGATGCCTATGACCTCTAAAGTGTTCTTTGATACGAATATTATCTTTTACTCTGTCGATGAAGGCAACCCTGATAAAAAGAAAATATCTGAACCCTTATTGCGGCAGGCCGCAGAATCCGGGAACGGTGTAATCTCAACCCAGGTTCTCCAGGAATTCTATGTCACCGCAACAAAAAAATATGGGAAAGACCCACTCATAGTCAAGGGGC
>CAZEPS010000308.1:0-4593 GCA_964514165.1 uncultured Leptospirales bacterium
CCCTATCTGGTAGGCCATGACCATGCCGGTAAAGAAAATCGTGATGGTGGTAACCGGGAGGGACTTGTACCCGATCTCGAACATCTGGTTCACGATTCCCTTCCCGTCAAAGGGGGGCCTGAATGTCCACATCACCGTGTCTTTCAGGAAGATAAAATGACTCCCGATCCCTTCCGCGTAACCGATCAGTCTGTCTCGATAGTCGAGTGTTTTCATGTGAGGTTTTGAATAACCTGGCGCGATTTAATCAAGGTCCTTTTCCTGGCTCGTTTCGTCGTAGGATTTAATCACCGCCAGGTTGTCGAACTTTGTGAATTTCTCCCAGAACTTCAGTGAAACGGTCCCCACCGGGCCGTTCCTCTGTTTCGCGACAATGACGTCGGCAACACCCTTCTTTGATTCATCAGGCTCTTTTTTCACCTTCTCCTCGCGGTAGATGAACATGACCACGTCCGCGTCCTGCTCGATGGCGCCGGATTCCCGGAGGTCGGCCAGGGTCGGAATCTGATCGGCCCGGGATTCAACCGCCCGGGAGAGCTGGGAGAGGGCGATAACCGGCACCGCCAGGTCCCGGGCGAGCTGTTTCAGGAACCGGGAAATCTCGGCAATCTGCAAATGCCGGTCCATGCCCGGCCTTCCGCTCATAAGCTGGAGGTAATCCACGAATATAGCACCCAGGGGCTGGCTCCGTGCCATGCGTCGCGCCTTGGAACGCATCTCGATGATAGAGGCTGCCGGTGTGTCGTCAATGAATACGGGCGCCTTCTCCAGGGTGCTGGCGGTCTGGAGGAGCTTGCGGAGTTCGTCCGCGCTGATATGGCCGGTCCGCACCCGCTGGGAATCGACCATTGACTCGATACAGAGCATCCTCATGGCGAGCTGTGTCGCCGGCATCTCCAGGGAAAAAAACAGGGTCGCCTTCTTGTCCCGGAGGGCGATATTGTTCATGATGTTCAGGGCCAGGGCGGTCTTGCCCATCCCGGGCCTGGCCGCGATAATGATAAGTTCAGATTCGTGGAAGCCCGTGAGCATCTCGTCGATGTCCTGGTAACCGGAACTGGCCCCGGTGACGACACGCTTGGTCTCGTACCAGTCACCGATGTTGTCCATGGTCAGCTTTAGAATTTCGTCAATCCGTTCGAAGTCGGATGTCACCTGGTTCTCGGTAACGTCAAAGATGCTGTTCTCGACGTCGTCAATGAGTTCGTCCGTTTCCCTGGACTTGTCGTAGCACTTCTCAATCGACTCGGTGCAGACCTCGATCAGCTTCCGCCTGAGGCTCAGTTCCTTGATTCGGCGTGCGTAAAACTCGGCGTTCGCCGAGGTGGTCACCGAGTCGTAGAGCTCAACCAGGGAGGAGTCACCCCCCACGCGGTCGAAGAGGTTGTTGTCTGTCAGGCGCTGTTTCAGGGTGGTGAGATCGACCGGGAGGTTCTTTCGCTCCAGGTCGAGTATCGCTTCAAAGATTATCCGGTGCTTGTCCAGATAAAAATCCTCCGGGTGGAGGATTTCCGTTACCCTGTAAAGGGCCTCTTTATTAAGGAGAGCGGATCCGAGGCAGACGGTTTCCGTTTCAATATCCTGAGGCGGAAGCCGAAGATCCTCCATCCCCTACTCCTTTTCGACTCGCAGTTTAACGGCTGCCGTCAGTCCTTCATCAAGCTTCACGGGTATATCGTATTCACCCTCCTGCTTGATCGGGTTGTGAAGAACTATTTTTCTCTTGTCAATCTGAAGGCCCTGCTCCCTGAGCTTGCCGGCAATGTCCATGGAAGTGACTGATCCGAAGAGTTTTCCCTCTTCGCCGACCTGCACCTTCATGACCACCTCGAGCCCGTTCAGGCTCTCCATCTGTTTCTCGCTGACCTTCTTGCGCTTCTCTTTCTTGATTTTTATCAGCCTGTTCTGGTGCTCGACGGCCTTTTTGCTCGAATCGTTGGCCGGTATAACGAGATTTCTCGGCAGGAGAAAATTCCTGGCGTACCCGTCGGATACGTCTTTTATGTCCCCGGCATCCCCGAGGTTCGGAATATCTTTCTGCAATATAACTTTCATCGGTTACTCCTCTTTCGTTTGTGTGCTTAAACTAAGTTTCCGAAAATCGGCCCAGAAATCCAGGGCCCCGATGCCCGTGAGAATCACGATAAAAAACAGCATCCACAGCTTGAAAATGAATAACATCGTGATAAACCCCAGGGGTATCAGGTACCCGGGGAGCCCGCGCCGGATCGTAAAGAACATTATGACCCCCAATGCCTGCAAAAAATAGAGGGTCGAGACTATCAGGGCGATGTTCAATCCAGTGATTTTTACCCCGTAATATCCGGTTCTGTCAATGAGTAAAAAGAGGCCCCATCCCCCGATCAGGAAAAAAATCACGTAATCGTTCAGGCGCAGGTGCTCGAGCCCCTTTATCTCCCTGACATCCGTAAACCTCGAAAAAAAGAGTTTCAGGGCGAAATATACGAAGACTGAGAATACCAGGGCCGATATGAAGTTGGAGAAGGGAACCAGGTCCCTGGCCGTCTGGATGAAAAAATCGTAGTTCTCCATGACCTCACCCTTCATCTCCACCGGCATGCTCAGGTTCCCGAGTATCTCCTCCATCTCGGTTTCGGTCACGCTGATGAGGTTTACCCCCTTCGCGTGGAGGAGATAGTAATAGTTGCCGGTCATGGTTAGGGCCAGAAGAAGCGGCGCCGCCACAACGTAAAACCCGAAGGATTTGATCCTCTTAAAAGTATACCCCCCCGTGGCGCCGAGAATAAAGGGGGCGAGTATTGCCGGTATGTCCTGGACACTCCCCAGAAGGAGTGCGGCAAGGACCGCCCCGCCCGCAACCGGGAGTACGGCATGCAACTCGAACCGGTAAAACAGATAGGCCGAGCCGATAATCAGTACCAGGCTCAGCATAGCCATAAGGATTACGGATCCCACGGTTTCCTATTTTTCAACATAGGGAATGAGCGCGATGTACCGGGCCTTCTTGATCGCCCTGGCGAGAAGCCGCTGGTGCCTCGCACAGGTACCGGTCACCCGCCGTGGAAGAATCTTCCCCCTGTCGGTGATGAAGCGCTCAAGGATTTCCCTGCTTTTATAATCAATTTCGAGGGTCTCCTCATGGCAGAACCGGCAGACCTTTCTTCTGAACCGGGGAAACCGGGACTGCTGATCGCGGTCAGAACGCTGGGGCCGGTTGTATGAATCAGGTCTCCTGTCCCTTCGCTCTTCGCGGGCAGGGCCGGATTTTTCTTCGGAAGTCTTCTTTTCATCGCCTCCACCCGATGTTTCAGTTCCCTGCTGTGCCTTCTGCTCTTCTTTTTTCGCCTCATCCTGAGGCGTTTCCGGGGCTTCATTCACGATTTCTTCAGCCGCTTTTTCTTCGCCCTGTTCTATGGTTTCATTGTTCTTTTCTTCAGTCATCGTTCTAACCTGTTTTAATAATTAAAATGGGATGTCGTCATCCGAAAAGGGATTGTTGTCCATATCCGGCGCAGATGCCGTTGACGTTTCCTCGTAGGAAGCGTCGGTCCCGCCACCCTTGGGCGTCAGGAACTGGAAATTCTCGATCACCACTTCAACCGTGGAACGCTTGTTCCCGTCCTGATCTTCCCAGGAACGCTGCTGGAGCCTTCCCTCTATGCCGATACGCTGGCCCTTCTTGCAATACTCGACAATCACCTCGCCGGTCTTGCCCCAGGCGACGCAGTTGAAGAAAGATACCATCTCCTTCTTCTCGCCCCCCGACGTGTAGGCCCGGTTATTGGCGATGGAAAAGTTCGATACCGCGGTCCCGTTCGGGGTATATCGCAGTTCGGGATCTCTTACCATCCGTCCAATCAGGACCACCCTGTTAAGATCGCTTGCCATATTTTCCCCCCTTTTACGCGGATTTTACGGCTTTCTGTTTTACGAAGAGATACCGCAGAATGTCCCTGTTCAGCCGGAAGTCCTTGATGATGTTCTGAATCGAATCGGGAGACATTTCGACGTTCATAAAGAGATAAAACCCTTCGTTAACGCCGTCGATCTCGTAGGCGAGCTTCCTGTGGCCCCAGTTGTCCTCGTTCACGATTGTGCACCCGTGTTTCTCAAGGATTGATTTGACCTTTCCCTGAAGAGACTCCAAATCACTGTTCCGCAGTATGACGGTCAGTTCATATTTGTTCACGCTGTCCTCCTTCCTATGGCATATGCTGCTGGAATATCACTGCCTGTCCGGGCGGACAGGGGTTTCCAGCAGAAAGGTTTTCCAATAATTCCAGAGGGTTGATTTTTTTCAACCATATTTCGCATTTTATCCGGTTTTCTAGAGGAATCCGTTGTCCCGGTACCAGTCACGGGCGTCCCGTATCATGGTTTCGATAGGGACCAGCTTGAACCCGAGCTCACGCTTTGCCTTCGAGGAGTCGTACTTCGGGAATACCGACATATACCGGGCCTGGCCCGGGTTCAGCTCCGGGTGCTCCCCGGTGAACCCGGAAATAAACTCCATGAGATAGCCGTAGGAGACCGTCATCCAGGGGGCCATGACCAGCTTCGGGGCCCGGGCCCCCACAGATTCAGCGATACAGTCAAACACCTTCCGATAGG
>CAZEPS010000309.1:0-4450 GCA_964514165.1 uncultured Leptospirales bacterium
ATTTTTTATAAAAAATGGTGCTGACCGATTTATAGAGGTACCCTTAACCATTACTTGCTGACAGCAAGGTGGATTTTACACTGAGAGTAAATGCAATTATAATGGCTCATCCTCACTTTTCCGCCTCAACCAGCTCCACCAGCTCGGGCATGTCCTGTACGATTCCCTGCATTGATTCGGTCACTTCGGAAATCCTTCGTTCAACCTCTCCTATGCTTTCCTCTGTCTCCTTTACCCTGGCCCGGTCTTTGTTCTCTTTCGCGTTTTTCAGGTTTTCATTAAGTATGGCCCTGGTTTCAAAAAAATCCATGACATAGGCGTTCAGCCTGTCGCAGCTTTCGTGGATCATTCCCAGTATGCGGAGGGTCTCATCATTCTCTGTATGAATGGCTTTTATTCGCAGTTCAGGGGTCTTCATATCCGTTTACATATTTACTGTGAGTAAAATTCAGGTATCTACTCAGCTATTGCTGAATAGATGTACATTTTTATAAAAATTAGCTATATAATTTCCCGCCGTTAAAGGCGGCGGAAAATTAGTGTGCAATTATTGTGCTCTAAAAAACATGTTTAGGAATAATTATTGAGTAAAGGGCACATCTAAAATTATAAAATACTGTGAAATCCTGTTTTGTAAAGTATATTATCATAGATAGTTTCAAAAATCAAAAATTAATGGAACCTCAAGCATGGGGGCTTCTAAAAATTCATTTTAAGAGGCCCTTTGGGGTACATATTCAGGTTTAAATCGTTTTAATCCATCTTAAAATTTGAATAAAACCGATTTATAGATGTCCCCTTGATAGTTTATGTTCTGTTTTCACCGAAAAATTTTTTAAGGACCGATACTCTGAATTTGAATTGCCGTGCATAAGGCTTATATTGTTATCAAGAAAAACCGACAATGAAAATGTGTTTTATTAATTAAATATAGTTGCTTTCAGATGGCGATTTGTGCTAGTATCGTTGGCGGCATGAATCGGATCATCGCGGCGGCGATAAAACCGGAAATATGTAATGAGCCCTGACAGAATAATCTACCTGAATTCCTTTTCCATTGGATCGCTCATCGGTGTGGCTTTCTTCTTCACTATGTTTTTTTTCCTTTTCACGGTCAGGGACAGGTCGAAGGCCACCTTCCACCTCGCGGTCTCCTATGGTATAATGGCCATATTTAACTTCGGTTATGTCATATCATCGAGTTTGTATCATCCCCTGGCGGCGTATCACCGCTATATAACGGTATCGATGATACTCCTCGCCATAGTACACTTCACCATGTTGTTTTTCTCTTTCCCGGATGAGAGGGCTCCCCGGTTCTCCCGCGTGTACCTGGTTTTCGCCTATATCATATCTCTGGGTTTTACCGGCTTCTTCATATTCAATACCGCCGGTGGAGAAACGGTGTTTCATTTCAGGGGGGACTACTGGGACTTCAACGCCGAGTATGAGAGCCGCATCATCGCCTACCTCATACAGTTTTTTATCCTCTGCAGCATTATCCTTGCAGTCTGGCGTCTCATCATCGCCAGGGGACACCGCAGAGTAATCGGCCTCCTGATCGCCGCCTATCTCATCGCGACCATCATCCCCTCCATCGCCAATACCATGAGCAGGGACGCGAGGATATCCAGGGCGGTGTTCCAGAACGTATGGGTCATCTTCAACGTTTTCGGTTTCTTTCTCCTGGGAGTGATTTACGTCAATAACACCAGGGACCGCATTTCATTTCTCGGCAAGATCATCGGCATAAGCCTGGTGACCTTCCTCGCCATGATACAGTTCTTCAGCTATTTTTCTCTGGAAGACAAGGACAACGCCTTTGATTATATAAAAAAGAAATCATCGGAGTTCGTGACCAGTGGAGGCAGCGAGGTCATTGACTCGGCCTACGAGGCCCGTTACGATGCCGAAGTGAGAGAGATGGAGGTGATTCTCGGTAAGGGGACGGTCGATCTGGAGGATGAAAAGGCGGAGTTCGCCGGGACCCTGCTCTTCGAGAAAATCGGCCGGCTCGATGAGTCCCAAATGGGCGGCGTCCTCGACGCGCTGCTTGACCAGGCATCCCCCTATCTCGCCGGATACAGGACGGCAATCCGGGCCCGTGTCGCAGAGATGAAAGAAAGGGGAACGGGAACGTCTTCCGGGGACGCCATGCAGATGTATATTTCCACTGTGGCGGACACCGTCCGTTACCACAGGATCAAGATCGGCGAGCTGGATGCTTTTGCGTTTCGGGACGCCCTGGGATCGTACCTGGATGCCCTTGAAAAACCGGAAGATTTTGTTTACTTTTTCACCGTGCTCCGGAATCACCTCGAAAGGAGCGCCTCGAATGGAGAGGCGTTGAAGGCGGAGATCATGAGGTACCTGGCGCCCGTGAGGTCCGCGGGAACGCGTCGATTTCGTATCGGCAGTGACGGTAACAGCCATTACATAGGCTACATGATCGTTGATTTTGAGGAGAATACGGTGTACGAGGTGGGCTATCCCTATACCGAGTACCGCGAGTACATGCATCCTGCTGTCTTGAGATATATCATCATGCTCGCCGTGCTCCTGGTGGTGATTCGCTTCGGTTTTCAGTTCTTCTTCGCGGGAATCCTCATCACTCCCCTCAGGAACCTGTCCCGGGGGCTACGGGAGGTAAACAGCGGCAACTTTGATGTTAAACTCGAGGCAAAGGGCCAGGATGAGCTCGGGTATATCACGAAGTCGTTCAACGGCATGGTGGAATCACTGAAGTCGATGGTGGATACCATCACAGTCAATTCTGGTGAGGTTAAGAACGTGAGCGCCGATCTCCGCTCCGCTGCCGCGAGCCTTTCCGATATCGCGCGGGAACTCACCGCCATCGTGGAACAGACCGCTTCGGCATACGAGGAGATGTCATCCAACTTTGAATCGAACCTGGATGAAGTGAAAGTCCAGCTGGGCAGTTCCGACTCGGTGAAGAGCGATATCTCACAGATCAACCAGAGCAGCGGGCAGCTTTCCGAGAGGATAGACCGGCTCACCGGCAGTATCAACGAGGCCGTCGATCAGATTGAGGGCGGCGAGAAGACCATAAGCAGGTCGGTGCAGGTCATCGAGGACATGGCCAAATATCTCAAGAGCATCGAAGAGGCCATAAACGCCGTCAACGAGGTGGCGGACAAGATAAACCTTCTCGCCCTGAACGCGGCAATCGAGGCGTCCCGCGCCGGCGATGCGGGCAGGGGTTTCTCCGTCGTGGCTGACGAGGTCAACAAGCTGGCCGACCAGACGAGTGAGCTCGTCAAGGGAATCCAGAATACCATAAGCGAACACACCGAGAAAATCTCAGGTGAAATAGAATACATAAGCGGCACTTCGTCAATCTTCAGTGATGTGCGGACCAAGATACAGGAGACACGGGACGTTCTCTCGGAGACCGTCGATTTCACCAACGGCCTTATCAAAATGAACAGCCAGATACAGGAAAACCTTACCAGGCATACTGAGATATCGTCGAATATATATGATTTCTCAATTCAGCAGAAAGAGGTCGTGGACGAGCTCACCAGGGCCATAAACAGCATCGCCGAGCTTTCGCAGAATACCCTGGAGAATTCCGACCTGGTCAAGACCTACTCGCGGATTGTGGACATGAGCGCCGATGAACTCACCCAGAACCTTGAGGCCCTCTCGAGGAAGGGGGATGAGTTGAGACAGGAAGCAGAATCGATAGAGGACGAAGAGGCCGGTGATGATATCCATGAGGAAGAGGTAACACACCGGGCCGGCGACAGGGGAGAAGATGTACCGGTTTAGATCCCTTTTTTACTTGCCGTCTTCTTCTAAAAACCGTTCTTTAAGCTCCTCCTTGACCATTTCCAGGAATTCGGCCGGAACCTCTTCCGGATGACGGTACTCCGCGCATATTTCCCTGACTGATTCAGTATCATTTATGAAAAGACTGTAGTTGTACCAGTCGCCCATGAGCTGTGCGGCAAATAATATCTGTCTGTCGGTCAGGTCGTACCAGGCAGGACAATAAAATGATTTGCACATCCCTTTAAAAAATACGCCCGCCTCATTCGTCTGAAAATTTTCATCATCATAGGCTAGACAGCCGATCATTCCGGGTTCTGATGAACGCATACCGATATTTGGGCACTGGATTTCTTCATGAAAGAGCTTCTCGGCATTTGAGACTTCCGGATGCTTGATCTCGGGCTGGAAACATCCGCGGGTCCTGTCCAGAAACATCTCCTCCAGCTGATCAGGGGACAATAAATAGTTATGACTGCCGCAGCAAAGGGCGCAGGAAGCGTTAAACCCGGGCCGGCACCGGTTGACTGTTGTTGTTTCGGTATACATGACCATGCTGTTATTGTACAGCTAAACGCATTTCCAGGGCAAACATTTTATTTTTGTAACTATTCAGCTATATGTAATTATATGAATATTAAAAGAAAAATGTTAATAT
>CAZEPS010000310.1:0-4422 GCA_964514165.1 uncultured Leptospirales bacterium
TATCGTAAGCGGCTGCCGGTGTATTTTTGGTAGGGGGTCAGAGCCTCTTATTATTTCGCCCAAAATTCCGGAATGAGACATAATTTAAAATAATGCTAGAAAATGGAGAAATCAATGTCAAATGGTGAAAAAGAATTATTCTTTCATTACTTGGATTCAACAAAAGATAATATTTATATCACATTGATTACAAATCTTTTTAATTCTATAGACGATAAAATAGATGCATTAGTATCTGCATTTGAAAAAATTGGATATGTTACATGTGACTCAAGTAATTTTTGAAGAAGGTTTCCAGAAAATTGCAATTCATGTTGATAATTATAATAAGCCAACTCATGCAGCTCGACAATTACAAACAGGTGAATGGACTAGTAAGTTAGGCGACAACTATGTTGACACAAGGGGATTACATGATGTCGAACACGAATATGATGCTTTATCAGGAAACACGATAAGCGAATATGGCAATATTGCTATTATTATGAAGAAAAATCAGTCGTGAGCATCTACCTTCGCCATCCTTGGCTTCGGTAGCTGTTTTCTATTTAATAGTATTTCTTTGTATTATCAAGTTTGATTGTTGTTATCATGCAGAATATTAGCGCAATAACCTGAGACGGCGCAATCGTGTAAAAAATATTGGGAGTACCTGCCAGGTTATGAATGATAACCAGTCCACAACCAGTAATTAAAACAGTAGACACGGCCGGGAGCAGAATCCGGTTAATCCTGACATGGCCGGAGATGCGGTTATAAAAAAAAGCGGTAATTCGAACCATAATCAGTGTAATAATAAAGCTTGCTGTCCCCTGTGTAACTCCGGAAATAAACTGCTTTTTTAATCCATGATTGCCATTTACCAGGAAGGCCCATCCCCCCCAGGCTGAAAATGCAAGCAATGCAGAAAACAGATTATACAACTTACCTGTTTTTATATACTGTTCGTTTTCTTTCAAAACTGTAACTCCGGAACAATGTCATCTTTACTCCACTATGCCGCCGGCCGCCGGGTCGTCAGCGGTGTCGTAGTTGCCGGAGGTGAGGTTGCCCATGGCCCCGGTGTTGCTGATGGCCGCGGCAAGTTCCGGCCTGGCCAGCCAGAGCATCCCCCCGCACTGGATCGGGTACTTAATACCAAATAGTCTGGTTATCCGTGTATTCATGGTATGTTACCTGTCTTATTTGGAAACTTTCATGATATGCATAACAAAGAACATTGTGCATCATGATCCCGGCATTCAACAACCACTTTTTGAATTATTTTGTAAAGAACTACCAGTTACTGGTGTAATTTGGCGAAGTTGAGTCGAGGTCATATGGCTTCATATAGCGTTTATTCTGATTCTGCGGGGAACCAAAACAACAGCGAGTCCTCGATCTTACCATTATTGATTGAGAAGCCGGGAGGGAAAAGAAGGCCCTGGGAGGCTGGAGTGGGATTTCAGATTTCAACTTGACGCCAACCGGCGTATGGATTTTATATATCCAATGGCCATGTTTTATTTATCCCTGTTGTCGTTCTTCTCTTTTATCATGGGCCTGTATTTTGGCCTGTATGTTATGCGGTTGAACTGGAAACTGTCGGTCAACCGGTACTTCTTTTTTATCGTCGTCAGTTTCAGTTTCTGGATGCTCGGCTACACCTTTATATATTCGGCAACCGATCCTGAGACCGCGTTTTTCTGGTACCGGGTATCGTCTTTAGGATGGACCTTCATGCCGGTATTTATCCTCCATTTCTGCGTCGACTTCACTGAAGTGAACAGGTATTTAAAGACACGATGGCCCCTGCTGCTGATGTACATTCTTCCGGTAATCCTGTTCGTAAAATCGATTACCGGCATTCTCTTTGCCAGGGGCTTCGAGTGGAGAAACGGGGTCATCTATGAAATACCGGCGGACGACTCCCCCTGGTTCTGGCTCTATATGATATACAACATTGTCTTTATGTTATTGTCCTTTTTTCTTCTCATCAGGTTCATGTTCCGCACCGGCTCCGCCAGGAAACGAAAACAGGCCATGGTGATTATCATTTCATTCGTGATATCCCTGGTATCAGTCTATGGATTCAATGTCATAAATCTTATTCTTAAATTGAACCTTCCCGTTATCGGTCACCTTTCGTTCCTGTTCAGCGTCGCGGGCATCTGGTTCGCCATAAGCCGGTATAAACTCATGGTGATGTCCACGACCATTGCCACAGAAAAGGTCCTCTCGACCATGATGGACCTGATGATCCTCCTGGACCCTGAACATAAGATTATACTGGTGAACAGGCAGGTCGGAAACAGCCTGGGGTATGACATGAACGATCTCCTGGGAAGGGATATCATCGATTTCATCGCCGGCGATTTCACAGAATCTACGCCTGAAACCTTTGA
This sequence comes from uncultured Leptospirales bacterium, assembly GCA_964514165.1. GTDB lineage: Bacteria > Spirochaetota > UBA4802 > UBA4802 > UBA5550 > CAZEPS01. Next base: position 2,385 of record CAZEPS010000310.1, read on the forward strand.
TGAAACATTTCAGAACAGGGAGGTAATTTTTTGTACAAAGAATAAGCAGATAGTACCGGTGAACCTGTCAGCATCGACAATTTACGACGATTTCAATGAAAAGGTCGGCACGGTCATCGTTGGTCACGATATCAGGGACAAGATTGCCCTCAAGGAGAAGAATCTCTACATCGAGCAGGAGCTGCTCCTGGCACGGAAAGTTCAGTTCAGCATCATGCCCTCGAAGCCGCCGGTGGTAGATGGTCTGAAGATCACGGTAATTTATCAGCCCATGGCGCTCCTGGGGGGCGATTTTTACGATTTCATCAAGCTGAAAGAGGAAAACCTGCACGGTATTTTTATCGGCGATGTTTCCGGGCATGGCATGGCCGCGGCCCTGATAACGAGCATGATAAAGATCCTTTTGGATACCGCAGGGGAAGCGAAGACGAAACCGTCACGGCTGCTGGAATTTATAAACAGGAAAATAATCAATAATACCGGTGATAATTACGTGACCGCATGGTACGGTATATACGACAGCAGCGAGAAAATCCTTCACTATGGAAGGGCCGGGCACCTGTATCCCTTACTGCTTCGAAGGGGGACCATCACAAACCTGGTGTCCCGGGGAAGGCTGCTCGGGGTTTTTGATGATATCAATACTTCTGAGAAATCGATAAGTCTGGAAAAAGGGGACAAGATTCTGCTGTTTACCGACGGCCTCATCGAGGCATCTGACGGTGAGGGAGCGATGTTTGAATCCGTGCTTAATGATTATCTAATAGAAAATTTTCATCTAAGCATAAGCGATCTGATTCAAACTATTTACGAAATGGCCCACGCATTCTGTGACAACAGATTCATGGATGACGTTTTGATTATCGGACTTGAAGCGGAATAGGTCCGCGTTATCTCTGAAAACTGGCTGGCTTCCTTTTGATGAGAACTGCCGCCGCGTTGCAATTATTTTAATTGACAAATAATGCACCCCCTCACACTAATCGATATTTACCCATTTTCAATAATAACTCATTCAGAGAAATCCCCATAAGGAACATCCGTAAAAACCGAATATGCCAAAAAGAGACGATATAAAAACAATACTCATTATCGGTTCCGGACCGATTGTTATCGGCCAGGCCTGCGAGTTCGACTACTCAGGCTCCCAGGCGTGCAAGGCGCTGAAAGAAGAGGGGTACCGGGTGGTGCTCATCAACTCCAACCCCGCCACCATCATGACTGACCCGGAACTGGCCGACCGCACCTATATTGAGCCTATTACACCGGAGGTGGTTGAGAAGATCATCCAGATTGAAAAGCCCGACGCGGTGCTCCCCACCGTGGGCGGCCAGACCGCCCTGAACATCGCCCTGGCGCTCCACGACCGGGGGGTGTTCGAGCGGGAGGGGACCGAGCTCATCGGCGCGAACATCAAGTCAATACAGAAGGCCGAAGACAGGGACCTTTTCAAGAAGGCGATGGTGGCCATCGGCCTTGAGGTGCCGGCATCTGTCCTTGCATCCACCCTGGAAGAGGCTCTCCAGGTGCTGAACGAGATCAAGCTCCCGATAATTATCAGGCCGGCCTTTACCCTGGGGGGCTCCGGGGGTAACATCGTCTACAACAAGGAAGACTTCATCGACCTGGTCCGCAAGGGGCTCGACGAGTCCCCCATAAGCCAGGTGCTTCTCGAGGAATCGGTCATCGGCTGGAAGGAGTTCGAGCTCGAGGTGATGCGGGACAGGCAGGACAACGTGGTCATCATCTGTTCCATTGAAAACCTTGACCCTATGGGAATCCACACCGGGGACTCCATCACCGTTGCCCCCCAGCAGACCCTCACCGATCGGGAATACCAGGTGCTCCGGGACATGTCCATCGCCATCATCCGCGAGATCGGGGTCGACACGGGCGGTTCCAACATACAGTTCGCCGTGAACCCTGAAGACGGCCGCGTCATGGTCATCGAGATGAACCCCCGGGTGAGCCGGAGCTCCGCCCTGGCATCGAAGGCCACCGGCTTTCCCATCGCCAAGATCGCGGCCAAGCTCGCCGT
>CAZEPS010000311.1:0-2460 GCA_964514165.1 uncultured Leptospirales bacterium
GGTCAGAGCCCTTTTTTTTATTTTATCTACTTTTCCCAACATTCCGGAATGAGCCTATTTTTTTAAATTTTTTTCTCCCAGCATCGTTTTTCCTTGACAACTCCATTGTAATGCCCATTATGTGACATAATGATTCATGGGTATTGTCAAAATGTCCTGGTCTTTCTGACAGGCTCCAGTTCCAGTAAACAGTTCAGCGAGGAATTGCACCATGAACCTACTGATAGCCGAACCTGATTCCATTACCGCCCTTATGCTCAGGAGGATATTCTCCGACCTGGGGTATTCCGTTCGCATGGCCAGCTCACCCTCCTCCATACCGGAACTCCTTGAGAAAGAACGGTTTGATATAATCATTATGGCAGCCCCCATGGCGGAACACCCGGGGAACGCGTTCATCAATGAAATTGAAGAGAAATGCGCGATCATGGGGACCGGCATTATCCTCCTGAGCACCTGGTCAACACGCCGCACTGGTTCCCCGGTCCGAAACCCAGGGCCCGTCAATGTCATTCCAAAGCCTTTTCTGTACCGGGACATCGTGGAAACAGTCACTGCTATAGTAGATGATGAACAGGCGGCGTCATAAAAAATGACTTTACAATTTTTCAACAGTGTCATGATGTTTCCTTAATACGATTTAATTAAATTGTAAATATCTGCAAAAATGAACAGCTCTATACAAATTTGCTCCATGTCGCGCACCATCACCGTGGAGGCGGGTGATGATTGAGGTCTGGTTCAAGCCGATATTCGGGAGCCTGGTGGACTGCTACTTCGAGGTCATCGAGACCATCACCGACTGCGAGAAGATATTCATCCGCACCAGGGACAACAAATTCCGCATCACCAGGAGCACCGGCCACAGCGAGGAGTTCGTGGAAAAGGCATTCAATATACAGGGAAAAAACCCGGGAGACCTGGAATGCCTCTGCGGCATGGTCATACGGGGAGAGGAGGTGACGGCCGGCCCTGCCCTCACCGATTTCGGGAGCCTGGTGATTTCCTTTGACGAGAAAGACAGGCAGCGCATCATGAACATGCTTGCCAGCGTCAAGCACTACCGGAAGACCTGCCTCGATGAAGAGGGGTTCAGGACCCTGGCCATCATACCGGTGAAATCCCTCACCGAGGAACTCGTGGAGGGGATCTTCCACATCGCGAACTATGACCAGGTGGAATTTGACGGGAGCAAGATTGACCGCCTTGAGCGGATTTCCCGCCAGTTCACCGGCATCCTCATGCGGATAGACTATATCCTCAAAAGCAAAAGCAGTGAACCGGTAAAGATCCTCCTTCTTGAGCCTGACGGGGTGACCGGCGCCATGATCAACCGGCTCCTCGGCACCATGGGCTTCCAGTGCATCGCGGCACAGCGGTGGGACGTGGCCATGAGTATCGTCAGTTCCCTGAAGATTGACATCCTGATCGCCGATTACAATCTCCCGGGAATTGAATTCGAGGAGTTCATCAAGCGTATCCGGGCCCCCTTTGTCCACACCGCGCCGGCCATTATCGTCCTCTCGTCCCTGAGCAGACAGCAGAACGACCTCATGGCCGAATACTCCGGCCCCCTCTGGATCGTGTCAAAGCCCTTCGGGAGCGATGAGATCGTCACCACGGTGAGCACGGTCCTGGCCAGGAAAGACCTGGCCGAAAACGGGCTTTCCGCCTGACGGCCGCCGAACAAACCGCCAGTGTATAATAAAACAGAGCATAAATTTTATACCGCATTCTGTTATTACCGTCATGGATCCCGGTAACGCTTAATCATGCCATGCCTGAATAGACCGGTGTGCCCATACCAGTTATTATACCATCGGAGCTGTCATAATTTTAAGGAGCGACTCTCATGCCGCGAAATCTTTCCTCTCAGCTCTTTAATGAAATCATACGGGTGGAGACAGGATCTCCACTGCGCGGAGCTGCGCTTATGACTTTGAATCGAATTAATACATTCGGTGAGAATGGGCAGGCAAGTATACTCCTCGTCAACAATGACTGCATCACATCGGTCATGATTAATCGGGTACTGAACAGCAATGGCTTAAAGTGCGTTGCCTCCCACAGGTGGGTACTGGCAAAAAGGATGCTCTCTTCATTACATTTCCATATCATCATTATCGACGATTCCCTTCCTGACGGGAAGGTGGAAGAGATCATAGCCGAGTTGCGGTCTGCCCGGTACAAATCTTCTCCGGCGGTAATCGTGCTTTCATCCATGAGCGATATTGTAAACAGCACGTTCACCGAAAATTACCGGCCGGTGTGGGTTGTACCGAAACCATTCTTCGACTCGTCGATCAAGGAGGCAGTCCAGTCGGCGCTCAACGGAGAAGTCGCCTGAATCACCTGCTCAGAGTGCGTTAAACCTTCACATCCCGGTTTTCATTTGCGGGTTTCGACAAAATGTATTGACGCAATCCTGAAAGATAATAAATTCGACCGACAGTCGATTTA
>CAZEPS010000311.1:2470-4389 GCA_964514165.1 uncultured Leptospirales bacterium
CTAACTGTCAGGTTAAACCGCATGTCGGGTTAATACTATGATAATACTTAAAGGGCGTGAGATCCGCCGAAACGAAATCCTCGATGCCGCGCGGGACCTCTTTCTACACGATGGATACGCCGCCACCCCGATAACCGATATCCTTGACCGGAGCCTTATCTCCCGGGGGACCCTCTACTACTATTTCAAGTCAAAGGAGGAGCTCCTTGACGCACTGGTGGAACGGTACTGCGAGAGGCTCCTGGGAGCGTGGAAAAGCGTCATCTTTGACACGAACATCGCTCCGGCCGGCAAGCTCAACCGCCTCATGGCCATGGCGAACCCCCTTTTGCCCGAATTCGGGGGTCAGAGCCCCGGTTTCCGGTCCCTTTTCACCGATAACAATCTCCTTTTTCGAACGAGGCTTGACCGAATGATTCGCCGTATCGCGGCAGAAGAGTGGCGGGAGGTCTTCTCGCAGGGTGTCCAGGAGGGCATAGTCAGCAGCGACTCGCCGGCAACCGTCAGGTTCGCGGTCATGATGGTTCAGTCAGTAATCGAAGAGATTGCACTCACCGCCTGCTGCGGCATGGCCGGTTCAATTGAAAGGGCCGAAGCCGCGGCCGGGCTCTTCAGAAAGAACATGGAACTCTTCCTCGGGGCCCCTTCCGGGACCGTCACCTTCCCCGGCAGGGAACTGCTCGCGGCAGCAGGCGGGCCCTCCTAAAATCCTTCCATCTCATCGAGTATACGGTCGAGAAGCTCAAGCCCGCCTTTTCCGCTCACCCCTTCGTACCGCGCCAGGTTATCCCGTAACAGCTCATAAAGGTAGAGAAATGCCTTCGCCGTAGAGAATTTTCATTGTTCTGAGCCCGGTTTCTTACCCGGTTTCCAGTATAATCCTTTTTTCGAATAGCACAAGTTAAAACCGGCGGAGAAATGACCATTCTATAATCCGGTTATAATCCCTCCCCATTAGGCTTGACAGGTTGAAGGCCGATTTAATTAATGATACTATACGCACAGATACAGGAGATAGAAGCGGGATGCATTTCAGAGCGACGAGGTGATGACAATGAAGCCTGATTACACCAAAGAATTCGAGGAATACCTGGCACAGGAGAAAACCCTGGCCCGGATGATGCTGAACCGGGCCGATGAATTCGGGGACCTTCCCGCCCTCCGGTACATGAAAAACGGCTCCTGGGAGAGCATTAACTGGCGGGAATTCGACGGGAAGATACGTCTCGTGGCCAGGGCCCTCCTGGAGCTCGGGGTGAAAACCGGGGACATGGTGGCCGTTTTCTCAAAGAACAGCCCCCGGTGGGCCATTTCCGACCTGGGGATACTGGCGATCCGCGGGGTCACGGTCCCGATATACGCCACCAATTCCGCTGAAGAGGTCGAATACATCGTGAACGACGCCGGTGTGTCGGTCATTTTCGCGGGCGACCAGGAACAGTACGACAAGGTGAAATCCATCATCGGCAGGAGCCGGCATCTCAAGAAGATCATCGCCATGGACGACGATATCGCCCTGTCAGGGGGTCAGAGCCTCAGCTTCGAGGAGCTCCTGGCCATCGGCAGAGACTCGACCCGGGCCGGCGAGCTTGATGAGCGCCTCGCCACGGTTGAGAGCGACGACATGCTCACCCTCATCTACACATCCGGCACAACGGGCAACCCGAAGGGGGCGGTCCATACCCACAGGAGCTTCATGGCGGGGATCTTCCCCTCCCTGATACGGTTCCGGGACTACGGGAGGGGGTACCTGTCCCTGGCCATCCTGCCCCTCTCCCACGTGTTCGAGCGGATGTGGTCCTACGGGTGCATGAGCAGGGGAATAGAGATCGCCTACTGCCCTGACCCGAAGCAGTTCCTCGAGGTCATGACCGCGGTGAGGCCCCATCTCCTGACCAGCGTGCCCCGGATCTGGGAGA
>CAZEPS010000312.1:0-4350 GCA_964514165.1 uncultured Leptospirales bacterium
ATAAAATGTGATATAAATCTAAAAAAATGTGTGCGGAAAAGTAAAAAAACTGTATATTAATAATGAGACAGTTTCAATGTTGTATCAATTACAATGGCAGTTTTTTTTAAATTGACAATATCTATGATGGCCGTTTTATTGCATTGATAATCTTCAATAGACATGCCTCATTAACATAAAGAATTTTCCCATCAGGAAGTTGAAGGGGATTGGAAATTCAGGAAAAAGGTCTTTATAATTTATGATGAACGTCAAGGACATTCTCATCGAGAATAATATCAGCCCGTCTTTTCACAGGCTGAAGATCTACCAGTACCTGATGGATAATCCGATTCATCCCACTGTGGACACCATTTTCTCCGGTATAATACACCAGATACCGACCCTGTCAAAAACAACGGTTTATAACACCCTGAAACTCTTTGTGGAGAAGGGTCTGGCCCAGTCAATAAGCATTGAGGATAATGAAGTCCGCTATGACGCGACTGTCGATTTCCATGGCCACTTCAAATGCGTCAGATGCGGTGACATCTATGATCTCATAATTGATGAGGAAGAACTTAATATACAAAAATACGTCAAGGGCCACAGGGTTCTTGAAAACCATCTCTACCTTAAGGGTATATGCAAAAATTGCGTCAGCAATTAATTTTTTTCTTGATTTTTTCATCCCTTCCTTGATGTTGTAATAAGTACAATTGTTAGGCTGATTCAGATTTCTGAAAATATACTATCATCAGCCAGGGTTTGCCTGTATCTGGGTTTAACATTAGAAACCTCTATCAAGTATACTAGAGGTCAACCATTGAGGTACGTATTATGGTTTAAATCGAGGGCTGCTACCCTCAATACGATGATTTATTTCATCAGTGAGGGATATAATCCTCGACAAATTTTTTAAGCTGGTCTATACTGTTAACAAAATATTGCCAAGAGGAGGAAGTGAATGAAAAAGTATGTATGCCTGGTTTGCGGTTATGTTTACGATCCGGAAGCAGGAGATCCTGATAACGGCGTTAAACCGGGAACCTCTTTTGATGATGTGCCCGACGACTGGGTATGCCCGGTCTGCGGCGCCGACAAGAGCCAGTTCGAACCGGAATAAAACTATACACTTGCCAGGAGCGGGATGACAGCGTTGTTTATGCGCCAGATTCCCGCTCATAAACATCATTTCGCGAGGTAGCACAATGGATCCGGTATTACTCTCCAGAATTCAGTTCGCGGTCGCAGCGGGTTTCCACTTTATCTTTCCACCATTGACCTTTGGTTTAACGTTTATTATTGTCATCATAGAAACCATGTATCTCCGTACCGACAGGGAACTCTACAGGAACTTGAACACGTTTCTGGTGAAAATTCTCGGCCTGACCTTTGCCATCGGAGTCGCAACCGGTATTGTTCTCGAATTTTCCTTCGGCACCAACTGGTCCAACTATTCCCGGATGGTAGGGGACATCTTTGGCGCCCCCCTTGCCGCGGAAGGTATCTTCTCATTCTTCCTTGAATCGGTGTTCCTGGGGGTTCTCCTCTTCGCCAGAGACAGGGTCTCCAAGAGGTTTTACTGGCTTTCGGCAGTGCTTGTCTTTTTCGCGTCCCATCTTTCCGGGGTGTGGATCCTCATAGCGAACTCATGGATGCAGACACCGGCAGGTTATATTATCAATGACGGCAGGGCTGAACTGGTCGATTTCTTCGCCGCCGCATTTAATCCATCCACCATCGAACGAATACTCCACACAACACTGGCCGGATGGATTACCGGCTCCCTGTTTGCGGCCGGCATCGGCGCCTGGTACCTCCTGAAAGAACGGCACCAGGACTACGCCAAAAAACTTGTGGTCATATCACTGGTCCTCTTCATCTCGTCTTCGATTCTACAGTTTGCCAGCGGCCACGCCCATTCCGTGCAGGTAGCCAAGACCCAGCCGGAGAAGATGGCCGCTTTCGAGGCACTGTGGGATGGGACCAGAAACGCCCCCCTGGCGGTTTTCGGCATCCCGATCGAATCCGAGAAAAAAACATACCTGGAAGTGGCCATACCTGGACTGTTAAGCTATCTGGTGTATTTGGATAGCGACGCATATATCCAGGGGCTCAACGATTTCGATGAAGCTGATATTCCACCAGTTTTTCTCCCCTATACGACATACCATATAATGATAGGCCTCGGGTCCCTTTTCGCCCTGATAGGACTCATTGGTATTGTACTCATCATTACCGGCAAACTCTTTCAGGCACGGTGGTATCTCTGGATTCTCCTTCTGTCAATACCCCTCCCTTTCATATCCAATGAAATGGGATGGATCTCCGCAGAGGTGGGCCGCCAGCCCTGGGCCGTGTATAAACTCTTAAGAACGGCGGACGCCGCCTCCCCGACAGTACCGGCTGGGGAGATACTCTTCTCCCTGATAATGTTCAGCCTTATTTACACCCTCCTGTTTGTTATTTTCGTGTTTCTCCTGATGAAAATAATAAGGAAGGGCCCCGGGGACGTCAAACTCGGATATCTATAAACGTCATTTTCTGCGAGGCTAACTATGGAGACTTTGGAAATACTGCAGGTTATCTGGTTTTTTCTCATCGGAGTTCTCTTTATCGGTTATTCAATACTTGACGGATTTGATCTCGGGGTCGGGAGCATACTCCCTTTCCTTGCCAAAGATGAAAAGGAGACCGGTACCCTGATAAAGTCCATCGGCCCTGTGTGGGACGGCAACGAAGTGTGGCTGATAACCGCCGGCGGGGCCCTGTTCGCGGCCTTCCCCCATGTTTACGCCACAGTATTCAGCGGTTTTTACCTTGCCATGATGCTGGTCCTCTTCTCGCTGATATTTCGGGCCGTATCTTTGGAATTCTGGTCCATGGATGAGGAGAGGCGGCACATCTGGAAATGGAGCATAGCAACCGGTAGTTTCGTCGTATCAATTCTGTTCGGGGTGGCCCTCGGTAATATCATAATCGGCATTCCACTGAACGAGGCCAAGGACTTCACCGGCAATTTTTTCACACTCCTGAGGCCATTCCCCCTGGCGACCGGCCTGCTGGGTCTGGCAGCCATCTTGATGCAGGGGCTTTCATACACACTGCTCAAAACCACCGGTTCCCTTCAGGAGCGGGCCCGGGCGTGGGCATCATATATCTGGCTCGGTTACCTTGCGCTATTCTTCCTCGCGTTTTTAGCAACCCTGACGTATATTCCTGAAAACCTGGGGAAACCGGTCGCCTGGATTGGCGTCGTTCTCTTCATCGTGGCCATGACAGGGTATCGGATTACCCTCCTTAAAGAAAACGACTTGGCTACCTTTCTCCTGTCGTCAACCGCCTTTCTCGGACTATGGGTTATAGTCGGGGGGATCCAGTTCCCGAACCTGGTTACCGCCTTTGAGGCGCCCCTGAACCTGACCATCTATAATTCCTCTTCCACGAAGCTTACCCTGACCGTAATGCTTATTATAGCATTAACAGGGATGCCGCTGGTTATCGGTTACCAGGCCTATGTCTACCGCATATTCCGGGGAAAGGTAGAACTCTGAACAATCCACAGCACCGGGAGTAAACCAACCAGAAACGGGGAGCATGGTAAGGATTTAGAGAAATCAATAAAGGGCACATCTAAAAACCAGCATTTACAATTATAAAGATAATAGTAAATGCTGGTTTTATCAGACTTTGTGCACACAAGGGGACTTCAAAAACATAGTTTTTTAGAAGTCCCCTAAATGAATAAAGGGGGATATTATGCTCAGTAAAAAAATGGAACAGGCTCTAAACGATCAGATTAACGCAGAACTCTATTCAGCATATCTGTATATGGCAATGTCAGCCCATTTTTCCGACCAGAACCTTGACGGCATCGCGAACTGGTTTGCGGTCCAGGCACAGGAAGAGATTGCTCACGTAAAAAAGTTTTACGATTACGTTCTTGAATGCGGCAGCAGGGTCATTTTCGGCCAGATTGATCAGCCTCCGTCTGAATGGAAGGACGCTGAAACTGCCTTTGAGGACGCCTACAAGCATGAACAGTACATTACGGGCAGGATAAACGACCTGATGAATCTCGCTATCGAGGAAAAGGACCACGCTACGAACGTGATGCTACAGTGGTTCGTTTCTGAACAGGTAGAAGAGGAAGCAAACGCCTCCGGACTGCTGGAGAAATTCAGGCTCGCGGGCTCCAAGGGTAGTGGACTGTTCATGATGGACATGGAGCTTGCCAAAAGAAGTTTTAACGCTTCAGAATACGAAGGTGAGTAAGTGCTTTAGTTAGAAGTTCAATTTATATTTATCGTTACAAAAAAAGGGGGGGTATATACCCCCCCTTTTTTTGTTTAAAGAATAATTAATTTC
>CAZEPS010000313.1:0-4336 GCA_964514165.1 uncultured Leptospirales bacterium
CGAGCCAGAGGAGGGTACCGAGCAGGTCTTCGGGCCGGCCGAAGCGGTCAAGGGGGGTGTTCCGCAGTATTTTCTCGGCCCGTTCCGTGTAGGAGCCGTCTTTCGTTATGAGGAGACTCTGGTTCTGGTCAGTGAGAAAGAACCCCGGGGCGATGGCGTTCACCCGAATGCCGACCTTGGAGAAGTGGACCGCGAGCCACTGGGTGAAGTTGCTTACCGATGCCTTGGCACCGCTGTAGGCGGGAATTTTCGTCAGGGGGGTAAAGGCGTTCATTGAGGAGACGTTCACGATGACCGCCCCCTTCCGTTTCACCATCTCACGGGAAAAGACCTGGGTCGGGAGCAGGGTCCCGATGAAGTTCAGGTTGAACACGAACTCCACCCCCTTCTGGTCGAGATCGAAGAAGGTGACGAGATCGCTGTTTTTTAGGTCCTCCCGGTAGAGGTACTCTTTCGTGGTGGTCCCCTTCGGGTGGTTCCCCCCGGCCCCGTTGATAAGGATGTCGCACACGCCGAACTCTTCGTTTATATGGTCACGGGCCTCGACGAGGCTCTCCTTCTCGAGGACGTTGGCCGCTACGCCGAGGGCGGTACCGCCGGCGGACGTAATCTTTTCGGCGACCCGGTCGGCGTTCTCCTTCTTCAAATCGAGTACCGCCACCATTGCCCCGCACGCGGCCAGGGCCTCGGAAAAGGCCCCGCAGAGCACGCCGCCGCCGCCGGTGACCACCGCCACCTTTTCCTTGATATCTATTTGAAAGGGCACTTCCATCAGTATTTACCGTATAACGGGCCGTAAGCGGAACAGGCCCTGAAGTCGGCCCCCTCGAGGCCGTCGGTGCCGAAGGAGTCCCAGGCCGCGGGCCGAAAAATTTGCTCTTCTTCGATGTTGTGCATGGCCACCGGTATCCTGAGCATCGAGGCCAGGGTTATGAGATCGGCCCCGATATGCCCGTATGATAGGGAGCAGTGGTTCGACCCCCACCGGTTCATCACCGCGTACACGTCCCTGAAAGCGCCGGCGCCGGTGAGCCGCGGCGCGAAAAAGGTCCGGGGCCAGGTCGGGTCCGTGCGGCCCACTATCTCGTCGCGGACCTTTTTCGGCAGGTCAATCGATTCCCCCTCCGCAACCTGGAGCACCGGCCCCAGGTTCTTCACCATGTTGAGGCGGATCATGGTCATGGGCATCCCGCCCCGGGACTCGTACGACGACGAGAACCCGCCGCCCCGGAATGTCACCAGTTTCCCGCTTCCCCACTTCGTTTCCCTGACGCAGGCAGCGGCCTCGTTTGGGGCGATCTCCCAGTGCGGCTTCATGGCCGGCTTCCCCTCTATCTCCTGAAGTCCGGCGCCGTCCAGGGCCGCGGCCCCGGAGTTGGTAAGGTAGATGAAGCCCTGTTCACCGGGACCGGTGAGCCGCGTGCCAGAGACCCGCAGTATGGCCTCGGGGCTCCAGAAGGTGCGCACGTCCGCGAAGATCTGGGCCGCCCCGGTCAAGAGGTGCCCGAAGAGCATGGAGGCCCCGTTCAGGGAGTCGTTCTCGGTGGCCACGATAAAGGGCTGGCGGATACCGTTCCAGTCGAAGGAGGAGTTGAGGATCGCCTCCATGAAGTCACCGTTGGGGAAGTGATCGGTCCACTGCCGCTGCCCCTGGAAGCCGGAGGCCAGGGCGTTGTGACCCTCGGCCTCCTCCATATAACCAATATCTTTCAGTGTATCATTCCCGATCATGAGGTCCCGGGCGATGAGGGCCATTTTCACCACGGTCTCCCAGTTCTTTTCTTTTATTTCAGCCGCTTCCCGGATCTCCTCCGGGTTCGGGTCATCCATCTCTTCGCAGTTCTCCTTCACCCATTTCAGGGCGAGGGCGTACTCCCTGCGGTCGTAGATCTCCCGGTCGATGCGGCGGACGAACTCGGTCATGTCCACGTACTCGTTCCGCATCCCCAGGTACTGCTGAAAGAAACCGGCGTCCACGATGGAGCCGCCGATACCCATGGAGACCCCTCCCATGGAGAGGTAGGCGGTGTCCCGCATGGTAGACAGGGCCAGGGCCGATTTCACGAACCGGAGGATCTTCTCCTTCACGTCTTCAGGTATTGAGAAATCGGTCTCGTCCTGGACGTCGCGGCCGTATATCTTGAAACAGGGGAGCCCCTTCTGGTCGTGGGCGGCCATGGCCCCGGCCAGGTACACGGCCCCGGGCTTTTTGGTGCCGTTGAACCCCCAGATTGCTTTCGGTACGAAAGGATCCATATCCATTATCTCGGCGGCGTAGCACCAGCACCGGGTCACGTGGAGTATGGCGCCCACGTTCTCGCGGCGGAACTTCTCGGCGCACCGCACAGCCTCTGCCACGCCGCCGATCGTTGTGTCCGATAGTACGCATTCCACCGGCAGGCCGCAGGGGTGCCGCAGGGCGGCGGTTATGAGCTCTGCAACGGACTGCGCCATGGCCATTATCGGCTCCTCCAGGGACTCGCGCACCCCGTTGCGGCGGCCGTCAATGACCGGTTTTATACCGACTTTCGGGAGCTCGTTGTTGAGCCGGTTTACCGGCTTGTTGACTTTCATTGTGACTCCTTTTTCCTCTTTTTAAAAAACTCAATGCTCTTCCGCACCGCCGGGTCCGGGTCCACGGTGTACCCGAATCCGAGCTCCACGGCGAGAAAGCCGTCATAGCCCGAATTCTCCAGCTTCTCGAGAAAAATATCGTACTGAATCACACCCTCCCCCATGACAAGGTGGTCGTCGGTTACCCCCTTGTTGTCGTCGATGTGGAAGTGGCAGGTGAGCCCCTTCACCTTTTCCACGACGTCGGTGAGGGACTCACGGTTGATGAAACAGTGCCCCGTGTCCACGAGGATACCCATCTTCCCGTCGAGATCCTCCAGGGCCCTGAGGCAGTCGTCCACGGTCACGATAAGGTCGGTCTCGTACCGGTTACCCGGCTCGATGATGAGCTCCACCGGCATCTCCTTTGAATGATCAAGCAGCTCCCGGTAGCTCTTCATCATGGAGTCCCACCCCTCCTGGTACGACATGCCGTGGATGGTGAACCCGGGGCAGATGCTCACGTAGGGAGAGCCGACCTCGGCGGCCACGTCGATGTTCTTTTTCAGATAATCCACGCTCCCGGAGCGGATCTTCTCGTCGGACAGGGCGATGTTCACCGGGTAGCGGAACTGGGCCGGGATGAAGTTCGATATCTCGATACCGGCGTCCTGCACCGCTATCTTCACCTCGGCGCTGCGCACCTTGGTCATGTCATCGCAGTAGGCGTGGGGCCTGCCGCCCCAGATCTCCACCCCGTCGAAGCCGTGGGCGCCGGTGCGCCGTATCGCCTCAAGCAGGGGATACCGAAAATATACGAATGTGGACAGGCTTGATTTCATATTGGTTACCTCTTGATCCTCCCGGAGGCGTCGCCCCCCATGAGGTTGATTATATCTTCGCGGGTAGACAGGTTGATGTCCCCCTCGATGGAATGGGCAAGGCACGACGCGGCGACCGCGTACTCGAGGGCCTCTTCCCGGGCCCGGTAGTGGGAGAGGCCGTAAATGAGACCGGCGCAGAAGCTGTCCCCCCCGCCGACCCGGTCAACGATGTGGGTTATGTCATAAGTCCGGGAAAACACGGTCCCTTCGCGATCGCTCAGGCAGGCGCTCCACCGGTTGTGGGAGGCGGAAACGCTTTCCCTCAGGGTTATGGCGATACATTTCGCTTCAGGGCACGACTTCAGCACCTGGCCGGCGAGTTCCTCATACCGGGAACGGTCAATCTCGCCCCCCTCGGGATCAATGTCAAGGCCTATCCCGAGGGACTTCTGCACGTCCTCCTCGTTGGCTATGATCACGTCAGAAATGGACGCCAGTTTCGTCATCACCTCTTTCGGCCCGGCCCCGTACTTCCAGAGTTTCGCACGGTAGTTCAGATCACAGGAGACCACCGCCCCTTTTACTCGGGCAGTTTCCACTGAACGGAGCGCCGCGTCAGCCGCTTTCTTCGAAAGGGCCGGGGTTATGCCGGTGACGTGGAACCATCCGCACCCGTCCAGTGCCCTGTCCCAGTTGACGTCATTCTCATTGATTTCACTTATCGCGCTCTGTGACCGGTCATAGATGACCCGGGAGGGCCGCTGGCTGGCCCCCTTTTCCATGAAATATACGCCCATGCGGGAATTCTTCACCATGGGGATAAATCCGCAGTCAACACCGAGCCCGCGCAGGTACGAGACACATCCCTCCCCCAGGGCATTGTCGGGAAGAAGGGTTATGAAGCGGGAACTGAGCCCCTGGAGCGCCAGGCTCGCGGCCACATTCGCCTCCCCCCCCCC